>NZ_CP092519.1:1269626-1587033 GCF_022430525.1 Cetobacterium somerae | reverse complement strand
AAAATTATTAAAACAGAAGATGGACAAGAAGTATCATACGATAAACTTGTTATAGCTACAGGAGCAAGAGCTATGGTCCCAAGCATTGGTAACTCTCATTTAGAAGGAATATTTACTGTTAGAAATAAAGAGGATGTAGATGCAATTAAAAACTATTGCATTGGAAAGAAAAAAGCTGTTGTAATAGGTGGAGGAGTTTTAGGATTGGAATCAGCATGTGGACTTCAGAAATTAGGATTAGAAGTTTCTGTTGTTGAGATGATGCAAAGAATGCTTCCAAGACAACTTGATGAAGAGGGATCAAAAATATTTGAAACATGTATTAATAAAAGTGATATAAAACTTTATAAAAACTCTAAAGCAGAAAAATTTGATGGAACTCAAAAAGTAGAGGGAATTCATTTAGATAGTGGAGAAGTAATCGAAGCAGATATTGTTATAATTAGTTCAGGAATAATTCCTAATAAAGAGTTAGCCGAAAAAGCAGGTATTGCTATTAATAGAGGAATAATTGTTAATGAAAAAATGGAAACTTCTGTAAAAGATATCTATGCTTGTGGAGATGTTGCTGAATACAAGGGAAATGTAATTGGATTATGGCAAATATCTTCAGACCAAGGAAAAGTAGCAGGACTTAATTCTATTGGAATTGACGAAAAATATGAAGATAAAATACAACCAGTTACTTTTGAAGGAATGGGAACAAAAATATTCTCAGCAGGTGGTGTTTTAGAAACTCAAGATTCTATTTGTGAAAGAGATTATGATGATTTAATCTATAAAAAATTGAACTTTAAAAATAACGAATTATCATCTGGAATATTAATTGGAGATATAGAAAAAGGTATAGTTATAATTAAAGGATTAAAAGATAAAGAAAAAAAAGGAAATCTATTAAAAAAGTTCTATAAATAGGTAGTAAATTAAAATTGACAAAAATAGTTGTCTATGTTAAAGTACAAATATATTTAAAGGAATATTTTCCATATTAAGGAGGAAAAAATGGGAAAGGTTTTAAGTTTAAATAATTCAAATTTTAAAGGTGAAGTTATTGAATCAAAAGGATTAGTATTAGTTGATTTCTGGGCTGATTGGTGTGGGCCTTGCAAAATGTTAGCGCCAATTTTAGAAGAGCTTTCAGGAGAAACTGAAGCAAAAATCTGTAAGGTAAATGTAGATGAAAGTGGAGACTTAGCAGGAGATTACGGAATTAGAAGTATTCCAACAATGATTATATTCAAAGATGGAGTTAAAGTTGATCAAATAGTTGGGTTAAGACAAAAATCAGAGCTTTTAGAAAAATTGAATTCTTATTAAAATAATAAATAAAAAGGTTGCTACTGGCAACCTTTTTTGTTTTATGGTATAATTAAAATTAACATAAAATGGGAAAATGGGAGGGCCAATGAAAAGTAAAATCTATTTAATTTTAGCTTTAATGGTTGTTGCTATAACCAGTTTAAAAGCACAAACAGAAAAGATTGATGATTTACAAAATGAAGTTGAGATAGACTTGAATTCAGATACGATGACTTCGACAGATGGAGTAAATGTAAGATATGGATCTTTAAAGTTAAAAGCTTTTGAAGTTAAAGTTGACAGAGAAAAAAATAGAGCTTATATTCCAGGAGAGTTTTATCTAGAAGCAGATGAGCCTACAGGAAAATTGAGAATGGACTCACTAAATGGAGAGTTTGATACAGAGGGGAAAACTGGAAGTTTTGGTAAAAGTTTTGGATATCTTGAAGTTGGTCAAGTAACTGGTGCAGAAAAGCCAAATGATAGAATATATTTTGGTGGAAATAAAACAGAGTACCTAAATGGAAAAACCTATTTAAGAGACGCATGGTTTACAACAGACCCTAAAATTCTTGAGAATAGAAACCCAAATGAAGTTGGTTATCATCTACAATCTGATACAATAGTAATTGAACCAGATAAACAAGTAACCTTTAGAAATACAAATCTTTTCATAGGAGATACAGATGTAATCCCATTTTCATTACCTTGGTATAGATTTAATATAAGACAAGGGTCAGAAGTTCCTTTATTTCCAAGTTGGGGAAATGACGATGATTACGGATGGTTTATTACATCAGGAGTTTTATGGGGAGATAAAGATAGTAAATTTAAAGGTGGTATAGCACCGAAATTTGGAGATAGAATAGGACTTTTAATAGGTAGAATGGAAAATTGGTATGATTTTGGAACCTATGGAAAAGGACAATTAAATATCAACGATTGGTTAATAGATAAAAAAGCCGATGGAAATGATGTAGAAAGAAACTTTAATAGATGGGACTTTAATTATAATCATAACTATTCTGGTGAATATGGATTCTTTAATTTAAATTATAAGAATGCAACATATAATATGATTCCTACTTTAGATGATTCAATAGATAAGTATTTTTATGGGACAGGAAATCAAGGAAGACCAGGTAATACATGGAAATATATCGATGGTATACCAGACCGTGGTGGAAGCTTAGGATTCTATACTTTAAATACAGAGTTAACAAATTTAGGAGAAGATAAAGATATTAGTATTAAAGCTGATGTAAATCTTGTTTCTGATAAAAAAGTATACGGAGTAATAGTAGCAGATCAACTAGATGATATGGATTATGGATCATCAGCAGATTATGATTTAACAAGTGATGTATCTATAAAAAAAGAAAATGATAGATATTCAGTAGGAGCATATTATAACTATCTTTATGATATGGATCCAGGATCTACAAAACAAGATTTACAATCAAGAGCTGAAAACTTTGGATTTAATTTCAATGATAAAGTAAATAAGATTAATATATCTTATGATGATAAAACAGGAAATAAATTTAGAGAGTTAAACTCTTGGGAAAGAGATCCAAATTTTAGTAAATTAGATAATCAAGGTTTTTATGGAATAAAGTTTGATTATACTCCATGGACTGTAGAGCAATATAGTATATATGACAGTAAGGATTTGAAGACCTCTTTAGGTGAGTATCATCTATATAAAGATGTATTTTATAAAGTTGGTTATGATTATACTGAGTTTGAACATAAACTAAACTTAGAAAATGATCCGTTTAGAAGAACTGCTTTATTTGATGGAATTACAAAAACTAACAACTATAGGGATTTACAATATAATAGATACGAAAATATTATTTATAATAAAACATCTGAGAATAGAGCTTACGTAGACTTTATGTATGATTCATTGAAGTTAACAATAGCTGGCGGTAATACAAAAGAGGAGATATGGGATAGAGAAGGGATTTATCACTATGGTGATATAAATAATCCTTGGGATAGAAGCGCATATAGAATATATGTAAATAACTCGAATTTCTATGAAGTAGGTTTATCTGACGAAAAACTATCGCTATCAAGGCTTGGAAATCTAGAAGTGTATGGAAATGTAAGATTTGATCAGTATGATAAAGGTTATGATAATTTAGCTGATAAAGAGATATCAACAGATGATAGTTCAACTAGATATAGAGCTGGATTTACTCATGATATAACTATATTTGATAATAGTGAAAACAAAGAGAGAAAAACAGATTTATCTTTATTAAATAGATTAACTTATATGTTCCAAGAGTATTCTTATAACTCAGATTCAAAAATTACTAAAGATGTAAGAATGGCTCAAAAGGATAATATCCAACAAGTTACAGATACTGTTACATTTGATTTAGGAAATACTCAAACTATATACAAAGTTGATTATAAAGAGATAAAAAGAGCTAGTAATGATAATAAAAAAGGTGAAATGTTAAATCAAAATTTAGATTTCTTAATTGATGATAAAAATAGTTTTGGTTTAGAATATGGTTCAGATAAAAGATTTACAGATTATAATAAAAAAGATGAAAATCATAATGATTTGACTTTTGAGAATTATGGTGCTAATTATAGATACGCAAATAACTATTTCTATTATAAAAATCGTAGAATAGATTCGAGTATTTGGGAAATAGAGAATGTAAATAATGCTGAAGAAAAAATTAGAGAAGATGTATATGGTTATACTTATGATTTTGGAAAAAACAAGTTGAATCTTGAGTATATTCAAGGTAAAGATGAAAGAGATGAGTTAGGAGCAAAAGTAATTAATACTAAAAATAAAACTTATTCAGTTTCATATTTAGTAGGAGGAGATGTAGAGCATTTATATAGAGCTAGTTATGAAGATTATAAAAATGCGGGTGAATGGAATCCTACATTGAGTAGATATAACTCAGATATAGTTTATTTAGCTTATACTTATAAAGATAAGAGATTTACAGATGCAGAATTAGTTTCATATGCATCTTCAGAGTATAATAAAACTCCAGATCAATTATCCCAAGTTGAAATAGACAGAATTAGACAAGTTCTTGAAGATAGAGAAAACTCTAGAGCTAGAACGTTTAATTTAAATAGAATAATTGATGATAGAACATATTTTGGAGATTATAAAAGAGGATTCCATGCTTCTTTAATGATGCAAAGAAATGATAAGAGATATGAAATGACTGGAGATTATTTAAAGTCACTAGAAGAGTTAGAAGGAAGATTATTCTATTCATATAATAGAATAGGATTAGGTTATATTTATAATCAAAAATCTAATTATACAAATTATGGAGTATCAGATGAGAAAAAATTAGATTGGAGAGATTCAGAAAGAGAGCATGAGTTCAGTTTAAATGCTAAAGTTGGAAAACCAAGTGAAGGTTGGAGAACAAAAGCATATGTTAAATTCTATGATCAACTTGGAGGACAAGGTGATAATGGAAGAAGTACTTTTGATGGATTTGGTGTTGAGATAGGAAAAGAGTTTGGATACTATGAATGGGCAGTGGCTTATGAAAGAGATTACTCATATAGAACTAAAGACTATGAATGGAGTATGGCTATCCAATTTAAACTATTAACATTCCCAACAAGTAACATATTCGGATTAGGTGCAACAACTGATCAAAATAAAAAGACAACTCCAGATACATACCTATTTAACGGAATTAAAATAGATGATCTAGAGGATTAATATATTTATAGAAGAAAAGGAGAAAAACATGAAAGTAATATTACCAAGTGGAGATATAAAAGAGTTTGAAAACAGTGTAAATATGTTTGAAGTTGCAAAGTCAATTAGTAATTCTTTAGCTAAAAAAGCTGTTGGAGCAAAAGTAGATGGAAAGGAAGTTGATATGAGCTATATACTAGATAGAGATGCTCATGTTGAAATAATAACTCCTGAAACTGAAGAGGGAGAAGAGATAATAAAGCACTCAACTGCTCACTTATTGGCACAAGCGGTTATTAGACTTTTCCCAGGAACTAAAGTGGCAATAGGTCCAGCAATAGAGAATGGATTCTATTATGACTTTGATCCTGAAAATCAATTTACAGATGAAGATTTAGAAAGAATCGAAGCTGAAATGAAGAAAATTACAAAAGAGAATATAAAAGTTGAAAGAATTGAGATGACTAGAGATGAAGCTATAGAACATTTTAAAAATCTTGGTGAAACTTATAAAGTAGAAATTATTGAAAGCATTCCAGCTAATGAGATGTTAACATTTTATAAACAGGGAGATTTCATTGATTTATGTAGAGGACCACACGTACCTTCAACATCATATTTAAAAGCTTTTAAATTAAAATCAGTGGCTGGAGCTTATTGGAGAGGAGATTCTAATAACAAAATGTTACAAAGAATCTATGGGTTTGCATTTGCAACTGAGCCTCAATTAAAAGCACATCTAAAGTTTTTAGAAGAAGCTGAGAAAAGAGATCATAGAAAGTTAGGAAGAGAGCTAGAGTTATTCTTTACAAGTGATTTTGGACCAGGATTCCCATTCTTCTTACCAAACGGAATGAAGATGAGAAATGTTTTAACAGATTTATGGAGAAGAGAGCATGAAAAAGCTGGATACGAGATGATTCAAACTCCAATAATGCTAAATAAAGAGTTATGGGAAACTTCAGGACACTGGATGAATTATAGAGAAAATATGTATACATCAGAAATTGATGAGACAGAATTTGCTATAAAACCAATGAACTGTCCAGGTGGAGTTTTAGTATATAAGCATGGAATGCACTCGTATAAAGATTTACCAATAAGAGCAGGAGAGCTAGGAATTGTTCATAGACATGAGTTTTCAGGAGCTCTTCATGGATTAATGAGAGTAAGAAACTTTACTCAAGATGATGCTCACATCTTTATGACTCCTGAGCAAATAGAAGATGAAATTATAGGAGTAGTAAATTTAATAGATAAGTTCTATAGAGGATTATTTGGATTTGAGTATGCAATTGAGTTATCAACAAGACCTGAAAAAGCTATTGGATCTCAAGAGATTTGGGATAAAGCAGAATCTGCATTAGAGGGAGCTTTAAAGAGACTTGGAAGAGATTATAAATTAAATCCAGGAGATGGAGCATTCTACGGACCAAAATTAGACTTTAAAATTAAGGATGCAATAGGAAGAACTTGGCAGTGTGGAACTATTCAACTAGACTTTAACTTACCAGAGAGATTTGATATCTCTTATGTTGGAGAAGATGGAGAAAAGCATAGACCAGTAATGATTCATAGAGTTGTTTATGGATCTTTAGAAAGATTTATGGGAATCTTAATAGAGCATTATGCAGGAGCATTCCCAACTTGGTTAGCACCTTGTCAGGTTAAAGTATTAACTATAAATGATGAAGTTGCTCCTTATGCACAAGAAGTTGTAGATATGTTAAAAGAAGCTGGAATAAGAGCAGAGATAGATACAAGAGCAGAATCTATTGGATATAAAATTAGAGAAGCTAATGGAAGATATAAAGTGCCAGTTCAATTAATAATTGGAAAAAATGAAGTAGAAAATAGAGAAGTAAATGTAAGAAGATTTGGTTCTCAAAATCAAGAATCTATGTCATTAGAAAACTTTATAGATATGATAAAAGAGGAAGCAGCACCAAAATTTAACAACTAGTATTTTAGAGACTGTATTTTAATTAGTACAGTCTCTTTTTTAATCTTATAGAATTGATTTTATTTTAAAACTATGATAGAATTAAGAGTAAAATAAATATAAATCCATAATTTATATGGTAGATGTTCGGAAACCTCCATCTTAAAAAAACTAGGCTTAAAATATTAAAATATAAGGGAGAGTTGTACCCTTTTTTTAAATTTGAGCAGGAGTTTCCTGCTCTTTTTTTATTTAAAAATAAAATTAGGAGAAGAAAATGGGAATTAGATATAGTAAAATAGAAAATAAAAATAAAAGAGAGATAGTCTTATTAAAAAGTTTTCCATGTAAATATGGAAAATGTAAATTTTGTAATTATATAGAGGATAATTCAACTGATGAATTAGAAATAGATAAAGTTAATTTAGAAACTTTACAAGAGGTGACAGGAGAATTTGGAGCTTTAGAAGTGATAAATTCAGGTTCAGTATTTGAGTTACCTATAAAAACATTAGAAAGAATTAGAGAAGTTGTTTACAATAAAAATATAAAATTATTATATTTTGAGATTTATTATGGATATAAAAATAGATTAGACGAAATTAGAGAATTTTTCAAAGGTGTAGATATAAGATTTAGAATGGGAATGGAGACATTTGATAATAATTTTAGAATAAACTCATATGGAAAAAACTTTAAAATAGATACACCAGAAATAGAAGAGTTAAGTAAAAAATTATATTCAGTGTGTCTTTTAATTTGTGTAAAAGGTCAAACAAAAGAGATGATAAAAAAAGATATTGAACTTGGCTTGAAGTATTTTAAAAGCATAACTGTAAATATATTTATAAATAATGGAACTGAAGTTGAAAGAGATGAAGAGCTTGTAAAGTGGTTTGTAGAAAATTATAATCAACTACAAGAAGATCCAAGAGTAGAACTGTTAATTGATAATAAAGATTTAGGAGTTTTTGAACAATAATTTTAAAAAGGAGATAATTATGAGAAATGAAATTTTATGGATAATAATGCTTTTTGTTAATTTTTTTAGCATAATTTTTATATATAAAAAATTTGGAAAGCTAGGACTTTTTATATGGGTTCCAATTAGTAGTATATTAGCAAATATCCAGGTTGTACTTTTAGTAAATCTTTTTGGATTTGAAACAACTTTAGGAAATATAATGTACGCAGGTGGATTTTTAGTGACAGATATTTTATCTGAAAATTATGGTGAAGAAGAAGCAAAAAGTGCTGTTAAATTGGGGTTTGTAAGTATGATTGTAACAGCAGTAATAATGAAGTTAGCAGTATCTTTTGTTCCAAGTACAGTTCAAGCAGGCGCGGAAAATTTTAAAAGTCTAAAAATGATATTTGATTTTATGCCTAGAATACTTTTTGCAGGATTAGTAGCTTATGGCGTTTCACAAAGGCATGATGTTTGGGCTTATAAGTTTTGGAAAAATAGATTTCCAGCTAAGAAACATATATGGATAAGAAATAATTTTAGTACTTTAGTAAGCCAATTAATAGATAATCTAATTTTTACAACAATCGCTTTTGCAGGGGTTTATCCCGTTGAAGTTTTAGTGGAGATATTTTTAGTAACTTATGTTATGAAAGTTATTGTAGCTACAATGGATACACCTTTTGTTTATTTAGCTAGTTACTTAAAAGAAAATAAAAGTGTAACAGAAAAGATAATTATCTAGTGTTGAGGATTCTCAACACTTTTTTTATTTCAAAATAGTATTGAAAAAAAAGGATATCTATACTAAAATAAGTAAAATAACTAAAAATGTTTATAGGAGGAGTTATGAAAGTAGTAGTAGCTATAGATTCGTTTAAAGGAAGTTTAAGCTCTTTTGAACTTGGACAAGCAATAGAAGTTGGGGTAAAAAGAGTATATCCAGAAGCTGAAGTAATAAAAGTACCAATTGCTGATGGGGGAGAGGGAACAGTAGCTTCTTTAGTTGAAGGAACGAAAGGAAAATTTGTAACAGTAACAGTAAATAATCCTCTTATGGAAAAAATTGAAGCTAGATATGGAATAATGGGAGATGGAAAAACTGCTGTAATTGAAATGGCAGAAGCATCAGGACTGCCATTAATACCAGTGGAAAAAAGAAATCCTATGAAGACAACTACTTATGGGACAGGAGAGTTAATAAAAGATGCAATATTAAAGGGATGTCGTGAATTTATAGTTGGAATAGGTGGAAGTGCTACAAATGATGCTGGACTTGGTATGTTACAAGCTTTAGGTTACAAATTTTTAGATGAAAATAAAAAAGAATTAGGATTTGGAGGAGAAATCTTATCTAAAGTAAGATACATAGATTCAACAAAGAGTTTACCTGAATTAAAAGATTGTAGATTTTTAGTGGCATGTGATGTTGATAATCCGTTCTATGGTCCAAAAGGAGCTGCAGAAATTTATTCAAGACAAAAGGGTGCCACTGAAGATATGGTTAAAGAGCTAGATAAGGGATTAAAAGATTTAGCAGAGATAATAAAGAAAGAACTGAATGTAGATGTTTCTAATCTTTCAGGAGCTGGAGCAGCTGGTGGATTAGGAGGAGGTTTAGTAGCTTTCTTAAATGGTAAATTATCACCGGGAATAGATATGATATTAGAAAAAGTAGGTTTAGAAAAAGAATTGAAAAATGCTGATTTTGTTATAACAGGAGAGGGGAGATTAGATCATCAAACAGCTATGGGAAAAGCACCAGTGGGAGTTGCAAAAATAGCTAAAAAATTTGATATTCCTGTAATAGCTTTAGCAGGAGGATTAACAGATGATGCAGTACAAACTCACGAAAAAGGAATAGATAGTTTCTTCTCAATAATAAATTATCCAATAACTTTAGAGGAAGCTATGAAAAAAGAGACGGCTGAAAAGTTTGTAAAAGGAAATACTGAAGAAATATTTAGATTGATAAAAGTTTGTGAGAAAAAATACTCAAAATAAAATAGGAGGCAAGAAATGACAGCATTTGGAGCAGTATTGGGATTAATAATAGCTATAATATTGATAATGAGAAAAGCTAATCCAGCTTATAGTTTAATTTTAGGTGCTATAATAGGAGGATTGGCGGGAGGAGTATCTCTTCCAGAAACAGTAAATTTAATGGTTAGTGGAGTAAAGGATGTAACACCAGCAATAGTTAGAATTTTAACAGCGGGAATCTTAGCAGGAATACTAATAAAAACAGAAGCAGCTACAAAAATAGCTGAAACAATAATAGATACTTTAGGAGAAAAGAGAGCAATATTTGCGTTAGCTTTATCAGCACTTATTTTAACAGCAATAGGAGTATTTATAGATGTAGCAGTAATAACTGTATCACCAATAGCTTTAGCTATAGCAAAAAGATTAAAAATATCTAAAATGGCAATGTTATGTGCAATGATAGGTGGAGGAAAATCTGGAAATATAATATCACCAAATCCAAATACAATAGCAGCTGCGGAAAATTTTGGAGCACCTCTTCCATCAGTTATGTGGGTAAATATAATTCCAGCAATAGTTGGATTATTTGCAACAATTTTAATAGCTAAATTTTTAGTTGAAAAGGGTGAAAAAGTTTTAGAAAGTGAAATTGAACAGAGTAGTGGAGAAAAT
This sequence comes from Cetobacterium somerae, assembly GCF_022430525.1. NCBI lineage: Bacteria > Fusobacteriati > Fusobacteriota > Fusobacteriia > Fusobacteriales > Fusobacteriaceae > Cetobacterium > Cetobacterium somerae. The sequence goes on along the minus strand of NZ_CP092519.1, from coordinate 1,576,458 downwards.
TTACCAAGTTTTTTTGGAAGCATAATAGGTCCAATTGTAACTATAAGTTTACTGGCTTTAAGACCAATAGCAGGAATCAATATAGATCCTTTAATAGCATTACCAGTTGGTGGACTAGTTGGAATTGTAGCGATGGGTAAAACTTCAAAATTAAAAGAGTCTATGGAATATGGGTTACAAAAGATGTCAGGAGTAGCCATTCTTTTAATAGGAACTGGAACAGTTGCTGGAATAATAAAAAACTCAACATTAAAAGATGTTATACTATCAGTTTTAGGAAAAGCAAATATTAGTGAACAATTGATAGCACCAATAGCAGGAGCATTAATGTCTGGAGCAACAGCATCAACAACAGCTGGAGCAACAATAGCATCAGCAACATTTTCAGGAGTAATATTAGTAGCTGGAGTAAGTGCTGTTTGGGGAGCTGCTATGGTAAACTCGGGAGCTACAGTTTTAGATCATCTACCACATGGATCATTTTTCCATAGTACAGGTGGAGCTAGTAATACAAAATTAGAAGAAAGATTAAAATTAATTCCTTATGAATCAGCAATAGGATTTATATTAGCTCTTTCTACTTTTGTAACATATTTAGTAATAGGATAAAAAAAGATGCTGAAAAATTTTTCAGCATCTTTTTTATATAATAATATCTTCTCTTTTAATCTCTTTAACTTCACCAGGAACCATTCCATCAAGAGTTAGATTACCAAACTTTACTCTCTTAAGGTAGATAACTTTATTTTTAACAGCTTTTAACATTTTTTTAACTTGGTGATACTTTCCTTCTGTGATAGTCAAATGAATACTTTTAGCATTTAAATACTCTACTTTACCTGGAAGTGCAGTATAGTTAGTATCTAGAACTACACCCTGCTCTAATGCAATGATATCCTCGTGGGAAATTTCTTTATCTAGTTCAACATAGTATGTTTTTTCCATATTTCTATCTGGATGAGCCATAGCGTGACTTAAATCACCATCACTTGTAAATAATAAAAGCCCCTCAGTATCACGATCAAGTCGTCCTACAGGGAAAACAGAATTTTTATCAATATATTCAGGTAAAAGTTCAGCAACAGTTTTTTTATTTTCATCTTCCATGGCAGTTATATATCCTGCTGTTTTGTACATAATATAGTATTTTAGCTGTTTTTTTTCTGGAATTATTCCATCAAAAGTAATAATATCTTCTCCCCATTCAACATCAGTAGCATCGTTAACTTCAATATTTCCATTAACAGTAACTCTTCCTTGAGCAATTGCAGTTTTAATTTTTTTTCTACTAGCAACGCCACATTGAACTAAATATTTTTCTAATCTCAAATTTAAACCTCACAAAATTTATTTTACATAAGATGTTAACATATTTTTGATAAATTTGCAAAATAGACTATTTTTTTCAAACAAATTATGTTAATTTATAGGTGGGTTAAATAATTTTAAGTAAATTTTGGGAGGAAAAATGAGTTTTTTAGTAGAGAAGTTTTTACAATATGTTAAAATTGATACGACATCAGATTCAAAAAGTCAATCGTGTCCAAGTAGTGAGATTCAATGGAATTTAGCTAAGATTATAGTTAAAGATTTAGAAGAGATTGGTTTAGTAGATATATCATTAGATGAAAATGGATATATTATGGGGACACTACCATCAAATACACAAAAAGATATTCCAACAATAGGATTTATAGCGCATATGGATACAGCACCATCATTTAATGGTAAAGATATAAAGCCAAGAATTATAGATAACTATGATGGTAATGATATTATACTAAATAGTGATTTAAATATATCAATGACAGTAAAAGATTTTCCAGAATTAAAAAAATATGTAAATCAAAAATTAATTGTAACAGATGGAACAACGCTTTTAGGAGCAGATGATAAAGCTGGTATAGTTGAAATAATGACAGCATTAAAATATTTAAAAGAGAATCCAACTATTGAGCATGGAGAAATTAAAATAGGAATAACTCCTGATGAAGAGATAGGAAGAGGTGCCAATCTATTTGATGTAGAAAAGTTTGGAGCAAAGTTTGCTTATACAATTGATGGAGGAGAAGTTGGAGAATTAGAGTTTGAAAACTTCAATGCTGCATCGGCAAATATAGTAATCAAAGGAAGAGATATTCATCCGGGAGCTTCAAAAAATAAGATGATAAATGCGATGTTATTAGCAATGAAACTAAATGATATGTTGCCAGCTAATGAAAGACCTGAATATACAGAAGGGTATGAAGGATTCTTTTTATTAACTAACTTCAAAGGAACAATAGAAACAACAGAGATAGATTACATAATAAGAGATCATTCAAAAGAGAAGTTCTTAGAAAAGAAGGAACTAATTGAAAATGCTGTAAAATATCTTCAAGGAAAATATAAAGATGCAGAGATAATTTTAACATTAAAAGATAGCTATTACAATATGAGAGAGATGATAGAACCAGTTTATCATATCGTAGATTTAGCTAAAAATGCAATGATAGAAGTTGGGGTAAAACCAATAATAAAGCCAATTAGAGGTGGAACTGACGGAGCAAGACTATCATTTAAAGGACTACCTTGTCCAAATATATTCACAGGTGGGCACAACTTTCATGGTAAATTTGAATTTATTCCAATAGAATCAATGGAACAATCAGTAAAAGTAATATTAAAAATTGTTGAAATTTTATCTAGATAAATATCTGTTTTGGAGGTAAAAATGAAAACATATCATTTTATAATTAAGGGTGAAGTTCAAGGAGTAGGTTATAGAATAACAGCATATTTAAATGCAACAAGACTTGGAATTACTGGCAGTGTAAAAAACTTATCAAATGATAATGTAGAAGTTTTTGCTCAGGGAGATGAAAAAGTAATAGATAATTTTAAAAAATATTTAAAGATAGGTTCTTCTATGAGTCACGTTAGTGAAATAGATGAAGATATATTGGATAAATCAGAATTTAAAGATTTTCAAATTATATATTAATGGCGGTAGAAACTACCGCCATTTTTTTAGTTATTGTTTATTTAAAAGATTATTTAAAAGCATTGCTAAATCAGCAGCGTTACATTCAACAACGTGAGCAGTAATTACTTCGTTATCTTCATTTTTTATATTTACAAAAACTCTGTCATTTATTAAAAGAATTTCTGTGACAACGCCTTCAGCAATTTTATATGTACCTGTAGCTTTAGAAATAGCAAAAATTTCGAAACCTTCTGCTACAATATCTATTGAATCTAATTGCTGTTTCTTTAAAAAATCTTTTGCTAACTCTTCTGATTGTACATAAAAATTTTCTAAAATATCCACGTATTTATTTTTTTTTATTAATTTATCAACTAAAACAGCCAAAGAAAATGGATGATAGATTTCTTCTACACTGTATGGAGACGGAATTTGTTCCTTGTTCTTAAGAAAAATTTCAACTCCAGTTTCTCCATCTTTTATGGTTTCAATAATAGGTGTTTTACTATCATCTAAGTAATCTATAACGTCTATTTCTAAATTTCCAACAGATAATTTTTTAGTTTTTTCTTTTTTCATTAATATTTCGAATTCATCTTCAATTTTTTCATAAAAATTAACGATAAAATCATTAAAAAAATTTTCATACATAAATTAATCACCACCAATATTTTTTAACATATTATAACATAAAATGTATGATATAATATATAGAAGAGAAAAAAATAGTGAGGTAGATAAAATGATAATTTGTCCAGTTTGTAATAAAAAAATGACAAGAATAGAAAGAAAATATATATGTGAGGGAAATCATAACTTTGATATTTCAAAATATGGTCATGTAAATTTATTATTATCTAATCAGAAAAATAGTAAAATTCCTGGTGACAATAAAGAAATGGTACTAAGTAGAAAAAATTATTTGGAGAAAGGTTATTACAAAGGAATATCTGATGGTGTTAATCAAATTGTTGAAAATTATTTAGATAATAAAAAAGAGTTAAATATACTAGATATAGGTTGTGGAGAGGGATATTATACAAATAGATTAAAAGAAAAGTTAGATGCACTAAACATAAATAGTAATATTGTAGGAATAGATATTTCAAAAGAGGCTGTTATTTCAGCAGCAAAGTCATATAAAAATATAGAGTGGATTGTAGCAAGTGCAAGTTCTTTACCAATCGAGGATGAATCATTAGATTTTATAATCTGTATGTTTGCTAAAATAATACCAGAAGAAAATATTAGAACTTTAAAAAAGGGTGGAAAATTAATAGTTGTTTCAACTGGTGAAAATCATCTATTACAATTAAAAGAGGTAGTTTACGAATCTGTAAGAAAAGAGTTCTACTCTCCAGTAGAGGATTTAAAAATATTTAAGCATTTACAAACTGTAAATTTAAAGTATGAAACAGAGATTTTAGAAAAAGAAAGTATAGAAAATTTATTTAATATGACACCTTATAGATGGAGAAGTCCCCAAAAAGGTGTTGAAAAATTATTCGCATTAGACAAATTAAAAACTACAGTTGAAGTAAATATAGATATTTTTGAAAAAAAATAAAACTTTTATAAAAAACTTTACGTCAAAAGTACATAATTAGAAGATTAGTAATGATTTTTTAATTATAATAAAACTTTATACTTACAAAAGTATTATTTAATCCCCCCCTGTAGACGACCTTCTATCCCCCCCCGGAAGGTCGTTTCATTTTTTTGTACTTCTGATAAATATTTAGAAGTATTTTTTTTTATAAGTTTATATTGTATAATATATTAGGTCAATTTTTGGGGGAGATAAAGTTGAGACAAATTGATAGAATTATTTTAATAAATGTAATAACAACAGCCATCGTATCAGGTATATTTAATGTTTTTACAGGCATACATGTGAAAAACTTGGGTTTTGGAGAAGGAATTGTAGGACAAGTTCTTTCGATAGGAAGTCTTTCAATAGCATTAGGATCAATGATAAATGCTTATTTAAGTTCAAGAATAGGTTTTAAAAAAACTATTTCATTGGGATTAATTTTAATGAGTATAGGAATTTTAGGCGTTAGCTTTTTAACAACTCCTTTTTTTATAAAATTATTTTCTGCTTTAATGGGAATAGGTTATGGATTTCCTTTCTCTTCTATAGGAGTGCTTTTAATTGAAAACTCTTCAGAAAAAGATAGAGTGAAGGTTTTTAGTAAAAATTTTGTAAGTCAAAGTTTAGGAACTGTTTTTGCTAGCTATGGAGCGGGAAGACTAATTAAAGCTTTTGGAAAAATTTTTGCAGTAGAAAAATCAATTCCATTGGTTTATTTATTTTGTGCTTTTTTAATTTTATTTAGTTTTTATCCCCTAAATGGATTGAAAGATAGAGAAATAATTAAGAACAAAAATAACAAAGATTTTTTTAAGGGTTTTAAAGAAGTTATGAGTGGTCAAGCTTTAAGTTTTATTGTTTATAACACAATCATAGGTTTTGGAGCAGGATTAGTAATTCCATTTTTTAGTGTATATTTAAAGTTTTCTTTGAATATTGATAATGAAAAAGTTGGTATTATTATGGGGTTGTCTCAGTTAGGGTTAGTTATAGGTGGACTACTAGTTCCATATATATCTAAGGTTTTAGGAAGAGAAAATACTGTTGTAATATGTCAATTGTTATCAATTCCATTTTTAATATCAATTGCTTTTCCTCAAAGTATTTTTATATTAGGAGTTTCATTTCTTTTGAGATCAACTTTAATGAACTTAAATCAACCACTTATTCAAAATATATCTTTAGAAACCGTAAACTATGAAAATAGAGCTTTGATGAGTAGCATAGTTTCGATGTCATCGAATGTAACAAGAGCCATAAGTATGATTATTGCAGGGTATTTAATGGAAAATATATCATATAATTTTCCATATTATATAACAGTAATTTTATATCTAATTGGAACTGTTGTTTTTTATAAAAATTTTAAAATGGAAAAACCATTAAAAGGAGGAGCGGATGAATAAAAATTTTGTTCATTTACATTTACATACAGAGTACAGTCTCCTAGATGGGGTTGGTAAAATAGAGGAGTATTTAGATAGAGCTAAGAGTTTAAATATGAAAGCTATGGCTATTACAGATCATGGAAATATGTATGGAGCTATAGAGTTTTATAAATGTGCTATTAAAAAAGGGATTAAACCAATTATTGGTATTGAGGCATATATATCAGAATTTGAAATGGAAAAAAAAGATGGAAGAAATTTTCATCTAATACTTTTAGCTAAGAACTTAACAGGGTATAAAAACCTTTTAAAAATATCTTCAATAGGATTTTTAAAAGGGTTTTATTATAGACCTCGTGTTGATAAAGAGTTTTTAAAGAAGCATAGTGAGGGTATTATAGCTTTATCAGCATGCATGCAGGGAGAAGTTTCAAGAGCAATTCTTGAGAATGAAAAAGAAGAAGTCATTGATAAGAAAATAGAAAATTATATAGAAATTTTTGGCAAAGAAAATTTTTATTTGGAAGTTCAAGGAAACGGAGTAGATGGCCAAAAAGAATTAAATAAAGAATTACAAAAATATTCTAAGAAACATAAAATAAGTTGTGTAGCAACAAATGATACGCATTATGTATATGAAGGTGATCATGTATTACAAGACTTGGTAATTTGTATCCAAACTGGAGCTAAAGTTTCAGATACAAATAGGATGAAAATAGAGACTAAAGAACTATTCTTGAAAAGTAGAATGGAAGTTATAAATTCTTTAGGAGATGACTTTATTGAAGCTATTGATATGACAGAAAAGATAGCTGATAGATGCAATTTAAATTTAGAATTTGGTGAGTTAAAGTTTCCAAAATATGAAATTCCAAATTGTGTAAAAAGTTCAGGAGAATTTTTAAGAAAAATAGTATATAAAGGATTAGCTCAAAGATACCCAAGTGGATTGAATGAAGAGCTTTTAAAAAGAATAGAATATGAATTAGATGTTATTTTAAAAATGGGATATGAGGAATATTTTATAGTTGTATGGGATTTTATTGCATATGCAAAAGGAAAAAATATACCAATTGGCCCAGGAAGAGGATCAGCTGCTGGAAGTTTAGTGGCTTATGCCTTAAAGATAACAGATTTAGACCCTTTAAAATATAATCTAATTTTTGAAAGATTTTTAAATCCAGAAAGAATTTCTATGCCAGATATAGATATAGATATTTGTCAAGAAAGAAGAGAAGAAGTAATTGAATATGTTACTAAAAAATATGGAGAAGATAAAGTAGCACAAATAATTACATTTGGTAGAATGAAAGCTAGAGCTGCTTTAAGAGACGTAGGAAGAGTATTAGATGTTAATTTAGTTAAAGTAGATAAAATAGCAAAATTAATACCTGCATTTTCAACACTAGAAGAAGCATTGAAAGAGAACTCAGAATTAAGAGAATTATATACAGAGGATAATGAAATTAGAAATCTAGTAAATCTGTCTCAAAGATTAGAAAATAAAGTGAGACATGCATCTATTCATGCTGCTGGAGTTGTGATAACTAAAGATCCATTAATGGAAGTAGTTCCCTTATATAGTGACAATAAGGATCATAAAATTTCGACACAGTATCAAATGAAAGAATTAGAGGAGCTAGGTCTACTTAAAATGGATTTTCTAGGACTTAGAAATTTAACTAATATTCAGAGGACTATTGAGTATATTAAGGAGAGCAAAGGAAAAAATATAAAGTTAGAAGAAATTTCATTAAATGAAACTTCAGTATATGAAATGCTTTCATCAGGAGATAGTTTAGGAGTATTTCAACTAGAATCAATAGGTATAAGAAAAATATTGGTTCAATTAAAACCTAATAGATTTGAGGATATAATAGCATTACTAGCTCTTTATCGTCCGGGACCATTAGGATCTGGAATGGTTGAAAGTTTTATAAATTGTAAAAATGGATTAGAGGAGATAAAATATCCTCATCCAAGTTTAGAAAAGGTATTAAAAGAAACATATGGAGTTATTTTATATCAAGAACAAGTAATGAAAATAGCTAATATAATGGCTAGTTATTCTTTGGGAGAAGCTGATCTTTTAAGAAGAGCGATGGGAAAAAAACAAGCTTCTATAATGGATGAAAATAGGGAGAAATTTGTAAAAAGATCTGTAGATAATGGATATTCTAAAGAAAAGGCAGAGGAGATATTTGATTTAATAGATAAATTTGCAGGATATGGATTCAATAAATCCCATTCAGCAGCGTATGCATTAATAGCTTATTGGACTGCATACTTTAAATATTTCTATCCAGAAGAATATTATGCATCTATAATGACATCTGAAAAAAGCAATGTCGAAAATGTTGCATTTTATATAGAGGATGCAAAAGCACATAAATTAGAGTTGAAATTATCTGATGTTAATAATCCAGTTTCGAAATTTACTGTAGAGAATGGTGGGATTAGATTTTCTCTAGCAGCTATAAAAAATGTAGGAGAAAGTTTAGCTCAAAAAATTAAAATAGAATTTGAAAAAAATGGTAATTATTTAAGATATGAGGATTTTATATATAGATTAAGAGGACAAGGACTTAATAAAAAAAATATAGAAGCACTGGTTTATTCTGGAGCTTTAGATTCTCTTCCTGGAAATCGTAAGCAAAAAATCGAATCGATTGAAAAAGTTATTGATTATGCAAATAAGAAAATAAAAGAAGATGATATTCAGCAAATGAATCTTTTCGGAGGAGCAAAATCAGAAATGGTAAGTTTTGTTTTACCTGATGTAACGGACTTTACTCCAGATGAAAAATTAGAAAAAGAGAAAGAATTTTTAGGGTTCTACTACAGCGCACATCCTCTAGATAAGTATAATTGGTTAGTAAAAACATATAAAATGAATAAAATTTCAGAAATAAAATTAGAAAATCCACTGCATATAATTAAAACTTATGGTATACTAAGGGATGTGAAAAAAATATTAACAAAAAAGACAAAGGAACCTATGTGTACCTTTATTCTTGAAGATTATTATGATCAAATTTCTGGAATTATTTTTCCAAGAGAGTATAAAGATTATTTAAATATAGAACTTGAAGGTAAGGCTGTAGTAATAGACGGAAGTATTCAAATTGATTATTTTAATGGAAACGAAAATAAAAAATTAGTTGTAAAAAGTATGAAGTCTTTAAATTCAATAGAGTTTAATAAAAAAAATAGAATATATATATTAATTAATGAAAAATCTAAAGATAAGTATAATCGACTAAAGGAGATTCTTTTAGAGAGTAAAGGAGAAGTTCCATTAAGTTTTGCTATAGATATTAATGGGAATAAAGAGATAAAAAACTCAAAACTAACGATTGAAATAACTCCTAAATTGATAAAAAAAATAGAGGAATTATTGGGAGAAAAAAGTGTAGTTATAAGATAAAATTACACTTGTAATGTAATCTTGAATGATTTTTTAAATTATGTTAAAATAAGTGATAAAAACTGATGGAGGAACTTATGAAAAAAGAAGAGTTTCAAATTGAAGATTTAATTAATGTTTTAAGTGAATGTGGATTAACTGAAATTAGTTATGAGGAAAATGAAAATTTAAAAATAAAAATAAAAAAATCTCCACAGCCAAAAGTTGTAATGCCTAAAGAAACTCCACAACCTATGAAAGAGATAGGTAAAAAAGAGGAGAATATAAAAACTGTAGTCTCTACAGGAATAGGAAAATATTTCTATAAAGATGCTGTTAAGATAGGTGATAAAATTAAAGTAGGACAAGATCTTGGTTATATTTATGTAATGGGATTAAAAACACCTTTAAAATCTACAGTAGGAGGAGAAGTAATGGAGATAACTGTAGAAGATGGAGGCGTAGTTGACTACGGTAAAGTGTTATTAAAAGTAAAGGCCACAGCAAGATAATTGGGAGGATTTTATGTTTAAAAAGATATTGATTGCTAATAGAGGTGAAATCGCTGTTAGAATAATAAGAGCAGCAAGAGAGTTAGGAATAAAAACAGTTGCTGTTTATTCAGAAGCAGATAAAGATAGTTTGCACGTTAGATTAGCAGATGAAGCAGTTTGTATAGGGGGACCTTTAAGTACAGAGTCATATTTAAAAATACCTAATATATTAGCGGCAGCAGAGATAACAGGAGCAAATGCAATACATCCTGGATATGGATTTTTATCTGAAAATGCCAGATTTGCAAGAATATGCCAAACTCATAACATAACATTTATTGGACCAAGTCCAGAAGCTATTGAAAGCATGGGTGATAAAGCTACAGCTAGAAAAACTGCAATAGAAAATGATGTACCATTAACAAATGGAACAGGAATTATAAGAAGTATAGAGGAAGCTAGAAAAGAAGTAGAAGAAAGAATAGGATATCCAGTAATGATAAAAGCTACTGCAGGTGGTGGAGGAAAAGGTATGAGATTAGCTAGAACTCCAGAAGAGTTAGAAAGCAAAATCATCGCTGCTCAAACAGAAGCAGAGTCTGCATTTGGAAATCCAGATGTTTATATAGAGAAGTTTGTTGAAAACCCAAGACACGTTGAAATTCAAATTATGGGAGATAAACATGGAAATGTTATTCACTTGGGAGAAAGAGATTGTTCTATTCAAAGAAGACATCAAAAGTTAATAGAGGAAGCACCATCGTATAAATTGCCATCAAAAGTTAGAAAAGCAATGGGTGAGGCTGCTGTAAAATTAGCAAAATCAATTAATTATGATTCAGCAGGTACTTTAGAATTTTTAGTTGATAAAGATGATAACTTCTATTTTATGGAAATGAATACAAGAGTTCAAGTTGAGCATACAGTAACTGAGATGGTAACGGGAATAGATATTATTAAATTACAAATCAAAGTTGCAGAAGGAGAGAGAATAAACATATCTCAAGAAGATGTTGTATTATTTGGGCATGCGATTGAATGTAGAATAAATGCTGAAGATACAACAGCAGGATTTTTACCATCACCAGGAAAATTAGAAACTTATATTGTTCCTGGAGGACCTGGAGTTAGAGTAGATTCACACTCATATCAAGGATATGAAATTTCTCCATATTATGATTCTATGATTGGAAAGCTTATTGTCCATGGAATCACTAGAGAAGAAGCTATAGAAAAGATGAAAAGAGCATTAAATGAATTTATTATAGAGGGAATTGATACAACAATTCCATTCCATTTAGAGGTGCTAGATAATAAGGTATACAGAGCAGGAAAAGTTACAACGAAGTTTATTGAAGAAAATTTTGAAAAAAATTAAATAATAGCTAGGAAAAACTTTAAATAAATGTAATAATATATGTATAATATCTACGGAGGTGTTTTTATGAACGAGTTAGGAAATATAAAAATAGCAGATGATGTTGTAAAGACGATATCAGCAAAGGCAGCACAAGATGTTTCTGGAGTTTATAAATTAGCAGGTGGAGTAGCAGATGAAGTTAGTAAAATGCTAGGGAAAAAGAGACTTACAAATGGGGTTAAAGTAGAAGTTGGAGAAAAAGAGTGCAGTGTAGAGATATATATTATAGTTGAGTATGGATATCAGATCTCTGAGGTTGCTCAAAATGTTCAAAAAAATGTTTTAACAGCAGTGAGTACAATGACTGGATTAAAAGTTGTAGAAGTGAATGTATTTGTACAGGATGTAAAAATTTTAACAGATGAGTATGAAGAAAAGCATGAGGATATAGAGATTGTATAATTAAAATATGAGAGAGGCGTTTTATTACGCCTCTAATCTTTCTTTACAGGGGTGAGTTTATTGATAAAAAAGTTAATATTTTTCTTTGCATGGATAGGAATATTTACTATAGCTGTAACAGGAATAGGGTATATAACAATGCCACAATATTTTTCAACAATAGACACAAGCTCACTTATATTTAAAGTTGTTATTTTTAATATATGCTTAATATATATGTGTATATCAATATTAAAATTATTATCTAATTTTTCCAAAGAAAAAGATTATGTTATAAAAAATGAACATGGATCAGTTCATATTTCAACAGATACAGTAAAAAATTTAATAAGAGAGATTTTGTCAAAAGATAGCGATATAAAAGGTTTAAAAATAGAGTGTGGAAATAGAGGAAGCAAATATTTTGTTAAATTAAATTTAGATATGATATCAAATAATAATCTATCATCAAAAACAGTAGATATACAAAATTTGATAAAAACTAATTTAGAACAAAAGTTAGATTTAAAAGTTGATTATATAGAGGTAAAAATTTCTAGATTATCACCTAGAAGAGACTCAATTGAATAGGAGGAGCAGATATGATGTTGGAAAAGATTATTGAAAATTTTATTCTTAATTTTAAGAAATATCTATATGCCATCTTAGGGTTAGTGATAGGAGTTCTTTTAGTTGAGTATGGGATGCTAAAAACTATTTTTATATTATTTTTGGCATTTATTGGATTTAAATTAGGAGATAGAGATTTTCAAGACAAGTTAAAAAAACAAATATTAAATAGATTAAAGGATTAGAAAGGAAACAATAATGAGTAGAAGAGTAGCAAGAGAAGAGTTATTTAAAATAGTTTTTGAATCGGAGTTAACTGAAGTAAAGATAGATGAAACTTTAGCAAGTTATATGTTAAGAGATGAAACTAATTTAAATACAAATGAAAAAGAGTTTATTGAAAAATACTCTAATGGAATGGCTTTAAATGATGAGAAAATTACAGAAACATTAAAAAATAATATTACTGGTTGGAGCTTAGAAAGAATAGGAAATGTTGAAAAAGCACTTTTAAAAATAGCGACATATGAGGTTTTATTTGAGGATGTTCCAGCTGAGATAGTTGTTAACGAAGTTGTAGAATTAGCAAAAAAATATGGTGATGAGAAATCACATGAGTTTATCAACGGTGTTTTAGCAAAAGTAGTAGTTGAAAAAAATAGATAATAACTTTAAAAAGGAGAAGCAGTTCTAAAAAATTGCTTCTCCTTTTTTATTATTAATTAATTTTTTCTAAAATTAATGGCTTCTAGCAAGTGATGCTTTTCAATATTAGAAGAGTCTCCTAAATCTGCAATTGTTCTAGCAACTTTTAAAATTTTATGATACGTTCTCATGGATAAATTTAAATTTCTAATAGCTGTTCTAATTATTTGTTCACATTCATTATTTAAAGAACAATATTTTTCAACTTCGTTATTATCCATGTCACGATTAAGTTTATTATTATCAAAGCGCATATTTTGGAGTTCTCTAGCTTTCATAACTCGATCTCTGATAATTTGAGAAGTATCACCTCGATCTTCATCTAAAATCTCTTTATCATTGAGCCTGTAAATTTCAACATATAAATCAATTCTATCAATGATAGGACCTGAAAGTTTTTTTGTATACCTTCTAATGTCATAAGGTGTACATGTACACAACTCTTCATCAAATCCATTTCCACAAAAACATGGATTACACGCAGCAATAAAGATTAATTTGGCAGGAAATTCCATTTTTCCTAAGCTTCGTGTTATAGATATCCTTTTTTCTTCTAAAGGTTCTCTTAAACTTTCAATAACGACTCTATCAAACTCTGTAAATTCATCTAAAAATAATACACCATTATTAGCTAAACTTATTTCACCTGGTTTAGGTGTTCTACCACCTCCAATTATAGAGGATGTTGTAGATGTATGATGAGGATCTCTAAATGGTCGGTTAATGATAATAGGAACTCTTTCGCTGAGTTCACCGGCAATACTATAAATTTTAGTAGTTTCAATAATTTCACTCTCTGACATAGGTGGTAATATGCCGGTTAATCTTTTAGCTAACATAGATTTACCACTTCCAGGAGCTCCAATCATTATTATATTATGCCCTCCAGCAGCAGCAATTTCAAGTGCTCTTTTAGCTCTTATTTGCCCTTTAACGTCCCACATATCTAAAGTAGATTCAAAAGATTTGGCTAAATTAATAATTCTTTTGCTACGAATAATACTTTCTTCAATAAATTTAACAACATCTCTTAAATTTTTTACAGCAATTATATCTATATCTTTAATAATAGATGCTTCCTCTAAATTTTCTTCAGGAATAATAACACCTTTAAATCCTTTACTTTTAGCTAATAAAACACCGCTTATAATACCATCGGATCTTCTGACTTCTCCTGTTAGAGAAAGCTCTCCCATTAATAGATAATCCTTTAAGATACCTTTGTAGTCTGATAAAAATTTCATTCCAACCATTATTCCAATTGCAATAGGCAAATCAAAATGAGAACCTCTTTTTTTTATGTTAGCTGGAGTTAAGTTTACGACAATCCTTCTTGGTTCAAGTAAATACCCCATATTTTTTATTCCTGATCTTATACGATCTCTACTCTCGGATATAGTAGTATCTCCTAAGCCAACTATATTGAAAATAGGAAGACCATTAGTTACATCAACTTCGACTTCAACTAAAAATGGTTCAATTCCTAAATAACTTGAGCTTAACACTCGAACTAACATAAAAACCTCCTTATTTATAGATTAAAATAAATTAAATTTTGATAAATATTAGAGTGAGTATTTTATATGACTACTGATATTTTATAATTTTCTTTTTTTTTTAAAATAAATAAAAAAAGTTTGACATATCCACAAAAAAGGTGTATATTATTCTTGTGAACAGAATTGTAATAATTACAAAAAAGTAATTATTATAATTTTAAAAAATATAAAAAAAAATAAAATATAGACAGAAAATAATCGAGGAGGATTTAAAATGGCAAAAGTAAAATGTACAGTATGTGGAGAAGTATTTGAAGAGGCTTTAGGAGCTTGCCCTTTATGTAAGGTAGGATTAGATAAATGTGTTGCTTATGATGAAACTGCAGGAAGAGTTTGGGCAACTGAGCACAAAGTAGGAGAAGGATTAGCTTGCGGAGATGAAGAGATCATCGAAGGATTAAGAGCAAACTTCAACGGAGAGTGTATGGAAGTTGGAATGTACTTAGCAATGGCTAGAGTAGCAGATAGAGAAGGATATCCAGAAGTAGCAGAAGCTTATACAAGAATAGCTTTTGAAGAAGCTGGTCACGCTGCAAGATTTGCAGAGTTATTAGGAGAAGTTGTAACTGATTCTACAGAAGAGAACTTAAAGAGAAGAGTAGAAGCTGAGTACGGAGCAACTTCAGGAAAATTCGATATTGCTAAGAGAGCTAAACAATTAGGATTCGATGCAATTCATGATACAGTTCATGAAATGGCTAAAGATGAAGCTAGACATGGAAGAGCTTTCTTAGGATTATTAGAGAGACATTTCCAAAAATAATAGTAAAAAGTTAGAGTGCTTAATATATTTAAGCACTCTTTTTCGTTATGTTGAAGTTTTGATTAGATTGTGATACTATTAAAGTATTATAAAAGGATAAAAGGTGAGATGCTTGGGGAAAATAATTTATGTAACTGGTGGAGCAAGAAGTGGGAAAAGTTCATTTGCTGAAAAAAAAGTTTTTCAATTGAATAAGGAGAAGATTTATGTGGCTACAGCGATATCCTTTGATGAAGAGATGAAGGAAAGAGTAAGACTACACAAAATTCAAAGAGGAGAAAATTGGATAACAATAGAGGCATATAAAAATCTTTATAAAATTTTAGAAGAATATAAAGAGTTAAATGGAGTTGTATTACTAGATTGTTTAACAAATTTAGTCACAAATATTATGATTATGGATAGAGATATTAACTGGGATAAAATAACTCAAGATATTGTTAAAGAGATTGAAGAAGAGATTGAAAATGAAGTTCAAAAATTAATAGATTTTATAAAAAATAGTTCATTAGATATGGTTGTAGTTTCTAATGAAGTTGGAATGGGATTAGTTCCTCCGTATGCTTTAGGAAGATATTTTAGAGATATAGGCGGTAGAATAAATCAATTGGTTGCAAAAGAATGCCATGAAGCGTATTTAATAGTTTCTGGATTAGAGTTAAAATTAAAATAGAGTTTGGAGGAGAAAATGAAAGGTTTAGCTTTACTTTTTAAATTTATGACAAGATTACCATTTCCAGGAGGAAAAACTTTTGATTCGAAAGCTTTAGGAAAAGGAATGAAATGGTTTCCAATAGTAGGATTAGTGATAGGTATTATAAACTTAGCTGTGGCAATGGTTTTAGAAACATTTATTCCATCGCCTATTTTAATGGCAATAATCTTAGTTACCCTTGATGTTATAGTAACTGGTGGATTGCATTTAGATGGTCTAGCGGATACTTTTGATGGAATATTTAGCTATAGAAGTAAACAAAAAATGTTAGAGATTATGAAAGACTCTAGAGTTGGAACAAATGGTGTTTTAGTTTTAATACTTTATTTTATATTTAAAGTTGCTTTCTTAGTAGAAACATCGGAATTGTTTGGAATAAATCAAGGTGTAATAATGCTTATTGTACCTATATTAGCTAGAATAAATAGTGTAGTTAACTGTGCTTTTGAGCCTTATGCAAGAGCCACTGGAATGGGTAAAACTTTTGTTGATAACACTGATAAGATGGGATTATTAATATCTTATGTCACTGTTACAGCTATATTATATGGAATAGCTCAGTATTTTATGTTACCTTTTATAAGTTTATTTATTGTTTTAAATATACTAATTGTTTGTGGGTTTTTATTTGGGAAGTTAATGACAAAAAAAATAGGTGGTATAACTGGAGATACTTTAGGAGCATTGTTAGAGTTATCTTCAGTACTTTCATTAGTTTTAATGTATGTAACTTTATAGGTGAGATTGATGGGGAAAATTGTTTTAGTTAGGCATGGTGAATCAAAATTAAATATTGAAGGGGTTTACTATGGAATTTTAGATCCAGAATTAACAGAAAAAGGAAAAGAGCAGGCAGAAAAAACTAGGGAAATTTTAAAAAATATAAATTATGAAAAGATATATGCAAGCGATTTAAGAAGAGCAATAGACACAGCGCAAATTGTAAATTATAAAAAATTAGAAATCTTAATTGATCAAGAATTACGTGAACTAAATTTTGGAATATTTGAAGGACATACTTATAAAGAACTTTTGGACAAATATCCAGAGGAGTTAAAAAAGAGTCAAAGTAATTGGGAAAATTATAATTATATAACTGGTGAAAGTGTTTTAGAGCTTCAAAAAAGAGCTATTAATTTTATAGAAAAGAAAGTTGATTTAGATGGAACAACAGTATTAGTTACTCACTGGGGAGTAATTAATACTATTTTAAGTCATTACTTTTCTAATGGATTAGAATCTTATTGGAAGTTTAGTGTAGAAAATGGTGGTATAGTTATAATTGAATTTTCTGAAGGATATCCCATATTAAAGGGATTAAATATAGGGGGCTAAAATTGGACAGAATAAAAAAGATTCAAAATGATATAATTGGTATTAATACAGAAGCTATAAAAGAGTGTAAAAAAATATTAGATTCTAAAATGAAACCTGAGAAAAGTTTAGGTGTTTTAGAAGATTTAGCAATGAAAGTAGCGGGAATAACAGGCCAACCCTTAAATGAACTAAAAGCTGGATGCCATTTTATAGCATCGTCTGATAATGGAGTTATAGAAGAAGGAGTATCATCTTGTCCAATAGAATATACAAGAATAGTTTCAGAAGCAATGCTAAGCTCTTTTGCAGCTATTGGAATTTTATGTAAAAGTTTAGGAATACCTCTAAATTTGATAGATATTGGAATAAAAGGAGATATTCCAAGAAACTATGAAAACTTATACGTAAAAAAAATAGCTTATGGAACTAAAAATTTTAGTAAAGAACCTGCTATGAGTTTAGATGAGGTAATAAAAGCAATCTTAGTTGGAGTAGAAATAATAAAAGAAAAAAAAGAGTATGATTTTTTCTCTAATGGAGAGATGGGAATAGCTAATACAACAACAAGTTCAGCGATATTATACGCTTTAACAAAAGAGGATATAGAAAAAGTTGTAGGTTGTGGTGCAGGACTTTCAGATGAGGGATTAAGACGAAAAAAAGATGTGATAAAAGATGCCTGTGTGAAATATGATTTATTTAATAAGGAGCCGATAGAAGTTTTAAGATGCGTTGGTGGACTTGATATAGCATGTATGGTTGGACTTTACTTAGGTGCAGCATTAGAGAGAAAGCCTATGCTAATAGATGGTTTTATATCAGCAGTAGCAGCATTAGTTGCAACTAGAATAGAACCGAAGGTAAAAGATTACCTAATAGGAACTCATATGAGTGAAGAACCAGGAATGAAAGTCGTTATGACAGCACTAGATTTAAAAACATTTTTACATATGGAGATGCGTTTAGGAGAAGGAACTGGAGCAGTTTTGGCGTATCCTATTTTGAAAGCAGCAGTAGAAATTCCTAAAATAATGAAAACAAAAGATGAGGTTTATGAAATATTTCAATAAAGTAATAAGGGGTGATTATTTTGGAAAAAAACCAAATGCAAGGACACCGAAAGAGATTACGAGAGAAGTATTTAAAAGTTGGATATAAGGGTTTAGAGGATTATGAAATTTTAGAGCTACTGTTAACTTATTCAATAAAATTAAAAGATTGTAAAGGTATTGCAAAGAATTTATTGTCAAAGTTTAAAAGCATAGATAAAGTAATAAATGCTGAGTTAAATGATTTGAAGGAAGTCGAAGGTATTGGTTTAGAAACGGCTTTATATTTAAAAGTAATTGGTGAAACTATGTCTAATCATTATTTTAAGAATGTAAAAAATGCAGATTTAACAACTTTAAAGGGGAAAAATGATTTAGTAAATTATTTGAAAGATGATGTTGGTACTTTGAAAAGTGAAGAATTTAAAGTAATTTACCTAAGTAGTGATAATA
The DNA here is from genome assembly GCF_022430525.1 of Cetobacterium somerae. NCBI lineage: Bacteria > Fusobacteriati > Fusobacteriota > Fusobacteriia > Fusobacteriales > Fusobacteriaceae > Cetobacterium > Cetobacterium somerae. Next base: position 1,557,679 of record NZ_CP092519.1, on the reverse strand, counting down.
AAATTGTTTGTGATGAGATTTTGTTTAAGGGAACAATTGATAGAAGTGTAGTTTATCCTAGAAAAATAATGGAGAGAGCAATTGATAATAGAGCTAAAGGAATAATATTTGCTCACAATCATCCAAGTGGAAATTTAACACCCTCGAAGAAAGATATTGAATTAACATTAGAAATGCAAGAGTTACTAGAAAAGGTAGATATAAAGTTATTAGATCATATTATTGTTAGTGATGAATCTTATTTTAGTTTTTATGAAAATGGACTAATTGAATATTATTAAAAAGTTTAGCCCTCTTATATTGATTAAGAGGGTCTTTTAGTAAGGAGGAAAAAATGTTAGACAAAATAATTATAAAAGGTGCTAGAGAACATAATCTTAAAAATTTTGATATAGAAATTCCAAAGTATAAATTTGTTGTTGTAACAGGAGTAAGTGGAAGTGGAAAGTCATCTTTAGCGTTTGATACTATTTATTCAGAAGGGCAAAGAAGATATGTAGAAAGTTTATCGGCTTATGCAAGACAATTCATTGGACAAATGAAAAAGCCAGAGGTAGATAGCATAGAAGGGTTAGCACCAGCTATTTCAATTGAGCAAAAAACAACAAATAAAAATCCAAGATCAACAGTAGGGACAGTAACAGAGATATATGATTATATGAGATTATTATTTGCACATATAGGTAAGGCACATTGTCCAATATGTGGAAAATTAGTAGAGAGACAAAGTGTTGATGAAATTGTAGAAAATGTATATGAAAAATTTAATAATGGTGACAGACTAATGATTTTAAGTCCTGTTGTTAAAGATAAAAAAGGAACACACAAAAATCTATTTTTAAATCTTGTAAAAAAGGGATTTGTAAGAGCAAGAGTTAATGGTGAAATTCTTTATATTGAAGAGGAGATAAACTTAGATAAAAACAAAAAGCATAATATTGAAGTTGTTGTAGATAGAATTGTTGTAGATAAGGAAGATGAGGAGTTTAAATCAAGATTAACTCAAAGTATAGAGCAAGGGATAGAACTATCAGAAGGAAAAATAATAATAAACTGGGGAGATGGAGAACAACTATATAGTGAAAATTTTTCATGTCCAGATCATGAAAATGTAAGTATTCCAGATTTAAATCCCAGACTATTCTCTTTTAATGCTCCTTTTGGAGCTTGTCCTGAATGCAAAGGAATAGGGAAAAAATTAGAAATTGATGAAAGTAGACTAATAGAGGATGAAAATTTATCAATATTAAAAGGTGGACTATATGTTCCAGGAGCAGCATCAGCTAAAAAGGGTTATACATGGACAATATTTGAATCTATGGCAAAAAAATATAAAATTGATTTAGATAAACCAGTAAAAGATTTAACTAAAAAAGAGATGGATATAATTTTTTATGGAACTGATGGAGAGAAATTTAGAGTGGACTATACATCAAAAGAGTTTAGTTTTCATGGAGAAAAGGATTTTGAAGGAATTGTAAAGAATTTAGAAAGAAGATATAATGAATCGTTTTCAGAGAGCTCTAGAGAAGAGATAGAAAATAGATTTATGATAGAAAGAATATGTAAGGTGTGTCATGGAAAAAGATTAAAGCCGGAAGTTTTAGCTGTAACTGTTTATAATAAAAATATAATTGAGATAACAGAACTAAGTATAAAAGATGCTTTAAATTTTTTTGAAAATATAGAGTTAACAGAAAAAGAGAAACAAATAGCAGCAGAAATCTTAAAAGAGATAAAAGAAAGAATATCGTTTATGATAAATGTAGGATTAGATTATTTGAGTTTAGCTAGAGAGACAAAAACATTATCTGGAGGAGAGTCACAAAGAATTAGATTGGCAACTCAAATTGGATCAGGGTTAACAGGTGTATTGTATGTTTTAGATGAACCAAGTATTGGATTACATCAAAGAGATAATGATAAACTTTTAGCTACTTTAAATAGATTGAAAGAGTTAGGAAACACACTTATTGTTGTTGAACACGATGAAGATACAATGCATCAAGCTGATTATATTTTAGATATGGGACCGGGAGCAGGAGTATTTGGTGGGGAAATTGTAGCTGCAGGAACACCACAAGAAGTTATGGGTAATGAGACTTCAATGACAGGGAGATACTTAAAAGGTGAAATAGGTATAACTGTACCAGAAGATAGAAGAGAGTCCAAAGGGTATATAACTTTAAAAGGAGCAAAGGGGAATAACTTAAAGAATGTAGATGTAGATATACCTTTAGGTGTTTTAACTGTTGTAACAGGAGTAAGTGGAAGTGGAAAATCAACATTAATAAATCAAACTCTTTATCCAATTTTATTTAATAAATTAAATAAAGGTAAGCTTTATCCATTAGAATATTCTTCTATTGAAGGATTAGAAAGTTTAGATAAGGTTATAGATATAGATCAAAGTCCTATTGGAAGAACTCCAAGATCAAATCCAGCTACATATACAAAAGTATTTGATGATATTAGAGATATTTTTTCTCAAACAAAAGATGCAAAAGCTAAGGGGTACTCAAAAGGTCGTTTTTCTTTTAATGTAAAAGGTGGACGATGTGAAGCATGTCAGGGTGCTGGAATAATCAAAATAGAAATGAATTTTTTACCTGATGTTTATGTTGAATGTGAGGTATGTAGAGGAAAAAGATATAATAGGGAAACACTAGAAGTTTACTACAAAGGAAAAAATATTTCAGATGTATTGGACATGAGTGTGGGAGAAGCTTATGATTTCTTCAAAACAATACCAACATTAGAAAGAAAACTAAAGGTATTAGTAGATGTAGGGTTAGATTATATAAAATTAGGTCAACCTGCTACAACACTATCTGGAGGAGAAGCTCAAAGAATAAAATTAGCAAGTGAATTATCTAAAGTATCAAAAGGAAAAACTGTATATATTTTAGATGAGCCAACAACAGGATTACATTTTGAAGATATAAGAAAACTTTTAGAAGTAATTAATAGATTAGTGGAAAAAGGAAATACAGTTATAATTATAGAGCATAATTTAGATGTAATAAAAAATGCTGATTACATAATCGATATAGGACCTGAAGGTGGAGATGGTGGAGGAAAAGTTATTTTAACAGGAACTCCAGAAAAAATAGCTTCTTCTAAAAAAGGTTATACAAGTAAATACTTAAAAAAAGCATTAAAAGGAGAGAGATAGAATAATGTTTGAATATTTAAATGGAGTAATAAAAATAAAAAAACCAGAATATTTAGCAGTGGATGTAAATGGGGTAGGGTATAGAGTTTACATAACTTTAAAAACTTATGATCAAGTACAGGTGGGAGAGAAAAAAGAGCTATATATATATAATGTAATAAAAGAAGATGCATTTAAACTAGTAGGATTTTTACAGGAGAGAGAAAGAGTTCTTTTTGAGATGTTAATAGGAATCAGTGGGATAGGATTATCATTAGCCCTTTCTATAATGTCAACATTTTCAATAGACAATATTAGAGAGATTGTTTTAACAGAAGATTTTAAAACGTTAAAAAGAGTTCCAAAATTAGGAGAAAAAAAATCAAAGCAAATAATTATAGATTTAAATAATAAGATTAAAACATTAAATTTAATGTCTATGGAAGATCCATCAGGAGATATGTTAAATAATGCGATTGAAGAAGAGCTATATATGGCATTAGATTCTTTAGGATACAGTAAAAAGGAAATAGATTCTATGATAAGTAAAGATGAGTTAAATAGTTATTCTACTTTAGAAGAGGCAATTAAGGGAGTTTTAAAAAAAATTCAATTAAGGGGATGATTTTATGAGAAAAATCTATGTTCTAGACACTAATGTTTTAATACATGACCATCGTAGTATTTATAGTTTTGAAGATAATGAAGTTGTTGTTCCTATATATGTAATAGAGGAGATAGATAATTTAAAGAGAAATAGTACGACAGCAATACAGGCTCGTTTAGCAGCTAGAGAGCTTGATACCATAAGAAAAAAAGGGTGTATTGCAAAAGGTGTAGAGCTAGAGAAAAAGATTTTTTTCAGAGTAGAGATAGAAAGTGATTTAAATTTATTACCACCAGTATTAAAAAAAGACTCAATGGATAATATGATAATTGCAACAACTCTCGGAATTAAAAATAAAAATCCAGATATGAAAGTAATTTTAATAACTAAAGATATAAATATGAGAATTAAGGCAGATTCTTTAGGATTAGAAGTTCAAGATTATGAAACAGATAGAACGGATTATACGACGTTGTATGATGGTTATGAAGAGATTGAAGTTTCAAGAGATATTTATAACAAATTTGATAAAGCTGGAAAAATAAATGTTTGGGAGTTAGGAAAAGAGTATCATTTTACAGAAAATATGTTTATTAAATTTAAATGTGGAGAAGAAAAAACTTTTGGAAGATATATAGGTGGGAAAATTAGAAGAAATTTAGAAGGACAAATATCGGCTTGGGGTGCAAGAGCAAGAAACGATGAGCAAGAATACGCAATGGAACTTTTAATGGATGAAAATATAAAAGTTGTAACATTAGTAGGAAGAGCTGGAACTGGAAAAACTCTATTGGCTATAGCAGCAGGATTAGAACAAGTTGTTGAAAGGGGTAAATATAAAAGATTACTTATAGCTCGTCCAATAATTCCAATGGGAAAAGATTTAGGATATCTGCCAGGAAGTGAAGAGGAAAAATTAAGACCTTGGATGCAGCCTATATATGATAATATAGATTATTTAGCTGGAGAAAAAGGTGAAAAAACTGGAGAGAAAGTAATTTTAGGGCTTCAAACTATGGGACTTTTAAAAATAGAAGCTCTTACCTATATAAGAGGTAGAAGTATTCCTAATGGGTATATAATAATAGACGAAGCACAAAACTTAACTCCTCTCGAAGTAAAAACTATAATAACAAGAGCAGGAGAAAATACAAAGATAGTATTAACAGGAGATCCAGATCAAATAGATAGCCCGTATTTAGATTCAGATACAAATGGGCTTACATATTTATCAGAAAAATTAAAAAATGAAAGTATAGTAGGACATGTTACTTTGAAAAAAGGTGAACGTTCAGCATTAGCTGAGTTAGCAGCAAAACTTCTATAATTTTTTCTTTTATTTTATCAATATATATATTATAATAATGTATAAGATAAAAGACGAAATTTGGGAGGAGTAAAGTTATGGAGACACTTTTAACATTGTTTTTATTTATTTTTGCTGTAGCTTTAATAATATTAGTTCTTGTTCAACCAGATAGAAGCCATGGTATGTCAGGTAGCATGGGAATGGGAGGTTCAAATACAGTATTTGGAGTTTCAAAAGATGGAGGACCACTAGCCAGAGCAACTGAAGTAGTAGCATTTTTATTCATACTTTCAGCACTTCTTCTGTATCTAGTAAAATAGTTAAAAGAGTTAAAGGCGTGTTGGGGTACACAATACGCTTTTTTATTTTAAAAAATAGGTTGTGATTGAATGCAAAGTATATTTGGTGGAAATTTTGAAGATGCAAAACCTCTATCAACTCGTTTAAGGCCTCAGAAATTTGTAGATTTTAAAGGGCAAGAAAAACTTCTAGGAAAAAATGGTGTTCTTAGAAAAATAATAGAGGGTAAATCTTTATCTAATATGATTTTATATGGACCATCAGGCTCTGGAAAAAGTTCATTAGGTGAAATAATATCTAAAGAGTTAAACTATAATTTTGAGACTTTAAATGCGACAGTAGCAAGTTTAAATGATTTAAGAGAGATTGTAGAAAAAGCTAAAAGAAATTTAGAGTTATATGGGAAAAGAACAATTTTATTTTTAGATGAAATTCATAGATTTAATAAAACTCAACAAGATGCGTTATTGTCTTATACAGAGTCAGGAATATTAATTTTAGTTGGAGCTACTACTGAAAATCCTTATCATAGTCTAAATAATGCACTATTATCAAGGTGTTTAATTTTTGAATTTAAACCTTTAACAAGAGATAATATAAGAGAAATTTTAATAAAAGGTGAAAATTTATTAAATTTACAACTTCCTGAAGAAATTAGAGATGTTATTTTAGATATCTCTCAAGGAGATAGTAGAGTAGCTTTAAATTACTTAGAATTATATAAAAATAGTTGTATGGGATACTCTAAAGAAGAGATAATAGATATTTTCAGAGAAAGAAAAGCCTCTTATCATAAGGAAGAGGATAAATATAATATAATTTCAGCTATGATAAAAAGTATAAGAGGAAGCGATCCAGACTCAGCAGTATATTGGTTAGCAAGACTTCTTCATGGTGGAGAGGATCCACGATATATAGCAAGAAGAATATTTATCCATGCAAGTGAAGACATTGGTATGGCTAATCCAGAAGCTATGTTAATAGCAAATAGTGCTATGAATGCAAGTGAAAAAATAGGAATGCCAGAAATAAGGATAATTTTATCTCAGGCAGTTATTTATTTAGCAATATCAACAAAAAGCAATTCAAGCTATATGGCAATAGATAAAGCTTTAAAAGATATAGAGAATGGAGATCTAGAACCTGTTCCAATACATATAGGGACTGGAGCAGTAGGATATAAATATCCTCATAATTATGAGAATAATTTTGTAGAGCAAAAATATAGAGCAAATAGAAAAAAATATTATATTCCAGGAAATAATAGAAACGAAAAACTAATTGAAGAAAAATTAGAAAAATTATGGAAATTAAAATAATTGAGGTGATAAAATGAAGCTAATTAAAGCGGTTAGAGGAACTAAAGATATATTTGGAGATGAAGGAATAAAGTATGACTATATAACGAGGACAGCTCAAGAGTTTTTTGGGAATTATGGATACTCAATGATAAAAACTCCTATATTTGAAGAAACAGACCTTTTTAAAAGAGGAGTAGGAGAGGGAACAGATATCGTTGAAAAAGAGATGTATACTTTTCAAGATAGAGGAGAAAGAAGTATCACTTTAAGACCAGAAGGAACAGCAGCTGTTGTAAGATGCTATTTAGAAAATAAGATATACGCGAAAGAGGAAGTTTCAAGATATTTTTATGCAGGGTCTATGTTTAGATATGAAAGACCTCAAGCAGGAAGACAAAGAGAGTTCAATCAAATAGGTGTAGAAGTTTTAGGTGAAAGCTCACCGATTTTAGATGCAGAAGTAATTGCAATGGGATATTCTTTTTTAAGTAAAATAGGAGTTACTGATTTAGAAGTAACTATAAATTCTGTGGGAGAAAAAGAAAGTAGACAGAGATATAGAGAAACTCTTTTAAACTTTTTAGAACCAATGAGAGAAGAGCTTTGTGATGATTGTAAAATGAGAATGGAGAAAAATCCACTTAGAGTTTTAGATTGTAAAGTAGATAAATGTAAAGAGTTAACAGCTGATGCACCAATTATAACAGACTCTTTATCAGTAGAAGAAAAAGCACACTATGAAACAGTAAAAAAATATTTAACATTATTTAATGTAAAGTATAAAGAGGATCCAAGATTAGTTAGAGGATTAGATTATTATTCAAGCACGGTTTATGAGATTGTAACAAATAAATTAGGATCACAAGGAACTGTTTTAGGTGGAGGAAGATATGATAATCTTCTAAAGCAACTTGGAGATAAAGAGATACCTGCATTTGGATTTGCAGCAGGAGTTGAAAGAATCATGATGCTTTTAGGTGAGGATTTCCCAAAAAGAGAGTTAGATGTATATATAGCTTGGCTAGGAGAAGCTACTATGGATTCAGCATTTAAGTTGGCTAATGATTTAAGACTTTTTGGAAAATCTGTTGTAATAGATTATGCTTCAAAAGGAATGAAAGCTCATATGAAAAAAGCTGATAGAGTTGGAGCAAAAAATGTTATTATAATAGGTGAGGATGAGATGAATAAAGGTGTTGTTATGCTAAAAGATTTCATCAATAGAACTCAAGAAGAAGTAAGTATAGAAAATATAAAAAATATATTAAAATAATAGAAGGAGAAAAGCGATGACGTATTATAGAACTCATAACTTAGGGGAATTAAGAGCTTCAAATATTGGTGAAACAGTTACTTTATCTGGATGGGTTGATACAAAAAGAGACTTAGGTGGATTAACATTTATCGATTTAAGAGATAGAGAGGGAAAAACACAAATAGTTTTCCATACAGATGTAGCAGAAGTTTCAGTTGTAGAAAGAGCACAAAAATTAAAAAATGAATCAGTTATAAAAGTTGTAGGTGTTGTAAAAGAAAGACAAAGCAAAAATGCTAATATTCCTACTGGTGATATTGAGGTATTTGTAACAGATTTAGAAGTTTTAAATAACTGTGATGTTTTACCATTCCAAATATCTGGAGATGAAAATTTAAGCGAAAATATAAGATTAAAATATAGATATTTAGATTTAAGAAGATCTCAAATGACTAGAAATCTAAAAATGAGACATAAAATGATTATGTCAATAAGAAACTATATGGATGAAAAAGGATTCTTAGACGTAGATACTCCAATTTTAACAAAGTCAACACCAGAGGGAGCAAGAGATTTCTTAGTTCCAAGTAGAATTAATCCAGGAGATTTCTATGCTTTACCACAATCACCTCAATTATTTAAGCAATTATTAATGATTTCTGGAGTAGAAAAATATTTCCAAATTGCTAAATGTTTTAGAGATGAAGATTTAAGAGCTGATAGACAACCTGAGTTTACTCAGTTAGATATCGAAATGTCTTTCATAGAGCAAAAAGATATTATGAATGAGATAGAGGGATTAGCTAAAAGAGTATTTAAAAATGTAACAGGAGAATCAGCTGATTATGAATTCCCAAGAATGCCTTATGCAGAAGCTATGGAAAGATTTGGTTCAGATAAACCTGATACAAGATTTGGTGTTGAATTAAAAGATTTAACAGATATAATGGCAACTTGTGGATTCAAAGGTTTTAAAAGTGCAGTAGAAGCTGGTGGAATCGTTAAAGCAGTTGTAGCTCCAGGAGTTGCAGAGCAATTCTCAAGAAAAATTTTAACTGAATATGAAGATTATGCAAAAACATATTTTGGTGCAAAAGGAATGGCTTGGATAAAGTTAACAGAAGAGGGAGTTAATTCTCCAATAGCTAAGTTCTTTACTGAAGAAGAGATGAATGCAATCATAGCTAGAACTGAAGCAAAAGTTGGAGATGTAATAATGATTGTAGCAGATAGAGCAAAAGTTGTGTATGGAGCTTTAGGGGCTGTAAGATTAAAGTTAGGAAAAGAATTAGGATTGATTAATAATGATGAATTTAAATTCTTATGGGTAGTAGATTTCCCTATGTTCGAATATGATGAGGAAGAGCAAAGATATAAGGCTCAACATCACCCATTCACATCAATAAAAGCTGAAGATATGCAGTTATTCTTAGATGGAGAAATGGATGAAGTTAGAACTAACTCATACGACTTAGTATTAAATGGATCTGAAATTGGTGGAGGATCAATAAGAATATTTAATCCTGAAATTCAAAGTAAAGTATTTGAAAAGTTAGGTTTATCTAAAGAAGAAGCACAAGAGAAGTTTGGATTCTTTGTGGATGCATTTAAATATGGAGCACCACCACATGGAGGATTAGCTTTTGGTATTGATAGATGGTTAATGGTAATGTTAAAAGAGCAATCAATAAGAGATGTAATCCCATTCCCTAAAACAAATAAAGGTCAATGTTTAATGACAGAAGCACCAAGTAAAGTTGATGATAAGCAATTAGAAGAGCTTTATTTAGATTCAACATATAATTCAGAAATAGTTTAGTTATAAAAAATATACTATTCATAAGGATTTTTTAATTGAAAAAATAATATAGAAGTGATATAATTGTCTTAAGAATAAATATTTCTGGTCTACTCGCTATTATCTGGAGGTTTTGGGCCTAAGGTCGCTATTGGGATTGGCGCTGTTATTTATAGTTCAGAAAAGTCACGGAAACCCTTGTTTCACGGACCCTGTGTATAGATAATATCTGGTTACCACTTATAAGAAATGGCGACCAAAACCGTAAGGAAGGCGGTAGACTGGAGTTATTCTTTTTAGGACTTTCGAGTCCTTTTTTTTATTTCACGATGAAAGGAGAATAAATGTTAACTATTGAAAAACAAATAGAAATAATTTTATTAGAAACAGTAAATAATCTTTATCCAGATAAAGATTTAAAACCAATAGAGATAACTGTAGCAACAAATGAAAAATTTGGAGATTTTCAATCAAATTTTGCTATGATGAATTCTAAAATAATTGGTGGTAATCCAAGAGCTATTGCTGAGAATGTTGTAAATAACATAGTTGAAAATAGTGTAATTGATAAAATAGAGATTGCAGGACCAGGATTTTTAAATATATTTTTAAAAGATTCATATTTAGGAGATTTAGTTAAAAAGATTTCAAAAGAGGATTATGAATTTAAAGGACTTAATATAGAGGGAGATGTAATAATAGATTACTCTTCGCCGAATATAGCAAAAAGAATGCATATTGGTCACTTAAGATCAACTATAATCGGAGATTCAATTAAAAGAATGTATAAGTATTTAGGTTATAATGTTGTGGCAGACAACCACATTGGAGATTGGGGAACTCAATTTGGAAAACTGATAATAGGATACAGAAACTGGCTTAATCAAGAGGCTTATAAAGAAAATGCCATTGAGGAGTTAGAAAGAGTTTATGTTGAATTTACAAGACAAAGTGAGGAAAATCCAGAACTTGAAGATCAAGCAAGAGAAGAGTTAAAAAAACTTCAAGATGGTGATAAGGAAAATTATAGATTATGGCAAGAGTTTATAAAAGTTTCTTTAGATGAGTATGCAAAGTTATATAATAGAATGGGAATAAACTTTGATACATATTATGGTGAATCTTTTTATCATGATTTAATGCCAGGAGTAGTTGAAGAGTTAGAAAATAAGAAAATAGCAGTTGAAGATCAAGGAGCAAAAGTTGTATTTTTCCCAGAAGAAGAGAAACTACATCCTTGTATTGTTCAAAAGAAAGATGGAGCATTTTTATATGCAACTTCAGATATAGCAACTGTTAAATTTAGATTAGCTAATTATAATGTAAATAAATTAATATATGTAACTGATGAAAGACAGCAGGATCACTTTAGACAGTTCTTTAGAATTACAGATATGTTAGGATGGAATGTTGAAAAGCAACATGTTTGGTTTGGAATAATGAGATTTGCTGATGGTGTATTCTCTACTAGAAAAGGAAATGTAATTAGATTAGAGGAACTTTTAGATGAAGGTAAGAGAAGAGCTTATGAAATTGTAAATGAGAAGAATCCAGAATTATCAGAAGAAGAAAAAGATAACATAGCAGAAGTTGTAGGAACTGGAGCTATAAAATATGCTGATTTATCACAAAATAGACAAACAGCAGTTATTTTTGAATGGGATAAAATTCTAAGTTTTGAAGGAAATACAGCACCATATTTACAATACTCTTATGCAAGAATTAAATCTATATTAAGAAGAGCAAAAGAGCAGAATAAAGAGGTTAAAGAGGAGATTACAATAAAGTTTGTAGATAAAACAGAAAGAACTTTAGCTCATCATTTAACACAATTCCCAGGAGTTATATTGAAAGCAGCTGATAGTTGCAGACCAAATTTAATAGCTGATTATTTATTTGAATTATCAAAAAAATTCAATAGCTTCTATAATGCATGTCCAATATTAAACCAAGAGGATGAAATTTTATATTCAAGATTGTTATTAGCTGAAAGAACAGCAGCAGTATTGAAAGAAGGGTTGAATCTTTTAGGAATAAATACATTAGAGAGAATGTAAAACTAAAACCAGTGTGAGAGCACTGGTTTTTTTATAAAAAAGAATAAGAGAAAAACTAAGTATAACAAGATTAGATAATAAGAATTTGTAATACGAGGTGAAAGAATGGAGTGGATTTATCTTTTTTATAATGTTACTGTAGAGGTTTTTTATAAAGTTGGTGTTTTTGTATCAATATCTTTATTATTAATTGGTTTAATAGATTATAAATTTAATGGACTAATAATAAAGTTATTAGAAAAAGATAGGAAAAATCAAGTTTATTTTTCAGCGTTATTAGGGTTAGTTCCAGGTTGTGGAGGGGCAATAGTTGTAGTTCCAATGTATATTTTAGGAAAAGTGACTTTTGGAAGCTTAGTTGCAGCTTTTATAACAACAATGGGAGATGCTGCCTTTATTTTAATTGTAGGAGATATAACTGCATACTTTAAAGTATTAATAATAAGTGGGATAACTGGAGTAATTTGTGGTTTATTTATAGATTATTTTAAGATTGGTGAAAACATAGTTATAAATAAAAATAACCAAATGGAAAAAGGGAAGGAATATGTAAATGAAGAAAGTGGACATAAATATCACAAACATATAGCTCATAAACAAGGAGATATAGTTGATAAAGTTTTACATAGAAGAACAGATTTTAAATATGTATATTTAATTACTCATAATATATGGTATAAAATATTTTGGCTTTTGGTAATAATCTCTTTTCCTTTTGCTTTGGAGCATTTATTAGATGCTCATACACATGAAAATCATTTTATAATTGAATATATGAATATAAGTGGTAGTATAGGAACAGTTTTATGTATTTTATATACCTTATTAAGTAGAAAAGGAATACAGGGTAGTAACTTCGATAAAACAGAAAGTAAATTGGGATCAATAAAAGAAACTTTAATACATACAGCAGAAGAAGTGGCATTTTTAGTAAGTTGGGTTTTTGTGGCATTTTTAGGGTATGAGATATTATTAAGATATATAGGTGGAGTTGAAGGATTAAAACTATTTTTAGAAAATAAGGGTTTTTTAGTAGTAATCGGGGCAGTCATTATCGGATTAATACCAGGTTGTGGACCTCAAATATTATTAGCCGCTATATATATATCAGGAGGTATTCCTTTCTCGGCTCTAGTTGCCAATGCGATTTGTAATGATGGGGATGCTTTATTTCCATTGTTAGCTTTAAGTAAAAAATCAGCTTTACTAGTTACTTTATATAATGTAATTCCAGCTTTATTAATTGGAGGTTTTTTATATTTATTAGAAACTTAAAAAGCAGATGGTTATAGACCATCTGCTTTATCAGTTTAAATTTCATCTAAAAAATCTTCTAATGAAACTAAAGGTTCTAAAAGTTCTAAATAATTTTTATTTGCAGTAGTAGTTACTCGATTAATTTTTATAAGATCTTTATCTGCTAAGATAGAGGCATTTTCATTTATTTCATTTAAAGAATAGTCTTGAAAAAGATTCTGTAAGTCAATTGTTGTTAAGATTTTTTTTTGTAGTTCTTTTGTGCTTCCATTAGCCATACATCCAAGAGTTATAATCTCCTTTTCTTCAAAGATATCTCCCTGAGAATGAAACTTTAGAAGTTCTCTAAAAATTTTGTCTTGCAGTAATTTGTTCATAAAAATCATCTCCTGATATATTATTTTTTAAAATAATTTTTAAGTAAACTATCTAAAAGTGGATTAACACCTAAAAATTGTAAGTATCTATCATATTCTTTTCTTTTTTCTTCTAGTTTCTCTTCTGAAGGAGAACCTAAAATAGCCTTGATTAAAATATTTTTAGGAGTATGCTCCATATCTATGAATTCCATAACTTTTGTATTATAACCACAAAGTTCTAAAGAAAGAGCTCTTAGAGCATCTGTAGCTAAAGAACTAAATCGTTCTTGTAAAATACCGTGATTTCCAAAAGGAGATAGAACTCCTTTTAATTCTGTTGTTGGGGATTTGTCTATTTTTTGATTTATTTCTGACTGACAGCAAGGTACAGCTAAAATAGCTTTAGCACCTAATTCTAATCCTTTAAGAATAGAGTAGTCAGTAGCATTATTACAAGCATGTAATGAGAATATTAAGTCAACATCTTTAAAAATATCAAAATCTTTAATATCTCCTTTCAAAAATTGTAACTTATTAAAGTTTAAATCTTTAGCAATGGTATTGCAATGGTTAATAACATCTTCTTTTAAATCTAAGCCGATAACATCAATATTTAAATTTTTAATATTTTTTAAATAATGATATAAAGCAAAAGTTAAGTATGATTTACCACATCCAAAGTCAATTATTTTCATTGAATTACCAATAAGTTTTTTTTCTTGTAACTCTTTTAGTGTATCTTCAATAAATTCTAAATATCTATTTATTTGTCTAAATTTATTAAATTTTTCTTTACTAACTTTTCCAGCTTCAGACATAACTCCAAGTCTAATTAAAAATGGAATAGGTGTGTTATCTTGTAAAATATAATTTTTTTGTTTATTGTGTGAAAGTTCTAATGTTTTGCTTTCAGTATTTTTTCTTTTTATAGAAAAACCTTTTTTATTTTGTAAAACTTGAATCTCTTGATTAGATGTAACTATTAAAATTTGTTTAAATGTATCAATAATTTCATCTAAAATTTTAAAAGTATCTACTAAGATTTCATTTTTATGAAAAGCTTTATTATTTATAAAACTTTCAAATTGTATAAAAAAATCTCCTTTTATTTGAACAGGTTTTAAATTTATTTTTTTATAAGAACTTTCTTTTGTAGGATTTGAAAAAACTCCTTTTATAAAGTCATTGTTATTGATACTATCTTTAAAAATATTTAAAATATCATTTTTTAGGTATTTCATATTAAACTCCTTATTTTCAATAATCTATATTATACTCTTTAAGAGAAAAATATTCAAAAAATTTTTGACAAAAATAGTAAATTATGGTATTTTAGATTCATAGATATAGAGGGTATAGGTATATCGTATAAGGAGATGAAAGAATGAAAAAAGAGTATGAGATTGAGAATCTCCACTGTGGAGGTTGTGCTTCAAAAATTCAATATGAATTGGATAAATTGAATGAATTAGAAGGTGTTAATGTTGATTTTTATACAAAAAAATTGAAATTTACATTGAAAGAAGAGGTAAATGAAGAAGAACTTATTGAAAAATTAAATAAAATTGCAGATAAAGTAGAGCCAGGAACATATTTTAAAAAAGTAAAAAGTGATGATATTAATTTAAATGAAAGTGATGACACTCATGAACATAATCATTCTCACAGCAATGAATTAATTTCAAAATTAGATTTAATTATTCTAACGATTGGAATTACTCTTTTTGTTGTTGGACTAACATTACCAAAGAGTTTACAAAAAGATATAATTTTGATTATAGCATATGGACTATCAGGATATGATATATTGCTAAATGCTTTAAAAAACTTGAAAAGAGGAAAATTTTTAGATGAGAATTTTTTAATGAGTATAGCTACAGTTGGAGCTTTAGCTTTAGGTGATTTTGGAGAAGCTGCAGGTGTTATGATTTTCTATAAAATAGGTGAATTCTTTCAAGATATGGCAGTTAATAATTCAAAAAAATCTATAGAAAAATTAATGAGTATAAAACCAGAGTTTGCAAATGTAAAAGATAAAAATGGTACTATAGAAATGATGAATCCTTCAAAAGTAAAAGTTGGAGATATATTAATTATAAAACCTGGAGAAAGAGTTCCTTTGGATGGAGTTATTGTATTAGGAACAACAACATTAGATAAATCAGCTTTAACAGGAGAATCGGTTCCAGTTATAGGTGAAGTAGGAAGTGAAATATTAAGTGGATCTATAAATATAAATGGTACTATTGAAGTAAAAACAACAAAAGTATATTCTCAATCTACTGTAAGTAGAATAATAGATATGGTTCAAAGTGCTGGAAGTAAAAAAGCACATGCTGAAAAATTTATAACAAAATTTGCAAGATATTATACACCATTAGTTGTTCTTATGGCTATTTTAATAGGAGTTGGAGTTCCAGTGTTTTACGATGGTAATTTTAAATTATGGTTTAGTAGAGCACTTATATTTTTAGTAATCTCTTGTCCTTGTGCATTGGTTTTATCAGTACCTTTAACATTCTTTAGTTCTATTGGAAAAGGATCAAAAGATGGAATATTGATAAAAGGTGGAAATTATTTAGAAAGATTAAAAAATATAGATACAGTTGTATTTGATAAAACAGGTACTTTAACAAAGGGAAGTTTCAAAGTAACAAAGATTGAAGTTATGAAGGGATCAGAAAAACATCTAATAGAATATGCTAAAGCAGGCGAATTCTATTCAAATCATCCTATAGGAAAAGCTATATTAAATTACGGAGATGTTGAAATTTCAGAATGGGATATACAAGGACACAACGAAAAAGCTGGATATGGAGTAAATGCTCTTTATTCTGGAAAAGAGATTTTAGTAGGAAGTAGAAAATTCTTGGAAAGTCATAATATCAATGTTGAATTACCAGAAGCTTTTGGAACAGTAGTTTATGTTGCTGTAGATTCTGAATTTATTGGAAGAATTTTTGTAGAAGATGAGATAAAAGAAAACTCAAGAAAGACAATAGATGAGTTAAAATCACAGGGTATTGATGTGTATATGTTGACTGGAGATAATAAAAAAACAGGTAAACATATTGGAGATATTTTAGGAATAGATGAAGATAAAGTATGTACAAATCTTCTTCCGCAAGATAAAGTTAGTAAGTTAGAAGAGATAAAAAGTAAAAGTAAAAAAGGAACTATATTCGTGGGAGATGGAATAAACGATGCTCCAGTATTAGCTATGGCTGATATCGGAATTTCTATGGGGAAATTGGGAAGCGATATTGCAATAGAAAGTTCAGATATAGTTTTAATGAATGATGATCCTTATAAAATAATAGAGGCTTTACATTTAGGACAAAGAAATAATCAAGTTGTATTAGAAAATGTAGGGTTTGCTTTAGGAGTAAAAATAGTAGTTATGATTTTAGGAGTTTTAGGAATTGC
Organism: Cetobacterium somerae; assembly: GCF_022430525.1. Lineage (NCBI taxonomy): Bacteria > Fusobacteriati > Fusobacteriota > Fusobacteriia > Fusobacteriales > Fusobacteriaceae > Cetobacterium > Cetobacterium somerae. The sequence continues at coordinate 1,540,856 of NZ_CP092519.1, read as the reverse complement.
AAATCTATGGTTAGCTATTTTTGCAGATGTAGGAGTATCAGTATTAGCTGTTTTAAATGCATCTAAAATTTTAAGTAAAAAAAATTAAAGAATATAAAGAGAGTTCGTATACTCTCTTTTATTTTTTGTGTTATAATATATAAAAAAAGAAAAGGGAGACAGATATGTTTTATTTTGTTTATGGGGACACTCCACTTCCGTTAAAATATGAAGAGTTAATGGAAAAAATAAAAAAGTCAAATCCTAGTATTCCAATGAAAGTCTATGATGCTTCTCAAAATGAGGAAGATAATTTTTTAGAAAGTATTTCAATAAACTCTATGTTTGCTCCAAAAGAATTAATAGTTTTAAAAAGAGCTGAAAAAAGTAAAAAATTAGATCAATTATTAAAAATAGTTGGAGAGTATGATTTAACAAAAAAAGAGGTTGTAGTTGTTTACGAAGAAGAGTTAAATGATTATGGAAAAGCAATAAATGAAGTTGGAAAAAAAGTTTTGACAAATGCGGAAAAGTTAGGAAAGACAATTATAGCAAGGAAAGCTTTAGAAAAAAAAGGAATAGATTTTTTTATAGAAAAAGAATTAGAAATATCTGAATATGAATCTGAAAAATTATCAGAAGTTTTAGGTGATGATTTTTTTAAAGTGAAAAATGAAGTTGAAAAGATAAAGAGTTTTTTAAATGGAAAAACATTTATATTAGAAAAAGTTTTACCTATTTTATCAATAAGTGACGAGTACAATTTAAAAAAATTAGTTGAAGATTTTATGATTGAAGATAATATGGAAGTATTACTAGATTATTTAAAAAAAAGTAAAGAATATATGTTATTTTTGTATTTAATTTCAGAAGAGTTAAATTTGGCACTGAAATTAGTGAATTTAAAGAAAATTGGAGAATTGAGAGAAAATATTTCATATAATGACTTTAAAGGAAATACATATGAAAAGTTAAAAAAATATTTTAAGAATAATAGAGGATACATTAGAGAATATCCTATTTTTTTAAAATTGAAATATATGTCTTTATTTAATGAACAGTTTTTATTAAAAAAAATAGAAAAATTATTGAAAATTGAATTTTTAATAAAAAATGGTGGAATAGAAGAAAATATAGGTATAGAAAAGTTTATAATTGATTTTAAAAGAGGGTAGTTTTTTAAACTATCCTCTTTTTATATTAAAAAAGCTAGAATCAATATTTTCTATAAATTGAGATGGAGTTTTAAATAATCCAAAGTCACTATAAAAAGATAAAGGATAAGACAAAAAGAGTTCTTTTTTAGCTCGAGTTAAAGCTACATAAAAAAGTCTTTTTTCTTCCTCTAGATTAAGAGCATCACCTATTGAGCTTGGAATGATACCTTCTAAAAGAAGAGGAATAAATACATAATCCCATTCTAATCCTTTAGAGCTATGTATGGTTAAAAATGAGAGAGTTATATTTGTATTATGAAATTTATGTTTAAAAATATTTTCTAAAAACGGATTAGAAGCAATATTAAATTTAATATTAGAAGATTCAAAGAATTTGATAAACTCTTCCATGTAAATAAAGTTTCTAAAAAGAATTCCAATCGTAGCAGTTGGATTCAACTCTAAGATATATTTGATTTTATCAAAAATAAATGAAATTTCATTAAAATGATTTTTAAAAATATTTAGATTAGGTTTTTTTAAAGAGCTATCTTTAGTTATAAGTGATTTTCTAAAACAATATTTTAATTTTTTAGAAAATTCATTAGATAAATGTAAAATAGGATTGGTACTTCGATAGTTTTCTTTTAAAATAATAGTTTTAACATTGGGAAATTCATTAGAAAAATTTAGAATATTTTCCATGGAAGTTCCTTTAAAACCATAAATACTTTGATAGTCATCCCCAACAACCATGAGATTAGAATTTTTAGCTAGTAATTTTAAAATATGAACTTGTAAATTATCAGTATCTTGATATTCGTCAACCATAATATATTGAAAATCGGTAGTAATTAAATTTAGGCTTAATAGTTTATAAAATTGAATAAGTAGATCATTAAAAGAATAGAAATTTTCTGTTTTTTTTAATAATTCAAAATTATTTAAAAAATTTATAATTAAAGTTTTAGATTTTTCATCTAGTTTTTTAAAATAATATTCTTTTAAAATAGAGGAAGAGGTTAAAGAGATAATTTTTATTAAAATATCTTTAGAAAAAATTTTTAAAATATTGTCATAAAGAAGAGTTTTTTTAGCTAAAACTAAAGCATCATCTGTAGTAAGAATTTTAAAACATTTATTTTGACTATATTTTTTTAAATATTTATATGCTAAAGAATGAAAAGTTTCAATATAAATATTTGAATTAGGTAAAAAAGAACTGATTCTTATTTTTATTTCATTAATAGCTTTTCTAGTAAAAGTTAGAATTAAAATGTTTTTAGAAGGTATTTTAAGTTCAATTAAAAGAAGAGCTCTATATATAATGGTTCTTGTCTTTCCAGAACCTGCTCCTGCTATAACTAAAAAATGGCCATTAAAATTTATTACGGCTATTAATTGATCAAAATTTAAATTATTGATTAAAAAATTTTTGAAATTATCAGATAAATCTAAATTTTTTAAAGATATATTTTTTAAATAGTTTTCTTTCATAAAAGTTATCATCTCCCCTACAAAAATAAAGCTTAATAGAATATACCTCAATAAAGTAAAAAAATCTAATAAAAGTAACAAAAATTTGAATAATGAGTCTAAAAAATAAAAATGATCAAAAATTGATGGTTAAAAATTAGAAAAATTATCGAAAAAAAATTTTAAAAAACACTAAAACACAAGTATACTAGCATTATAAAAATAAAAATTCACACAGGAGTGATGTTTATGACACTAATAAATACAATAGAAAAAGTAAGATTAGCACAAAAAGAATATTCTAAATTTACTCAAGAACAAGTAGATGAAATTTTTAGAGAAGCTTCATTAGCTGCAAATAATGCTAGAATAAAATTAGCTAAAATGGCAGTTGAAGAAACTGGAATGGGAATTGTTGAAGATAAAGTTATAAAAAATCACTTTGCTTCAGAATATATATATAACTCATACAAGGATACAAAAACTTGTGGAACAATAGAAGTTGACGCAGCTTATGGAGTTGAAAAAATAGCTGAACCAATTGGAGTTATAGCTGGAATAGTTCCAACTACTAACCCAACATCAACAGCAATATTTAAAGCATTATTAGCTTTAAAAACAAGAAATGGAATTATTTTTTCTCCACACCCAAGAGCAAAAAATGCAACAATAGAGGCAGCTAAAATAGTTTTAGAAGCAGCAGTAAAAGCTGGAGCTCCAAAAGATATAATTGGATGGATTGCTGAGCCATCAGTTCAAGCATCTAATGATCTTATGAAAATGGCAGATTTAATATTAGCAACTGGAGGACCAGGAATGGTTAAGGCTGCTTATTCATCAGGAACACCTGCAATTGGAGTAGGAGCTGGAAATACACCAGTAATAATAGATGAAACAGCACACATAAAAATGGCAGTAAACTCAATTTTATTATCAAAAACTTTTGATAACGGAGTTATCTGTGCTTCTGAGCAAGCAGTAATAATTCCAACTTCAATTTACGATAAAGTAAAAGAAGAGTTTACAGCAAGAAATGCCTATATATTAAAAGGCGACGAAGTAGATAAAGTAAGAAAAACAATAGTAATAGATGGACATTTAAATGGAGATATTGTAGGACAATCTGCTTACAAAATAGCTCAAATGGCTGGAGTAACTGTTCCTGAAAATACAAAAGTTATTATAGGAGAAGTTGAGTCAGTTGAATTAGAAGAAGCGTTTTCACATGAGAAATTATCACCAGTATTAGCTATGTATAAAGCTAAGAATTTTGAAGATGCTTTAAAGAAAGCTGATAGATTAATAGAGCTTGGTGGAATGGGACATACATCAGTTTTATATGCAGATGAATTAGTTGCAAAAGATAAAATTGATTTATTTGGAAAAACAATGAAAACAGGAAGAACATTAATTAATATGCCAGCAGCTCAAGGAGCTATAGGAGATGTATTTAACTTTAAACTAGCACCATCGTTAACACTTGGATGTGGATCATGGGGAGGAAACGCTGTCTCTGAAAACGTTGGAGTTAAGCACTTAATAAACATAAAGACAGTTGCTAAAAGGAGAGAAAATATGCTATGGTTTAGAATTCCTGAAAGAGTATACTTCAAATTCGGTTCTCTTCCAGTGGCTTTAGAAGAATTAAAAGGAAAGAAAAAAGCTGTAATTGTAACAGATCAACAATTAGCTTCTTTAGGATATACAGATCATATAACAACAGTTTTAGAAAATATCGGAGTAGATTTTAGAGTATTCTCAGATGTACAAGCGGATCCAACTTTAAGTGTAGTTGAAAAAGGTGCAGAATTAATGAGAAACTATAACCCAGATGTAATCATAGCTTTAGGTGGAGGTTCAGCAATGGACGCGGCTAAAATTATGTGGGTTATGTATGAGCATCCAAAAGTAAACTTTAAAGATTTAGCTATGACATTTATGGATATTAGAAAAAGAATAGTTAAATTCCCTAAAATGGGAGAAAAGGCAGAGTTCTGGGCAGTTGCAACTTCAGCAGGAACAGGATCAGAAGTAACTCCATTTGCGGTTATAACAGATGATACGACAGGAGTAAAATATCCGTTAGCTGACTACGAAATTACACCTAATGTAGCAGTAGTAGATCCACAATTGATGTTATCAATGCCAGCTGGTTTAACAGCAGCATCAGGAATAGATGTAGTAACTCACGCTATTGAGGCATATGTATCAATAATGGCATCTGAATTTACTAATCCATTAGCATTAGAAGCGACTAGATTAACATTTAAATATCTTCCTGAATCAGTTAAAGGAGGAGCGTTAGCAGTAAAGGCTAAAGAAAAGATGGCAAATGCATCTTGTATGGCTGGAATGGCATTCTCAAATGCATTCCTAGGAATATGTCACTCAATGGCTCATAAGTTAGGAGCAGCATTCCACTTACCACATGGAGTAGCAAATGCATTATTACTTGATGAAGTAATTAGATTTAATGCGACAGATAGACCGTTTAAAATGGCAGGATTTGCACAATATAAATATCCACATGCAAAAGAGTGTTATGCAAAATTAGCTGATTACTTAGGATTTACAAAAGGAAATGAAACTCCAGAAGAGAAAGCTAAAATATTAAGAAAGAAAATATCAGAATTAAAAACTGAAATTGGAATAAAATCAACAATAGCAGAATATGGAATTTCAGAGCAGGAGTTCTTATCTAAATTGGATCAAATGGTTGAAGATGCTTTTGATGACCAATGTACTGGAGCAAACCCAAGATATCCATTAATGAGTGATTTAAAAGAGATGTACTTAAGAGCTTATTATGGTCCAGAAAAATACTTAGCTATGCAAAAGAAAAGCGAAGAAAAATCAGAGAAAAAAGCAAAATAAAATTAGCCACCTTAATTAAATTTAGTCATATAGAAAATAAAACCTCCTAAATATTTAGGAGGTTTTATTTATAATTATTTAATTTTTGACCATATTTGTTTAGATCCTATAAAGCCTGATTTATCAAGACTTCCTTTTACTATAATGGTATTTGTATCTTTAAAAGAAATTGAACAGTAGTAAGTTTTTCCATTTTCAGGATTGTAAATAAATCCATTTTCAAAACGATCTTTTTCAGGATTGTATGTGAAATCACTAACGAAATGTATACCAACTAATGGTCTTGTTTTTAGTTTTTCATCGGGATTTGCTAAATCTATTTTAGTTTTTCCTTCTAGGTTATGACCTTTCTCATAAATTGGGATAGTTAGCTGAATAATCTCACCATAGTATTTATTATTTATTTTTTGAAATTCAACTATAATTTGATTTCCATTTTTAGCTTTTTCAGTAATCCACTTTCCTTGAATATCATCTTCTTTTGAGAAAGCTAATGTACTAAAAATAAGTGTAATTAACAAAAAAAATTTCTTCATTATTATTCCTCCAAAATATTTATTGTTAATATTATAACAGGTGTAATTAAATAAATCAATACTGAAAAAAAGAACAAAATAAAAATATTTTTTCTTTTTTTGGTAATAATAAAAAAAATTTATTTTTTAAATAGAACGTATTCATTAAATAAATTTGATTTGTACGATATAAAAGGTTATATTTTATTAACAATATTAAATTATTGAAAAATAAAATAGAAATGCAGGGGGGAAAAATGAAGAAAAAAATACTTTTATTAAGTACTTTAGCAATTTTTTTAGGATTAAATTTAGAGGCGAGAGCTGACAAAAATACCCTAGTTATAGCTAATGGAGCAGATGCTAAAACATTAGATATACATGCAACAAACGATGCACCATCAGCAAAAGTATCAGGACAAATTTATGATACTTTAGTAAAACAAGATACTAATATGAATATAGTTCCAGGTTTAGCTGAAAGTTGGACTCAAGTTGATGATAAAACAACAGAGTTTAAATTAAGAAAAGGTGTAAAATTTCATAATGGAAAAGAGTTAACAGCAAATGATGTTAAATTTTCTTTAGATAGAATGAAAGCGTCACCTCAAGTGTCGCATATAATAAAGGCAGTTGATTCTGTGGAAGTTGTAGATGATTATACTGTAAGAATTAAAACAACAACTCCTTTTGGTCCGTTACTAAGTCATCTATCACATAATGCTTCAGGAATTTTAAATAAAGAAGCTGTAGAGAAAGCTGGTGGAGCTTATGGACAACATCCAGTGGGAACAGGACCATATAAGTTTGTCAATTGGCAAGCAGGAGATAGAATAACATTAGAGGTTAATCCAGATTATTATTTAGGAAAAGCTCCAACAGATAAGGTTATCTTTAGAAGTATTGTTGAGGGGACAAATAGAACAATAGGATTAGAAACAGGTGAAGTAGATATAGCTTTTGATATTGATCCGGTAGATAAAAATATGGTTAAAGATAATGATAGATTAGAATTAATTGAAGAGCCGTCTTTATCAACAACATATTTAGGATTTAATATGCAGAAAGATTCTTTAAAAGATAAAAAAGTAAGACAAGCAATAGCATATGCTTTAAATACTCAAGATATAGCAGATGCAGTGTATCAAGGATCAGCTCAAACTGCTAATTCATCAATAGGACCAAAAGTTTTTGGTTATAATCCTAATGCAAAATCATATGAATACAATCCAGAGAAAGCAAAAGAATTATTAAAAGAAGCTGGATATGATAAAGGGTTAAAATTAAAATTATGGATAAATGATAATCCAATTAGAAGAGATATAGCTGTTATTGCCCAAGATCAATTAAAGCAAGTTGGAATTGATGTAACAATTGAAACTCTTGAGTGGGGAGCATTTTTAGACGGGACAGCAAGAGGAGATCATGATTTATATATACTAGGATGGGTTTCTGTAACAGGAGATGCTGACTACGGATTAGATCCACTATTTAACTCAGCAAACAAAGGTGGAGCTGGTAATAGATCGTTCTATTCAAATCCAAAAGTTGACGAATTATTAGTAAAAGGAAGAAGTAGTGTTAATCCAGAAGAGAGAAAAACTTACTACTATGAAATTCAAGATATAGTACAAGAGGAAGTTCCAGTATTAACATTAGTTTATCCAACACAAAATGTAGGAGAGCAAAAAACTGTCCAAGGATTTAAAATGCATCCTGCAGGACACCATAAAGTTTATGGAACTTATAAGACAAAATAAAATATTTAAATTTTAGAAAGGAAACCTAAATGGTTTCCTTTCTAGTATAAAGCAAATAAAGGGGGCTACACAATGTACAAATATATAGTAAAAAGAATACTATTGTTAATACCTGTATTACTAGGAGTTTCATTCTTAGTGTTTACAATAATGTCATTTACACCAGGAGATCCAGCTCAGCTTATCCTAGGAGAAAGTGCTCCTAAAGAAGCCGTAGCACAATTAAGATTAGAAATGGGATTAAATGACCCTTTTATTGTTCAATATTTAAGATTTGTAAAAAATGCAGTAGTAGGAAATTTTGGACAATCTTATACGACAGGAAGAGAAGTGTTTGGAGAGATTTTTTCAAGATTTCCGAATACATTAATATTAGCAGTTTTAGGAATAATTATAGCTGTTTGCATTGGAATCCCACTAGGGATTATATCGGCAACGAAACAATATACATTAATTGACAGTGTTAGTATGATTGGAGCTTTGCTAGGAGTATCAATGCCTGTTTTTTGGCTTGGATTAATGTTAATTTTGACGTTCTCAGTTAATTTAAGATGGTTACCTTCTGGAGGATTTGATGGATTAAAAAGTTTGATACTTCCATCAATAACTTTAGGAGTGGGATCAGCAGCCATAATTACTCGTATGACTCGTTCTTCTATGTTGGAAGTTATAAGACAGGATTACATAAGAACGGCGAGAGCTAAAGGGGTAGCAGAAAAAGTTGTTATAAATAAACATGCTTTAAAAAATGCGCTAATTCCAGTTATAACAGTAGTAGGGTTACAATTTGGAGGGCTTTTAGGTGGAGCTGTTTTAACAGAGTCAGTTTATTCGTGGCCAGGTGTAGGAAGAATGATGGTAGATGCCATTAGACAAAAAGACACGCCAACGGTTTTGGCATCAGTAATATTCTTGGCAGTAACATTTAGTGTTGTAAATCTAGCAGTAGATATATTATACGCTTATGTAGATCCAAGAATAAAATCGCAATACAAATAAAGGGGTGAATAAAAGTGGCTACTATAAAAAATGAAAATGTGGGGAAAAAAAGAAGCCAATGGGCAGAATTATGGAAAAATTTAAAAAGAAATAAGATGGCCCTATTAGGTTTAGTAATAATAGTGATAATAGTATTGCTTGCAATATTTGCAGATCAAATTGCAAATTACGATCAAGTTGTAATTAAACAAAATTTAAGAATGAGATTAAAACCACCTTCAGCACAACATTGGCTAGGAACTGATGAGTTTGGAAGAGATATATTTGCTAGATTAGTTCACGGTGCTAGAGTATCTTTAAAAGTTGGTATATTAGCAGTAGGTATAGCCATAGCTATTGGTGGATTTTTAGGAGCTGTAGCAGGATATTATGGTGGGAAACTAGATAATATAATTATGAGAATAATGGATATATTTTTAGCTGTACCAAGCATACTTCTAGCAATAGCTATAGTATCAGCATTAGGTCCAAATCTTTTAAATTTAATGATTGCAGTAAGTATATCATCTATTCCAAGATATGCTAGAATAGTAAGAGCTTCAGTATTATCAATAAGAGATCAAGAGTTTATTGAAGCGGCAAGAGCAATAGGAGCAAATGATGCAAGAATAATATGCAGACATATTATTCCAAATTCACTAGCACCAGTAATTGTACAAGGAACATTAGGTGTTGCAGGTGCTATATTATCAACTGCAGGACTAAGTTTTATTGGATTAGGAATTCAACCCCCTGCTCCTGAATGGGGATCAATGTTATCTGGAGGGAGACAATATCTTAGATATGCGTGGTGGGTAACAACATTCCCAGGTGTATCAATAATGATAACAATATTATCTTTAAATCTTTTAGGGGATGGTCTAAGAGATGCATTAGATCCAAGATTAAAACAATAATTACAGTGGGGAGATGGACGTAAATGGAAAAATTATTAAATATAAAAAATTTATCTATAAATTATGAAGCAAATGATGAAAAGGTTATGGCAGTAACAGATTTAGAAATAGAGTTAGGAGAGGGAGAAACACTAGGACTAGTAGGAGAAACTGGTGCTGGGAAAACAACTACGGCATTAGGAATAATGAGATTAGTTCCAAATCCACCTGGAAAAATTATATCTGGTGAGATTAATTTCCAAGGAAGAAATTTGTTAACTATTTCAGAAGAAGATATGAGAGCTATAAGAGGAAGACAGATAAGTATGATTTTCCAAGATCCAATGACATCTTTAAATCCAGTATTGACTGTAGGAGATCAAATTGCAGAAGTAATACAAATTCATGAAAAATTATCAACGAAGGATGCAATGGAAAAAGCAAGCGAAATGTTAGAATTAGTTGGAATTCCAGGAAATAGATTAAATGATTATCCACATCAATTTTCAGGTGGAATGAAGCAAAGAGTTGTAATAGCGATAGCCTTAGCGTGTAATCCTAAATTATTGATTGCAGATGAACCTACAACAGCTTTAGATGTAACAATACAAGCTCAAGTTTTAGATTTAATGAATGATTTAAAAGAAAAATTAAAAACATCAATGTTGTTAATAACTCATGATTTGGGAGTAGTTGCACAAGTATGTGATAAAGTAGCAATAATGTATGCAGGAGAAATTATTGAATCAGGAACACTATATGATATATTTGAAAAACCGAAACACCCGTATACACATGGATTATTTGATTCAATACCTAGTTTAGATGAGGATGTAACTAGATTAAAACCTATAAAAGGATTGATGCCAGATCCTACAGATTTACCATCTGGATGTAGATTCCATCCTAGATGTCCATATGCACAAGAGGAATGTTCAAAAAGAAATCCAAGAACAACTATTGAAAATGGACATAAAGTAAAATGTTTAGCTTACGAAGGGGTAATAAATGTACCGGAGCTACAGGAGGGAAGAAATGGCAGATAAAATACTAGAAGTAAGAAACTTAAAAAAATACTTTAATACTCCAAAAGGACTTTTACATGCTGTAGATGGAGTTACTTTTTCAATAGAAAGGGGAAAAACTTTAGGGGTTGTTGGAGAATCAGGATGTGGAAAGTCTACTACAGGAAGAGTAGTTTTAAGACTTCTTGAAGCAACTGATGGAGAAATAATTTTTGAAGGCAAAAATATAAGAGACTATGGGAAAGCAGAAATGGTTAAATTAAGAGAAGAGATGCAAATTATTTTCCAAGATCCATATGCTTCTTTAAATCCAAGAATGACTATAAGTGAAATAATAGCAGAACCATTAATAATTCATAAAAAATGTAAAAATAAAGAGGAGTTACAAGAAAAAGTAGCTAAGTTGATGGAAACAGTAGGACTTAGTGAAAGATTGACAAACACATATCCTCATGAACTAGATGGTGGAAGAAGACAAAGAATTGGTATAGCCAGAGCGTTAGCACTAAATCCAAAATTTATAGTTTGTGATGAACCAGTTTCCGCCTTAGATGTTTCTATTCAAGCTCAAGTATTGAATCTTATGAAAGACTTACAAGAAGAGTTTGGCCTAACGTATATGTTTATAACTCATGATTTATCAGTAGTAAAACATTTTTCTGATGATATAGCAGTAATGTATTTAGGAGAACTCGTAGAAAAAGCTCCAGCAAAAGAGTTGTTTAAAAATCCAGTACATCCATATACAAAAGCTTTATTATCAGCAATTCCGATTCCGAGCATAAGACATAAAATGAGTCGAGAAAGATTGAAGGGTGAGATAACATCACCAGTTAATCCAGGAGTAGGATGCAGATTTAGAAAAAGATGTAGTATGGCAGTTCCAGAGTGTGGTAATTCAACACCAATTTTAAGAGAAATATCACCAGGACATTTTTATGCATGTCACTTAATAGGAAAAGAAGAGAAAAAAATAGAAGAATAAAAAGGATAACTCTAAATTAGATTAAATACTAATTTAGAGTTATTTTTATAAAGGAGGAATTTTATGGAAAAATTTAAAAGTAGAAAATATCATTTGACTTCAAAATTAGTCTTATTAAAAGCAATTAATGATATTTACCCATCATTTCAAGTCATATTTAGAAATTCTTTAAATAATGGAGTTTATGTAACAATAAGTGGAAAAAATTATGTTACAGAAGAAGAGATAAAAAAAATAGAAACTAGAATGAATGAAATAGTAGCGAAGAAAAAAATGATTAAAAAAATTCAATTTAGTTCGGAAGAAGTAACACAAAAACATTTGGAAAATATTAGAGAAGACTTAAAAGAACTTTTAGAAACGACAGGAATAATATCTTTTTTTGTATATGAATTGGATAATTATAGAACGTATTTTATAGAAGAATTGTATGATAATACTAAATATGTAGATATGTTTGAGTTGTATTCATATGATGAAGGATTTATCTTTAAAACTCCTAAAGAGATAAATGGGGTTATACAAATTCCGCCGATGATAGATGATATAAAATTAGCTAAAGTATATAAAGAAAGTTCTAAATGGAATGACATAATGGAAGTATCTTGCGTTGGAAGTTTAAATAGAATTAATTTACAAGGAGATATAATAGAGTTAATTAGAGTTAATGAAACTCTTCATGATAAAAAAATAACTAATATAACTGAAAAGATATTAGAGGATAGAGAGATAAAAATAGTTACAATAGCTGGTCCAAGCTCATCAGGAAAAACAACTTTTAGTAACAGGTTAAAATTACATTTAATGGCTTCAGAAATAAGACCATTAATGATATCTTTAGATGATTATTATGTAAATAGAGATCAAATTCCTATTGACGAAAATGGAAAAAAGGATTTTGAAACAATAAAAGCTCTTGATATAGAACTTTTAAATAAAAACTTGAGAGATTTAATGCTTGAAAGAGAAGTAGAGATTCCAAAGTATGACTTTACAAGTGGTCAAAGAAAAGAAAAAGGGGAAATAGTAAAAATATCTAAAAATACAATTATAATTCTAGAGGGAATACATGGTTTAAATAATAGTTTGATTGAAGGGATTTCTCAAAGTCACATTTTTAAAATTTATATTAGTTGTTTAACTCAATTGAATATAGATGCCCATAATAGAATAAAAACTAGTATTGTAAGAAAAATGAGAAGAATAGTTAGAGATAGTATTTCAAGAAATTTTGATGCAGAAGAAACTTTAGAGATGTGGAGTAGAGTTAGAAAAGGAGAAAGTAAAAATATATTTCCATATCAAGAGAATGCTGATGTTATATTTGATACAAGTTTGGCTTATGAAATAGGTGTTTTAAAACCAGCTGTAGAGAGAGAGTTAATTAAAATAAAGATGAGTAGTCCACACTATGATGAAGCTAGAAAACTTTTAAGATTATTAAGTTATTTTACAACAATTTCAGATAGATATGTACCAGATGAATCTATATTAAAAGAGTTTATAGGCGGAAGTTATTTTTATAATTATTAAATAAATTGTTAGGAGAGCGATGAGGCTCTCCTAAGTTTAATTACTTTTAGAATAATAAATAATTTTATCAATAATGGATAAAGCTTTTTTATGCTCTAAAACATTATGAACACGAATTATTTTTGCTCCATTGAGAATGCCTAATGTATTAACAGCAATAGTTCCCTCAATTCTATCGTTAGGATTAAGATTTAAATCTTTTCCTATGAAACCTTTTTTAGAAACACCTAATAAAATAGGAGCTATAAAATTAAGCTCTTTTAAACGATTTAAAACTTCAATATTTTCATCATAACCTTTTCCAAATCCAATTCCAGGATCGATTATAATTTTATTTGGATTAAGTCCATTTTTTTCTGCGATTTCAAAAGTTTTTTTAAAAAATTTTTTCATAGAAAGAATGATATCTTCTTCATAAATTTTTGAATTTTGATTATGCATAGCAATGACAACACAATTATACTTTGCAGCAATTTGAGCCATTTCGCCATTGTCTTTTTGAAGGCCCCAAACATCGTTTATAATATGAGCGCCAGCTTTAATTGCTGCTTCAGCAACTTCAGCTCTGTAAGTATCAATAGATATAACGCAATCTAATTCTTTTGATATTTTTTTTATAATTGGAATAACTCTATTTATTTCAGTTGTTAAATCAACCTCTTCATGTCCAGGTCGAGTTGATTGTCCGCCTATATCAATGATGTGAGCTCCTTGAGCAACTAAAGTTTTGGCATGTTCGAAAGCTAAATCAACAGAATTAAATTTTCCACCATCAGAAAATGAATCAGGAGTAACATTTAAAATCCCCATAATTAGAGTTTCTTTATTTAAAATAAAAGTTTTACCTTGAGATGAAAAAATCATAATAACCTCCTATAAAGATTTATCAAGTATTCTTTTTAATGTTGAAATATATTTATTTTCTAAAGGATGAATAACATTTGGAGCGATTTCGTTTAATGGATCTAGAACAAATGAACGCTCACACATCCAAGGGTGAGGGATAGCTAAATTTTCCTCTTCAACAATTAGATTGTTAAAAAGTAAGATATCGATATCAATAACTCTAGGTCCCCATTTTATTTCACGTACTCTTCCCATTATAATTTCGATGTCAAGAAGCTTTTCCAAAAGTTCTTCTGGAGTAAAAAGAGTTTCAATTTTAAGGCAAGCATTTAAAAAGTTATCTTGTATAACGTCACCAAAAGGTTCGGTTTCTAAGAAATTGCTGACCTTAATTACTTGAGTATTTTCAAGGTTTGATATATGAGAGATAGCAGTATCTAAATTAAATTTTAAATCTCCAATATTTGTACCTATAGAAAGGTATGAGATATTTCTAGAACGTGAAATTTCAACTGCGACATAATCAAAATGCTTTTTAATAGGAGCCCAAGGTTTTTTTATTTTAACGGTAACGTTTTTAATAAGAGAATATTTTATAAGAATCTCTCTAGCAATTGCTTCAGCAAGAGCTTCAATTAAGTCGAATGATTTTGAAAAGAAAACTTTTTCTACATCATCAGAAACGAATCCATAGTGTGTAGAATGGTTTAAATCATCATTAACACCAGCTTTTCTAGTACAAGTTTCCATTTCAATAGAAATAATAAATTTTTGTTGTAAAAATTTTTCTTCAGCAAAAACTCCGTGATTTCCTATAAATTCTAAATTTTTAATATATATTTTATCCATAAAATTCTCCCTCTAATTTTTAACTAAAGTTAAAAATTCTGTTTTTAAACTATTGTTAGTGTTGAAAATACCTTTTGATGATGTTGTAGTAACTTTAGTACCAATAGATTTTACTCCCCTCATAGTCATACACATATGTTCGGCTTCTATTAAAATGTATACTCCTTGGCATTCAAGTCCCTTATAGATTGTTTCGGCAATTTCGTCGCAAAGTCTTTCTTGTAACTGTGGTCTTTTACAATAAGCTTCAATAACTTTTATAATATCTCCAAAACCGACAATTTTGTTATTAGGAATATATCCAATGGAAATTTTACCAAAAAAAGGTAAAAAATGATGTTCACACATTGAATAAAAAGATATATTTTTTTCGATGATTAAGTCATTATTTTGTATTGGAAATGTTCTTTTTAAAAAGTCATAAGGATTTAAAAGAAGACCTGAAAAAATCTCTTTATAAAAAGTTTCAATTCGTTCAGGTGTGTTTTCAATAACTTCATCAGAGATTAAGTTATTGTCGTTGTTTATTTCAAGAATTATATTTTTAATATGTGTTTTTAAGTTCATTAGATCACCTCGAAAGTTTGATATAAATTAATTATATCACAGAATACTAAAGGTAAAAAACTTAAAGTTTTGTAAAGAAAAAATGCTTGACAAAAAATATAAATATAGATATAATATGTTGGTGATATTATGGAATTGAATGAGATGTTAGAAGTCTCTATTCTGCTTGACTATTATAGAAATCTTTTAAGTGATAGACAAAAAGAATATTTGTTAGAGCACTTCGAGGAAGACCTATCTCTTACAGAGATTGGAAAGAAGTATAATGTAAGTAGACAAGCTGTCTATGATAACATAAGAAGAGGAATAAAAATTTTGAGAGATTATGAAGAAAAGATAGGATTTCATAAAAGAGATTTAGAATTACTATCACAGTTAAAAGAGCTGAAAAAAGATTTCACAATTAAAAAACTGGATGAAATAATCGAAAAAAACTTTTAGTAGGGGTGGCCATGTTAGAAAATTTAGGAAATAGATTCCAAGACATAATGAAAAAAGTAAGAGGTCATGGAAAACTAAGCGAAAGTAATATAAAAGAGGCTTTACGTGAAGTTAGAATGTCTTTACTAGAGGCCGATGTAAACTACAAAGTTGTTAAAGATTTTGTTGCAAAGATTCAAGAAAAAGCTATTGGAGCTGAAGTTTTAACTGGAATTAATCCAGGGCAGCAATTTATAAAAATAGTAAATGATGAGTTGGTAGAGTTATTAGGTGGTACAAACTCTAGACTTACAAAAAGTGCTAAAAATCCTACAGTAGTAATGCTTGCGGGACTTCAAGGTGCTGGAAAAACAACTTTTGCAGGTAAATTAGCAAAATACTTAAAAAAACAAGGTGAAAAGCCATACTTAATAGGAGCGGACATTTATAGACCTGCTGCTATGAAGCAATTGGAGGTTTTAGCACAACAAGTTGGTGTTGATGTTTACTTTGAACTTGGAAGTAATGATGCTGTTGGAATTTGTGAAAGAGGTTTAGAAAAAGCAAAAGAAGCTGGAGCAACATATTTAATTATAGATACTGCTGGAAGATTACATATAGATGAAAAATTAATGGAAGAGTTAAAAGAGGTTAAAAAAGTTGTGAGACCTCAAGAAATTCTGCTAGTAGTTGATGCGATGATAGGACAAGATGCAGTAAATCTTGCTCAGTCATTTAATAATGCATTAAGTATTGATGGAGTTGTACTTACAAAATTTGATGGGGATACTAGAGGTGGAGCAGCTTTATCTGTTAAATCTGTAGTTGGAAAGCCTATTAAATTTGTAGGAATGGGAGAAAAACTTGATGATTTAGAGTTGTTCCATCCCGAAAGATTAGCTTCAAGAATTCTTGGAATGGGAGATGTAGTTTCTTTAGTTGAGAAGGCGCAAGAAGCAATTGGTGAAGAGGATGCTAAATCTCTTGAGGAGAAAATTAGAACTCAAAAGTTTGATTTAGATGATTTCTTAAAGCAATTACAAAATATAAAAAAATTAGGTTCTCTAGGAAACATATTAAAAATGATTCCTGGTATGGGACAAATTGGGGATTTAGCACCAGCTGAAAAAGAGATGAAAAAAGTTGAGGCTATTATTCAATCAATGACTAGAGAGGAAAGAAAAAAACCTGAAATATTAAAAGCTAGTCGTAAGCTAAGAATTGCAAAAGGTAGTGGAACAGAAGTTGCTGACATAAATAAGCTACTGAAACAATTTGAACAGATGAGAGAAATGATGAAAATGTTCTCAACTGGAAAGTTCCCACAACTTCCTGGAATGGGTGGAAGAAAAGGTGGAATGAAGTTTCCATTTTAAATAGAGAAAAATAGAGGCAATACCAAAAATAAAAAAATAGAAATATAAAAGGAGAAGTGATTTTAGATGTTAAAATTAAGATTAACTAGAATGGGAAGCAAAAAGAGACCTGTATACAGAATAGCTGCAATGGAAGCTTTATCAAGAAGAGATGGAAAAGCAGTAGCTTACTTAGGAAACTACTATCCATTAGAAGAAGGAAAAGTAACTCTTAAAGAAGAGGAAATTGTAAAGTTCCTTATGAACGGAGCGCAACCTACAAGAACAGTTAAGTCATTATTAGACAAAGCTGGAGTTTGGGCAAAGTTCGAAGCTGCAAAGAAAAACTAATTGTAAGAATTTAGGTGCCTGTAAAGGCACCTTTTTTTTCTGTTTGTGTTAGACATTGATTATTAAAATGTGGTATAATACAAGGTAAATTCAACTATGAAAAGGAGATGGATTAATGGATACACTCTTTAATAGAATTGCAAAAGAAATGGGATTAAAAGTTGAACAAGTTGCAAATACAATAAAACTTTTAGATGAAGGGTCAACAGTACCATTTATAGCAAGATATAGAAAAGAAGTTACTGAGAATTTAGATGAAACAAATATTTTAAAAATATCAGAATTAATAACTTACTTAAGAAACTTAGAAATAAGAAAAGAAGAGGTTATTAGATTAATCGAAGAACAAGGAAAGTTAACAGATGAGTTAAAAAATCAAATACTTTTAGCTGAAAAACTTCAGATGGTTGAAGATTTATATTTTCCTTATAAGAAAAAAAGAAAAACAAAAGCAGATGTAGCAAAAGAACAAGGATTAGAACCTTTAGCTGAAAAAATTTATCAATTAAAAGCTTTAGATGAACTTGAGAAAGAAAGTTTAGCATTCATAAATGAAGAGGTAGAAAGTGTAGAAAAAGCTATTGAAGGAGCAAAATTAATTGTAGCTCAAAATCTTTCAGAGACATTAGAGTATAGAGAGAGATTAAGAGAAGATATGCTGAAAAAAGCTATTATAATTGCCAAGAAAAGTAAAAAAGCAGAAGAGCTTGATACGAAACAGATATATAAAGATTATTATGAATATACTGAACCTGTAAAAAAAGCTTTATCTCACAGAATTTTAGCTTTAAATAGAGGAGAAAATGAGGGAGTATTAACAGTTTCTTTAAATTTTGAAGAAAAAGATAGAGATAGTGTAGAAAGATACTTATTAAAAGATTTTAAAAATAAAGAGTTAAACTTTTTACACAAAGAAATTATAGTTGATGCTTTAGATAGATTGATTTTACCTTCTATTGAAAGAGAAGTTAGAAATATTCTAACAGAAAAAGCAGAAGATGAGGCTATTATAGTATTTAAAGAGAATTTAAAAAATCTTCTAATGCAACCGCCACTTCATGAAAAAAATATATTAGCTTTGGATCCTGGTTATAGAACAGGATGTAAAGTGGCAGTTATAGATAAAAATGGATTTTTTAGAGAAAATACAGTGTTTTATTTAGTAAAAGAAATGCATCATGAAAATCAGCTAAAAGATGCTGAAAGAAAAATGAGAGATTTCATAAAAAAATATAACATAGATATAATTGTTATTGGAAATGGAACTGCTTCAAGGGAGACAGAAAGTTTTGTAGCTAAAGTTTTAAAAACTATAGATAGTGATGTGAAATATCTAATTGGGAATGAGGCAGGAGCATCGATTTACTCAGCTTCTAAAATAGCAGTTGAAGAATTTCCTGATTTAGATGTAACAGTTAGAGGAGCTATTTCAATAGGAAGAAGAATTCAAGATCCTCTAGCAGAGTTAGTAAAAATTGATCCGAAATCTATTGGAGTAGGTATGTACCAACATGATGTTAATCAAAAAAGATTAGATCAATCTCTTACAGAAGTTATAGAGTTAGTGGTAAATAATGTCGGAGTAAATGTAAATACAGCTTCATGGGCACTACTTTCATATGTTTCTGGAATTAAGAAAAGCGTTGCAAAAAATATTGTAGATTATAGAAAAGAGAATGGGAACTTTAAGAATAGAAAAGAATTATTAAAAGTTAAAGGCTTAGGAGCTAAAGCTTACGAGCAAATGGCTGGTTTCTTAATTATTCTTGATGGTGAAAATACTTTAGATAATACAATAATACATCCAGAGTCTTATAAAATTGCGGAAGAAATATTATCATCTGTTAACCTTTCTTTAAAAGAGTACGGAAAGAATTTAGTTAAAGCTAAAGAAATTTTAAATGGATTTGACTATAAAAATTTTGCTCTAAAAAATAACTATGGATATGAAACGGTAAAAGATATCTATGAAGCATTAGTTAAAGAAAGAAGAGATCCCAGAGATAGCATCCAAAAACCACTTTTGAAATCAGACATATTAAATATAGATAATCTTCAACCAGGTATGGAATTAGAAGGTACAGTAAGAAATGTAATTAAGTTTGGTGCTTTTATAGATATAGGATTAAAAAATGATGCATTACTTCACATCTCAGAAATATCAGATAAGTTTATAGATGATCCAAGTAAAGTTCTTTCAGTGGGTCAAATCATAAAAGTTAAAATAAAGGATATAGATAGAGCGAGGGAAAGAGTAGGCTTAACTAAAAAGGGGCTTTAAGGGATGAGAATAAGAAAAGATTCCTTGTTAATAAAAATAATTTTTTATAATGATATAGCGATATTTTTAACATCAATTTTAATTGCTATTGTTGTAATTCTGACATCTTTCCAAGATATGGAGCAGAGAATTGAAGATACAACTAAAAATAAGATGAACCTTCTTATGGGAAATTATAAGTCTTATTTTGGAGAGATTAGAAATGATGTTTATAAAGAAATTGGAAAATATAGAATCAGTGAAGGGAATCAAGAAATAGCAGAAATGCTAAAATATAATTTATTAAAAGAAGATTTTAGAAATTATTATAATTCTGTAGTAACAATTTTATCTTCTGATGGTGAGTTATTAGGAGAATATGGAAATAAAGGAAATTTAGGAACACTAAATGAAGATAATATTCATATTTTATTAGAAACATCTAACAAAAAAGAATTTGAAGAAACAGGGTATTATTTAGCACAGGTAGACAATAAAATTTATGGAAGAGTAGTTATTCCTTATGGAAATGAAACAACAACTTACTATTTAGTAGTTTCAATTCCTATAAATAGAGATTTTTTAACTTCTTTAACAGACGGATTAGAGCTAAGTTCTAAAGATAGAGTATATTTTGTGACTAATAGTCCTGATAAAGATGAGCTTCAAGCTAAGTTTTTCTTTTCAAATAGAACGTATAAAGAGATTTTAAGAAAAGATTATAAAAACTATTATTTGAATAAAAAAATCAATGGTTTATCATATTATGTTGGAATTTATAATTTAATAGGTTATAATGATAGTTATTTAGGAAGTTTTATACTCTCTTTATCAAAAGAAAGATTAACTGAAGAGAAACTAATGACATCTATTTATATAGGAGTTTTAGTCCTTTTAATAATGATTATTAGCTCAACTGTTTCAAGTAAGGTATTCAGAAAATTATTGATGCCTCTTACTCAAATAGCAGATTTAGCTGATCAAATTTCAAAAGGTGAAAAAGTTGAAGATATAAAAGTGATTGGGCAAGGAGAAATAAGAACACTATCAATTTCTTTTAAAGAAATGATTGAAAAATTAAATATTGCTCAAGAAGATTTAACTATTCAAAATAAAGAGTTAGTTAGAAATATTGAAAGAATTGAAGCTATAGATAAACTTCTAATGGGAATGAACATAGAACAAGATACGTTTAAGACTATAAAAAAGCTAGTTTCTGGATTCACCTCAGAAGTTGGACTTGGATATAGTAGAGCAATGTATTTTAGATATAGTAGAGAAAATGATTACTTGATTGGTGAAGAAGTTGCTATAAATCGTAGTTTGAAAGAAGAAAGCAAAAAAGGTTTTAAGTTTCAATTGAAAAATTTAAAAGAATTAGTTCTATTTGCAAAAGTTCCTGTAAATAATGATAATTTATTAGCAAAATCTTTTAAAGAACAAAAGATAATTTATAAAAATGATGCTGGATATAAGTATGATTTAGGAAATGATGTATTAAAAGCTATTGGGTTAAAAAATTTCTTTATTTTTCCAATACATGGAGCTGGAAAATTTTCGGGTGTAGTTGTAGTAGATAATTATGCGAAAGATATTAGGATTAATCAAGAAGAATTAGAATTGCTAAATCTACTTTCAATGAATTTTTCAATTGGAATAAATAATAAAGAAACAATTTTAGATACCTTAGAAAGTGAAAGAGTACTAACTATAGAAAAGTTAGCTACAAGATTTTTAAGGTTAAGAGGAGAAGTTGTTGAAAAATTATTAAAATGTGTAGATTCAGAAAATCCAGGAGAAAAAATAATAGAGGAATTAACAACTATAAAGCCATATCTAGCAAGAATTAAAGAGGATAATGAATCATTGAAAATTTATTCTGAAGAAGCTGAAGATAGATATGAGCGTGTTAGTTTAGATAAAATAATAAATGAGACAATTGCAGAGTATAGTCAAAAATTTAAAAGTGAAAATATTTCAATTTCATTTTTTAATGCTACAACTGGAAGTGTCTTGGGTAGTAGAAGAAAGTTAAAAAAAGTAATAAAAGAGCTTATAGATAATGCATGTAACGCTCTCTTAGATAAACAAAACAATAGAAGAATAGATATAATTCTTTCTAAACGAAAAATCAATGAAAAAATAGAATTGAAAATTATTGATAATGGTATTGGCATGTCAGCTAAGCAATTAGAAGACATCTATGAACCATTTATAAGTTATTCTCCTCAAACCTTAGGGTTAGGATTGTTTTTCGTCCATAAGGTGATAAAAGACCATGGTGGAGTAATAAAACATTTTTCAGAAGAGGGGAATAGTACTGAAGTAAAAATAACTTTAAATGCATATAAGGAGGAAGTCTAATGGAAGAAAAAGATTACGGGAAAACGTTGAACCTTCCGAAAACAAGTTTCCAAATGAGGGCAAACTTACCAACGAAGGAACCAAACATCTTAAAAAAGTGGGAAGATGAAAAAATTTATGAAAAGGGATTACAAAAGGGAAGTAAAACATTTATACTTCACGATGGACCTCCATACGCAAACGGTGGAATCCATATAGGTCATGCTTTAAATAAAATATTAAAAGATATAATTTTAAAGTATAAAAGATTATCTGGATACACAGTGCCTTACGTTCCGGGATGGGATACTCATGGATTACCGATAGAATTAAAGGTAAGTGAGGAATTAGGTGCAAAAATGAAAGAAATGTCACCTCTTGAAATCAGAGAGAAGTGTACAGAGTATGCTAAAAAATGGGTAGAAATTCAAAAAGAAGGATTCCAAAGATTAGGAGTTTTAGGAGAGTGGGATAAGCCATACTTAACTTTAAATCCTGAGTATGAAGCAAAGCAATTGGAAGTATTTGGTGAGCTTTATGAAAATGGATATATTTTTAAAGGATTAAAGCCAATTTACTGGTCGCCAGTAACAGAAACAGCTTTAGCAGAAGCTGAAATTGAGTATAAAAATCATGTTTCGCCATCTATTTATGTAAAGATGGAAGCAAACAAAGAGATTATGGATAAGTTAGAAATGACAGAACCATTATATCTAGTTATTTGGACAACTACTCCATGGACTTTACCTGCAAATACAGGAATTGCTTTAAATGGAGAGTTTGAGTACGGAATATATAAAACGGAAAAAGGAAATCTAATTTTAGCAAAAGTTTTAGCAGATAAGGCATTTAGTGACATGGGAATAAAAGAAATGGAGCTAATAAAAGAGTTTGTTGGAGCTGACTTAGAAAACTTAACATACAAACATCCATTCTTAGATAGAACAGGAAAAGTAGTGTTAGGAACACATGTAACTGCTGAAGCAGGAACAGGAGTTGTACATACTGCACCTGGACATGGTCAAGATGACTATGTTGTAGGAGTTAGATATGGATTACCAATCATTTCTCCAATTAATAATAAAGGAGTATTAACAGAGGAAGCTGGGCAGTTTGCAGGATTATTCTATAAAAAAGCAAATAAAGTTATAGCAGAGCACTTAACAGAAACAGGGCACTTATTAAGCTATAAAGAGTTTGAGCACTCTTATCCTCATGACTGGAGATCAAAAACTCCAGTAATCTTTAGAGCAACTGAGCAATGGTTTATAAGATGTGAAGGTTCAGATTTAAGAGAAAAGGCATTAAGAGCTTTAGATGATGTTAAATTTGTTCCAGAGTGGGGAAGAAATAGAATAGGTTCTATGTTAGAGACAAGACCTGACTGGTGTATCTCAAGACAAAGAACATGGGGAGTACCAATTCCTGTATTCTATAATGAAGCAACAGGAAAAGAGATATTTGAAAGAGAAATTTTAGATAGAGTTATTGAACTTGTTAAAAAAGAAGGATCAGCAGCTTGGGTAAAATATTCGGCTGAGGAATTAATTGGAGAAGATCTACTGGTTAAGTATAATCTAAAAGGATTAGAATTAAGAAAAGAAACAAATATAATGGACGTTTGGTTTGACTCAGGAGTATCTCATAGATCAGTTCTAGAGACTAGAGAGGGACTACACAGACCGGCTGACTTATATTTAGAAGGATCAGATCAACATAGAGGATGGTTCCAAACATCACTATTAACATCGGTTGGATCAACAGGAGATGCACCATTTAAAATGTTATTAACTCACGGATTTGTAAATGACGGAGAAGGTAAGAAAATGTCAAAATCTGTAGGAAATGTTGTGGCTCCTCAAGATATAATCAAAGTTTATGGAGCAGATATACTAAGATTATGGTGTGCATCAGTTGACTATAGAGAAGATGTAAAAATATCTGATAATATTTTAAAACAAATGGCAGAAGCTTATAGAAGAGTAAGAAATACAGCTAGATATATATTAGGAAACTCATCAGATTTTAATCCGTTAACAGATGCAGTAGCTTATGAGGACTTAATGGAAATTGATAAGTGGGCATTAAATAAGTTAGAAAGATTAAAAAGAGTAGTAACAGAATCATATGAAAAATATGAGTTCTACAACTTATTCCAAGAAATTCATTATTTCTCAGGAATTGATATGTCAGCATTCTACTTAGATATAATAAAAGATAGATTATATGCTGAAAAAGCTGATTCTAAAGAAAGAAGAGCAGCACAGACAGTAATGTCAGAAGTTTTAGTAACATTAACTAAAATGGTAGCACCGATACTATCATTTACAGCTGAAGAGATTTGGGAAACTTTACCAGAATCATTAAAGGATTCTGAGTCAGTATTATTAACTGACTGGTATGTAAACAATGATCAATACTTAAATGATGAATTAGATACAAAGTGGGAAGAGATTGTAAAGTTAAGAAAAGATGTTAATAAAACATTAGAGTTAGCAAGACAAGGTGAAAATAAGATAATAGGAAACTCTTTAGATGCAAAAGTTATTTTAAGTGCAGATAATGCAGAATTAGCAAGATTCTTAGAAGATAACAAAGAGATTTTAGAAGAAGTATTTATCGTTTCTCAATTAGTAATTGCTAATGAAAAAGATGATTCATTTGTAAAAGGTGAGGAGCAAGAAGCTTTATTTGTAAAAGTTGAGCATGCAGATGGAGAGAAGTGTGAAAGATGTTGGAAATACTCGACAGAGTTAGGAACTAATCCAGAGCATCCAACAGTATGTCCAAGATGTACATCAGCACTAGTTGATTAATTATTCAAAGAGGTGAGCTGTGTTATATATAGGGATAATATTTTTATTAGTATTCTTAGATCAAATATCCAAATATGAAATAGACACTTGGTTAGTAGAAGGAGAAACTTTCCCAATTTTGGGAGAGTTTTTCCATCTAACTTATGTAAAAAATAGAGGAATAGCTTTTGGAATGTTTCAAGGAAAACTTGATATAATCTCTATTTTAACAATTGTAGTAATATTTGGATTAGGTTTTTACTTTTTTAAAAATAGAAATAAATTTTCAGTTATTGAGAAGTTAGGATATTCATTTATTTTAGGTGGAGCAATTGGAAATATCATTGATAGAATCTATAGAGGATTTGTTATTGATATGATTGACTTTAGAGGTATATGGGTATTTGTATTTAATCTAGCTGATGTTTGGATAAATATAGGAGTTATTTTAATAATAGTAGATAGCTTACTAGATAGTAAAAGGAAAAAGAAAGATTAGGAGGAAGTGAAATGACATTTCAAGAGATGATATTTGCTCTTCAGCAGTATTGGAGTTCAAAAGGGTGTATCATTGGAAATCCATACGATATAGAAACAGGAGCTGGAACATTTAATCCGAATACATTTTTAATGTCTTTAGGACCAGAGCCATGGAATGTAGCATATGTTGAGCCATCAAGAAGACCAAAGGATGGTAGATATGGAGAAAATCCAAATAGAGTTTATCAACACCACCAATTTCAAGTTATAATGAAACCATCACCAGACAATATTCAAGAGCTTTATTTAGAATCATTAAAAGTTTTAGGAATAGATCCTTTAAAACATGATATTCGTTTTGTTGAAGATGACTGGGAGTCACCGACGTTAGGAGCATGGGGATTAGGATGGGAAGTATGGCTAGATGGAATGGAAGTAACTCAATTTACATATTTCCAACAAGTTGGAGGATTGGAGTTAGAAGTTGTTCCTGTTGAAATAACATACGGATTAGAAAGATTAGCATTATATATTCAAAATAAAGAAAATGTGTATGATTTAGAGTGGGCACCAGGAATTAAATATGGAGATATGAGATATCAGTATGAGTATGAAAATTCAAAATACTCATTTGAAGTAGCAGATTTAGAAAGCCACTTTAGATGGTTTGATGATTATGAAAAAGAAGCTGATAGAGCATTAAATGAAAATTTAGTAATGCCAGCATATGACTATGTTTTAAAATGTTCTCACACATTCAACGTTCTAGACTCAAGAGGAGCAATCTCTACAACAGAGAGAATGGCTTATATTTTAAGAGTTAGAAACCTAGCTAAGAGATGTGCAGAAGTATTTGTACAAAATAGAAAAGAACTAGGATACCCTTTACTGAAAAAAAAGTAAAAGGAAAAAAGAGGAGGAATAGAAAGTGAGATTACTTTTTGAAATAGGAATGGAAGAGTTACCTGCAAGATTCCTTGTTCAAACTCTAAAAGAGATGAAAGAGAACTTAGAAGGTAAGTTAAATGAAAAAAGAATAAAATTTGATGAAATAAAAACTTTTGGAACACCAAGAAGACTGGTTGTTTTAGTAGAGGGATTGGCAGAAACTCAAGAAAACTTAGATATCTTAAACATGGGACCTGCAAAGCAAGTTGCTTTTGGTGAAAATGGAGAAATTTCAAGAGCAGGATTAGGATTTGCAAAATCTCAAGGTGTAGAAGCTACAGATTTAGAGATAATAGAAACTCCTAAAGGTGAGTACATAGCAGTTAGAAAATTCTTAAAAGGTGAATGTACAAAAGCTCTACTTTCAGATCTTTTAAAAGAATTGGTACTAGAGATAAACTTCCCTAAATCAATGAAGTGGGGAATGAAAAAATTAAAGTTTGCTAGACCGATTCAATGGTTCTTAGCTTTAGTAGATGGAGAAATAGTAAATTTTGAAATAGAAGGAATAAAAAGTGGAAGAGCATCTAGAGGACATAGATTCTTTGGAAGCAATTTTGAGGTTTCTAATATTGATGAATATTTTGAAAAAATAAAAGAAAATAATGTAATTATAGATGTTGAAGAGAGAAAGAATTTAATTAAGAAACTTATAAAAGAAAAATGTGAGGATTCTAATGAGCAAGTTTTAGTAGATGAAGATTTATTAAAAGAGGTTGCAAACTTAGTTGAATATCCATATCCGATAGTTGGAACATTTAATTCTGATTTCTTAGAAGTTCCTCAAGATGTTTTAATTATATCAATGCAAGTTCACCAAAGATATTTCCCTATTTTGGATTTAGAAGGAAAACTTTTACCTAAATTTGTTGTAATTAGAAACGGTATTGAAGATTCTGAACAAGTTAGAAAAGGAAATGAAAAGGTTTTATCTGCAAGACTTGCTGATGCAAGATTTTTCTATCATGAAGATTTAAAGAAGCCTCTAATAGAAAATGTTGAGAAATTAAAACAAGTTGTATTCCAAAAAGATTTAGGAACTATATATAATAAAATTGAAAGATCTCAAAAAATAGCAGACTATTTAATAGAGGCTACTGGAATGGAAACTAGAAAAGAAACAATTGATAGAACAATTTTATTAGCAAAAGCTGACTTAGTTTCTAATATGATTGGAGAAAAAGAGTTTACAAAACTTCAAGGATTTATGGGAGCAGACTACGCATTAAAATCAGGAGAGTCTGAGTTAGTAGCAAAAGGTATTGAAGAACACTATTACCCAAGATATCAAGGAGACCTTTTACCAAAAGGTGTAGAAGGAATTATAGCAGGAATATCTGATAGAATAGATACTCTTTGTGGATGTTTTGGTGTTGGAATAATTCCAAGTGGTTCTAAAGATCCGTTTGCTTTAAGAAGAGCAGCTTTAGGTATTGTAAACATTGTTTTAGATTCAAACTTAAATATTTCTTTAAAGTCTTTAGTAGAAAGAGCATTAGATACGCTTGCTACTGCAGGAGTACTAAAAAGAGATAAAGCTGAAGTTTTAAATGAAGTGATGGAGTTCTTTAAGCAAAGAGCATTAAATGTATTTACAGAAATGGGATATTCAAAGGATATTGTATCTGCAGTTGTAGATAAAAGTTTTGATAACTTGGTTGATACTTTATTAAGAATAAAAGCAGTTGATGAATTTACAAAAATGGATAGCTTTAATAACTTAGTTTCATTAATGAAAAGAGTTGGAAATATCTCTAAAGGATTTGAGGGAGTTATGGTAGACCCTAATCTTTTAAAAGAAGAGATAGAAAAAGAACTATTTGATAAATCTCAAGAAGTTGCAAGAGATGCAAAAGAGATGTTAGTTGCTAAAAATTATATAGGATACTTAAATGTACTTTTATCAACTGAAGATATTATCAATAGATACTTCGAATCTATAATGGTAATGGACAAAGATGAGGTTATAAAAAATAATAGATTGTCACAACTTAATTATATAGCTACAATCTTTAATAAAATGGTTAATTTAACATTAATTGAAGAGAAAAAATAAAAAAATATTGACTAAATAATACAAATAATATATAATTTAGTTACAAAAAAAACAAAATCATCAAGAGAGACTGAGGGACTGGCCCTATGACGTTTCAGCAACCTACCTTAGAGGTGTGGTGCTAATTCCAGAAAGATGACTTATAAGAGCATAAAGCCTTTTATCTTTCTGGAGAGATAAAAGGCTTTTTTTATCTCTTTTGATTAATATTTAGGAGGAAATAATGAAAAATTTAACTTACTTTACTTCGGAGTGTGTATCACCAGGACATCCAGATAAAATAGCAGATCAAATATCAGATGCAGTATTAGATGCATGTATTAAAAATGATCCAGCAGCAAGAGTAGCTTGTGAAGTGTTTTGTACAACAGGTCAAGTTGTTGTGGGTGGAGAGATTACAACAACAACTTATATTGATATACAAGATATAGTTAGAAATAAAATTGATGAAATTGGATATAGACAAGGAATGGGATTTGATTCAGATTGCGGAGTGTTAAATGCAATTCATTCTCAATCTCCTGATATAGCTATGGGAGTGGATGTTGGAGGAGCAGGAGACCAAGGAATAATGTTTGGTGGAGCTGTAAAAGAAACTCCAGAATTAATGCCGTTAGCATTAGTTTTAGCGAGAGAGATAATTGTAAAATTAACAAGATTAACAAGATCAAAAGAGTTAGCTTGGGCAAGACCAGATGCAAAATCTCAAGTAACATTAGCCTATGATGAGAATGGGAAAGTTGTAGGAGTGGATACTGTTGTAGTTTCGGTTCAACATAATCCAGATGTAACTCAAGAGCAAATTCATAAAGATGTAAAAGAGTTAGTGATAAAGCCAGTTTTAGAAGCTTATAACTTAAATACAGAGGAAGTGAAAAATTATCATATAAATCCAACTGGAAGATTCGTAATCGGAGGACCACATGGAGATACTGGATTAACTGGAAGAAAAATAATTGTTGATACATATGGTGGATTTTTCAGACATGGAGGAGGAGCTTTTTCTGGTAAAGATCCTTCAAAGGTTGATAGATCAGCAGCATATGCAGCTAGATGGGTAGCAAAGAATATCGTTGCAGCAGATTTAGCTGATAAATGTGAAGTTCAATTATCTTATGCTATTGGTGTAGTTGAGCCAACATCTGTAAAAGTAGAAACATTTGGAACAGGAAAAGTGGATGAAATTAAATTAGCTGAAGCTGTTCAAAATGTATTTGATTTAACACCAAGAGGAATTGAAAGAGATTTAGAGTTGAGAAGTGGAAACTTTAATTATCAAGATTTAGCAGCTTTTGGACATATTGGAAGAACAGATTTAGATTTACCTTGGGAAAGAGTAAATAAAGCTGAAGAATTAAAAAAATATTTAAACAGATAATACTATACGAAAAAAGGGAAGAATATACTTCCCTTTTTTTTATTTTAGTGCTAAGCTATAAAAAAAGAAAAGGAGAGGTGAAGTATGAAATATTTATTTGTAAATTATCCTAAATGTTCAACGTGTGTAAAAGCAAAAAAATGGTTAGAAGAAAATGGAGTGGATTTTGAGTCAAGACATATTGTTGAAAATAATCCAACAAAAGAGGAATTAAAAAAATGGATTACTTTAAGTGGTCAGCCAATAAAAAAGTTTTTTAATACAAGTGGCATTTTGTATAGAGAAATGAACTTAAAGGAGAAAGTAGCTTTAAATAATGAAGATGAACTTTTAGATATTCTTTCAAGCAATGGAATGCTAGTAAAAAGACCTTTACTTATAGGAAAAGATAGTATTTTAATAGGTTTTAAAGAAAAAGAATGGGATGAAATAAAAAAATAAAAATACTATTGACAAATTATTGAAAAGATGGTACTATTATTATGTAGCAACAACGCAAAAAAGCGAAGTTGCCCCGTTCGTTCAGTGGTAAGGACAATAGATTTTCACTCTATAAACAGGGGTTCGATTCCCCTACGGGGTACCATTTGGAAGCATAGCTCAGTTGGGAGAGCACCTGCCTTACAAGCAGGGGGTCACTGGTTCAAGTCCAGTTGTTTCCACCATTTAGATTTTAAAAGCATGAAAGTGCTTTTTTTTTATTTTTTGCAAAATAAAAAAGGGATAAATTATATTTAACCCTCCATTTATAATTGTTTTTTCAAAAGATTAGTAGTATCTAGTTTATACGATTCTTTATTATTTAAAAAATTAAGAACATCTTCAGTAAGGTCAACGCCTCCATAAATTGTGGCACTTTTTTCAATAACCATCTCTAAATTTTTTTGTTTTCCAATTAAAATAGCAACGGAGTCTATTTCAAATTTAATATCATAAATAAAGTTTTGTTGGTCCTCTTGAAAAACTCTTTCAGAAGTTTCAATTTTTTCTTGAAATTGCTTTTTTAAATCTAATAGTTTTTTCTTATCTTCTTCTGTGATTTTTGAATTTGATTTGATAATTTTTTCTTGTTCTAATAAGCTTTGTCTTAATCCTTCAATTTCTGAATTTAACTCTAATCTTTTATTTTCAAGTTTTTCTTCCATTTCAAAACGCTTATTGTACTGACTAAAGATGTATTCAGAGTCGATAACTCCAATATTGAGTGCAAAGGCTGAAGTGGTCATAAAAAGCAATAGAAATAAAACATTCATATAAATACTCCTTTTTGTGGAATTTTATTCTTATTATACATTATTTTGCCAATATTTGATATAATATTTAAAAGAAAAATAAAAAGAGGGTGGAGAATTGAATAAGAAACTAAAAATATTTTTACTTTTGATACAGATATTTGGTATCGGACTTTCTTTATATTATAGAAAATTTTTATTAACAGTTGCAGTGGTTTTAATGTTAATATATAATCTATATGTTTTTTTTAAATGGAAAAAGATAAAGATGAAAAATAATTTTATATTAAGATCTTTTATAGCTTCAGATATAATTTTATTTTGTTTTTTTATTTTGATATTTAGAATGATTCAGATACAACTTTTTGATTCAAACAATTATAAAGAAGCGATAAATAAACAGATAAATGTTGAAAGAAGAGAGGGTGGAGAAAGAGGAAATATATATGATTCTAAAGGGAAAGGGTTGGCATATAGTATTAATATGTATGAGCTATCAGTAGATCCTAAAAGATTTATTAAATCTGTAGAAGCTCCCGAAGCTTTAAAAGAATTAGTAAATAAGAAGTATATAAGAGATAATTATAGACCACTATTAAATACAATTAATAAACTTGGTAAAGAGGAGAGAGTTTATAAAAGGTTAAATAGAAATATAGATGATGTAGAAAAAAAAGAAATTGAAGAAATTTTAGAGAAATATAAAATAAAAGGAAAAAATATTATATTTTTAAGTGGAAGAAAAGAAAGACGTTATTATAAACCAGACCAATATTTCTTTTTAGTTGGGAATATTGGATTTAAACATGGAACAGAAAAAGAAGGAATTTTTGGAATAGAACTTTTTTATGAAAATTATTTAAAAGGCGATAAAATCTCTAGAATTATTCCAAGTATTAGAAGCTTAGGAATTGGATTGCCAACATCAGGTGCTAGAACAAAAGTTAATTTAGATGGGATGAATATTCATCTAACTGTTGATAATGATTTACAATATATTTTAAATGATGAGATGGCAAAACAATTTAAAAAGACAAATTCAGAAGAAGCGTATGCTATTTTAATGGATCCAAATAATGGAAAAATATTAGCGACTTCATTTTTTAGGAAAAACAAAAAGAATGTTGCAAACCCAATATTTCAATCACAAGTAGAACCAGGTTCGATATTTAAGCCACTTATAATAGCAGCAGCATTACAAGATAAAAAAATAAGAAGAAATACAAATTTTGATATTGGAAATGGAACGATAACAAAATATAAACATACTATTAGAGAAAGTAGTAGAAGTGTAAAGGGAATTTTAACAACAGAAGAGATACTTAAAAAATCTAGTAATGTGGGTATGGTATTGATTGGAGACAAGTTTACAAATGAAGAGTTTGATACATATTTAGAAAATTTTGGTTTATACGATAAAACAGGGGTTGATTATCCTTATGAAAAAAAACCAAGAAGAGAATCAGTAAAAAAATGGAATGGACTAAAAAAGAGTACTATGTCTTTTGGCCAAGGAATCGCAGTGACACCAATTCAAATGATTACAGCTTTTTCAGCTGTAATTAATGGTGGAGTAATGTATCAACCGTATATAGTTGATAAAATAACTGATAAAGATGGATTAGTAGTTAGAAGAAATTTACCGATACAAAAGGGAAAAGTTTTAACTGAAGAAGTATCTAAGGAAATGAGAGCGATGATGGAACTAGCGGTATTGGAAGGAACTGTAAAAAAAGCACATGTTGATGATTATAGAATAGGTGGAAAAACTGGAACTGCTCAATATAGTGAACATGGTAGATATGTAAAACACGAATATTTATCATCTGTAATGGGATTTTTTCCTGTAGAAAAACCTCAGTATATACTATTAGCTATGTTTTTTAAACCTCAGGGAGATGTTTTATATGATAAATACGGTGGTACGGCAGCTGCCCCAGTTCTAGGAGAAGTTGTAAAAAGAGTAACAAAGCTAAAAAATATTTATTCACAAAAGATAGAAAATATAAGAGTTCAAGGTAAAAGAAGTTTGAAAAGTATAGAAAATAATGAAGAGCTCTTGATAATGCCAGATTTAAAAGGTTTAAGTGCTAGAGAAGTTATTGAGATTTTCAAGGGAAGTGACATTGAGATTGAGTTAACAGGAACAGGAGTTGTTCAAAGTCAAAGTGTTGAACCACAAAAAGAGTTGGTAGATATAAAGAAAATAAAAATAAAATTAGACTAGGAGAAAGTAATGAGATATTATAGTGTCTATATAGAAAAGACAAAAGATTTCTATACTTATGCCGGTAATGAAGAGAATATAAACGTTGGAGATAGAGTCTTGGTATCTTTTAGAAATAAGGATAAAGTGGGGCTAATTATTGAAGAAGAAAAAGATAAAGAGTATACTTTTAAAGTTTTAAAAATAAAAAAAGTATTATATGAAGAGTTAAGTTTTTCTAAAGAATTTATAAAATTGTTGTTATGGATAAGAGATTACTATATGAGTCCTTTTGATCAAGTTTTTTCTACGGCAGTGCCTTCAGGAGTGAAAATAAAATATGAGGATATTTATCGACCTAAAAGTCTTTGTGGTACTTTAATTAAAGATGAGATTTTAGAGTATTTTTTAAAAAAGAGTTTAGTTAGAAAAAAAACATTGGTTGATAGATTTTCAAAAAATAAAATACAGGAGTATCTAGATAATAATTATTTAAAAGTTCAAGATAGTTGGTATAGTCTTCAAGAAGATATTGAAGATGTTGATTTAGAACTGAAATTATATTTTCAAGAAAGAATAGAAGTTGGAAAAGCAACTTTAGAAAAGAAATATGACAAAAAAACTATTGAAAATCATTTAAAGAACGGAACATTAATACTTGAAAGAAAAATAAAAAGTTTTAATGAAG
Organism: Cetobacterium somerae; assembly: GCF_022430525.1. NCBI lineage: Bacteria > Fusobacteriati > Fusobacteriota > Fusobacteriia > Fusobacteriales > Fusobacteriaceae > Cetobacterium > Cetobacterium somerae. The sequence continues at coordinate 1,506,904 of NZ_CP092519.1, read as the reverse complement.
AGAAATTGAAAAAAACTATTGAAAAAGAGGCATATAAAGAAGATACTAAATTAAATTCAGAGCAAGAAAGAATAAAAAATGGTATTGAAGTGTCAAATAAAAGGCATTTTTTAATAAGAGGAGTAACAGGATCAGGAAAAACTGAGATATATATACAACTTATAAAGAGAGCTTTAGAAAATGGAAAAGGATCAATATTTTTAGTTCCAGAAATATCTTTAACTCCTCAAATGGTAAAAAGATTTAAAAAAGAGTTTGGAGAAGAGGTTGCAATACTTCATAGTAGATTGTCTAATATAGAAAGAGCTAAAGAGTGGTATAGTATATATACAGGTGATAAAAGGGTTGTTTTAGGAGTTCGATCAGCAATTTTTGCTCCCGTAAAAAATCTTGAATATATTATTGTAGATGAAGAGCATGAAAATAGTTATAAGCAAGATAGTACACCAAGATATAATGCAAAATATGTAGCTATAAAAAAAGCTGAATTAGAAAATGCAAAAGTAGTTTTAGGTTCAGCAACACCATCAATTGAAAGTTACTATTACGCTAAAAAAGGGATATTTCAACTTTTTGAAATAGATCATAGATATAAGGATGCAAAATTACCAGAGATAGAGATTGTAGATATGAAAGAAGAAAAAGATAGCTTTTTCAGTGAAAAGCTTTTAGAAGAAATAAGAGGAGCACTTTTAAGAAAAGAGCAAATAATACTTCTTCTAAATAGAAAAGGATACTCTACATTGGTTCAATGCCAAGAGTGTGGACATATGGAAGAGTGTGAACATTGTTCTATAAAATTAAACTATTATGCAAGTAATAATAGCTTAAAGTGTAACTATTGCGGTATATCAAAAAGATTTTTAGGTCATTGTTCTAAGTGTGGAAGTAAAAATATATCCTTTAGTGGACGTGGAGTTGAAAGAGTAGAAGAGGAACTTCGAAAAAGATTTCCTGTAAACATAATTAGAGTTGATGGTGATGTTTCAAAAGAAAAGAATTTTTATGAAAATATGTATAATGATTTTTTAGGTGGCAAATATGATATTATGATTGGAACTCAAATGATATCCAGAGGATTACATTTTCCCAATGTAACTTTAGTTGGAGTAATAAATGCAGATACAATAATGAGTATTCCTGATTTTAGATCAGGCGAAAGAACATATCAAATGATAACTCAAGTAGCAGGAAGAGCTGGAAGAGGAGAAAAAAAAGGGAAAGTTATAATTCAGACTTATCAACCTGAAAACTATATAATAGAAAAAATTCAAGAAAATAGTTATATAAATTTTTATGAAAAAGAGATAGAGAAAAGAGAGATACTTTTTTATCCTCCATTTTCCAAAATAATAAATATTGGGATATCTTCAAATGAGGAGAATGGATTAGAGGAGTATTGTCATTTAGTATTTAAAGAGATTGAACATGAAAAGGTAGAACTTTATGGACCTATGAAATCATTAGTTTATAAAGTAAAAGGAAGATATAGATGTAATATATTTATAAAAGGGGATAGAATAGAAATCAATGAGTATAAAATATTTTTAGAAAATAAACTGAAAAAAATAGAGAATAAAAAATATAGAATAGTTGTTGATGTAGACCCGATTAATCTAATATGATATAATATATATTGAAAAAAAAGAGAATTGGAGGAAAATACATGTTATACGACATAAAAATATATGGAAATGAATGTTTAAGAACTGTAGCTGAACCAGTAACAGAAATAACACCAGAGATACTTGAAATTTTAGATAATATGGTAGAAACAATGCACGAAGCAAATGGAGTAGGACTTGCAGCACCACAAGTTGGAATAAGCAAGAGAATGTTTGTAATTGACATTGGAGATGGAATTGTAAGAAAGATTATAAATCCAGAATTAATAGAGTTGTCAGATACTGTTGAAAATATAGATGAAGGATGTTTAAGTGTTCCAGGAATTTATAAACCTGTAAAAAGATCAGTGACAGTAAAGATAAAGTATTTAAATGAAAAGGGTGAAGAGGTAATAGAAGAGGGAACAGAACTTTTAGGAAGGGCTTTCCAACATGAATATGATCATTTAGAGGCTATTTTATTTGTAGATAAAATATCACCAGTAGCTAAAAGAATGGTATCTAAAAAGTTACAACTTTTGAAAAAAGAGGTAGGTAAAAACTAATGAAAAATCTACTTTGGATAGTCCCGTTAGTTATACATTTTGCATTTTTAGGACAAAATATATTTAGATCATTTGTTAAAATCGATAAGTTAAAAATGGAGCAAGAGATAAAGATTAAACAAAAAAAAGAGATTGAAAGCTTAATTGTTAGATATGATGAAATGATTGAGAATATAAATAATCCCTTTTACAGAGAAAAAGTAGCTAGGAATCAACTCCAAATGGTTTTACCAGGAGAAAAAATTTATAGATTAATTGAAACAAAGTAGGAGGAAAAATGAAAAGAGAGTTAGCTTTAGAGTTTGCTAGAGTTACAGAAGCAGCAGCCTTAGCAGCTTACAAATGGGTAGGTAGAGGAGATAAGGAGGCAGCAGATCAAGCAGCGGTAGATGCTATGAGAACTGTACTAAATGGGATAAAAATTCAAGGGGAGATTGTAATAGGAGAGGGAGAGATTGATGAAGCTCCTATGCTATACATCGGTGAAAAGGTAGGAATAGATTCTCCTGATAAAGAAAGATATTCACAAGTGGATATTGCTGTAGATCCGGTTGAAGGAACAAGAATGACAGCGCAAGGGCAAGCTAATGCAATTGCTGTTTTAGCAGTAGGGAATAAAGGTAGCTTTTTAAAAGCTCCAGATATGTATATGGAAAAATTAATAGTAGGTCCTGAAGCAAAAGGTGTAATTGATTTATCAAAACCTTTGATGGAAAATATAGATAATATCTGTAAAGCTTTAAATAAACCATTAAACGAGTTAACAGTAGTAGTATTAGATAAACCAAGACATAAAACTATAATAAAAGATTTACAAGATTTAAATATTAAAGTTTATGCTTTACCAGATGGAGATGTAGCAGGATCAATATTAACATCAGTTGTAGATTCAGATGTAGATGTACTTTACGGTATAGGTGGAGCTCCAGAAGGTGTTATATCAGCTGCTGTAATCAAGGCTTTAGGTGGAGATATGCAAGCTAGATTAAAATTAAGAAGTGAAGTAAAAGGTGTGTCATTAGAAAATGATAAAATATCTGCATATGAAAAGTCTAGATGTGAAGAGATGGGACTAAGAGTAGGAGATGTTTTAAAGATGGATGATCTTGTAAAAGATGATGAAGTTATTTTCTCAGCAACAGGAATAACAAGTGGAGATCTTTTAGAAGGTGTAAAAAGAAAAGGGAATATAGCTAGAACTCAAACTTTAGTTATAAGAGGAAAAAGTAAAACAGTTAGATATATAAATGCTGTTCATAACCTAGATTATAAACCTGAAGATATAATGGAATTAGTAAAATAATTAAATAATAATTGAATAGAAAAGTAGAGAATATTCTCTACTTTTCTTCATTATTAAATGAGGAGGATAAATGTTTTTTTATGATGATTTTATAAAAAAAATAGAAAAGACAAAAGTACAATATAAACCATTAAAGAAGTATACACTTGAAGGTAAAAAAATGATTGTATGGTTAGGAACAGGAGTACCACTTATATTAATTGGGGCTCTTCAAGGATATATAGGGTATACAAAGAATTTTAGCATACCATACATAGGAATAGCTACATTACTATTGTTTTTAGGATTTAAACATTTAAAAAATCTTTTTAAATATAAAATAATTTTAGATTGTGAAAATAAAAAAATCTTAGGTCAAGGATTGAATCTATCTTTTGATGAAATAGATACATGTACTATGAAAGAAGGAGTAGTAGGAAAAGGAAATAGATTACAAGTTATAATAAGAATAGTTACAAATGATAAAAGAGAGATAATTATCCCTTTAATTATGGGAAATAAAATTGACTTTATCTGTACTTTAAAGGATGAACTAAAGGGTAAGTTTTCAATAATAAAGGGATAGGAGTGATTCTATGAAAAAATTAACTTTTTTACTTTGCTTGTTTTTAATAAGTTTTTCTTTTGTTTTTAGTAAAGATAATAAGCGAGAGTTCAGAGGAGTTTGGATAGCAACAGTTGATAATATAAACTGGCCTTCTAAACAAGGGTTAAGTATTGAAGAACAAAAACAAGAGTATATTGATATTTTAGATGAAATAAAAAGTTTGAATATGAATGCTATAATAATGCAGGTAAGACCTACAGCAGATAGATTTTATAAAAAAGTTAATAAAGAACCATGGTCTAAATATATAACTGGAGAAAGTGGTAAAGATCCAGGATATGATCCTTTAGAGTTTTTTGTAGAGGAAGCTCACAAAAGAAATTTAGAATTTCATGCATGGTTTAATCCATATAGAATAACATTAAAAAATAATGAAAAAATTCCTGAAAATCATGTAGCTAAAAAAAATCCTAACTGGGTTATTGAATATGGTGGAAAATATTATTATGATCCTGGAAATCCAAAAGCTAGAGAATTTACAGAGGATGTTATAGTTGATGTTGTAAAAAATTATAATATTGATGGTGTTCATATGGATGATTACTTTTATCCATATCCAGTGCTAGATAAAAATAAAAAAGTTGTTCCTTTTGGTGATAATAAATCTTATAAATTATATGGAAAAGGAATGAAAATTGATGACTGGAGAAGAAAAAATACAGATACTTTTGTGATGGAATTATCGAAAAAAATAAAAAAGGCAAAACCATATGTAAAATTTGGAATAAGTCCTTTTGGAGTTTGGAGAAATAACGATAAAGATCCAACTGGGTCAGCAACAAGAGCAGGTGCAGAAAATTATGATACTTTATATGCAGATACAAGGACATGGATACAAAACGAATGGATAGATTATATAGTTCCGCAAATATATTGGGATTTTAATTTAAAAGTTGCTCAGTACGATATTTTAGTTAATTGGTGGATAAATGAAGTTAAGAATAGCAATGTTCATTTGTATATAGGTCATGCAGCTTATAAAATTGGAAGTAATAAAGCTTGGAGAAACGAGAATGAACTTATAGATCAAATAAAGTATAATAGAAATTTTGAGAATGTTCATGGAAGTGTATTCTTTGGATTTGATAAGATTCAAAAAAATAGCTTGAATATTAAAACAAATTTAAAAGAAAAAGTTTATGAAACACAAATATTACCTCCAACAAGTCCATGGATAGATATTATAGCTCCAAAACCAGTGACTAATATAAAAGCAAAAATTATAAAAGATGGAGTTCTTTTGAGTTGGGATGACCCAGCTAATAATTATGCTGATTACTATGCTATATATAGAAGTACAAATAAAGAGTTTGACGAAAAAAACTCTAAATATCTTTTAGCTACTGTAAAAAGAAAATATGGATTAAAATATTTAGATAAAAATATTGAAAAAAATAAGACTTACTATTATAAAATAGCTCCAGTAGATAGAGTTCATAATCAAGGTGAAGTAAAGGAAAAAATTATTTTAAAAAAATAAAAAAACTTTGTTGACAAACAATATAAATTGTGGTACTATATCTTTGTAAGTGATGCGGGAGTAGCTCAGTTGGTAGAGCGTCAGCCTTCCAAGCTGAATGTCGCGAGTTCGACCCTCGTCTCCCGCTCCATACAAAGATGCGTCATTAGCTCAGATGGTAGAGCACACGACTTTTAATCGTGTTGTCACTGGTTCGAGCCCAGTATGACGCACCATTTACCACTGCCCCGTTCGTTCAGTGGTAAGGACAATAGATTTTCACTCTATAAACAGGGGTTCGATTCCCCTACGGGGTACCATTGGAAGCATAGCTCAGTTGGGAGAGCACCTGCCTTACAAGCAGGGGGTCACTGGTTCAAGTCCAGTTGTTTCCACCATTAATGGGGGTGTAGCTCAGTTGGTTAGAGCGCATGCCTGTCACGCATGAGGTCGCGAGTTCGACCCTCGTCACTCCCGCCATTAATTTTTTATAAAGTAAATAAAAGCCGCTTTAGCTCATCTGGTAGAGCAACTGACTTGTAATCAGTAGGTGATTGGTTCGACTCCGATAAGCGGCACCACTGCGAGGGTGGCGGAATTGGCAGACGCACCAGACTTAGGATCTGGCGTTTCGACGTGAGGGTTCAAGTCCCTCCTCTCGCACCACTTTATGAGTAATAACAGTAGACTTCAACGAAGTCTACTTTTTTTTTATCCAAATCTTAATTGCTTGAAAACTATATATCTCTATGGTACAATAATATGAAAAAAGTTTAATAAAAAGGTGCTTGAATGAAAAAAATAAAGTGGTTATTTAGTTTTAAATATATATATATAATTTCATTGATTTACTTTTTTTTAGGATATTTTTATCCTAATCTTTTGCAAATAAATAATATATATCTATATATAAAAGAATATTTTGGAATATATGAAAAATTACTGTGGATATTTTTAGTGGGTTATGGTTTTTCAATGTTTATGAAAAATCCAAATAAAAGAGTTGTTTTGAAAACAAGATTATTTTTTATGATTATTTTGGGAATAGCTACGGGATATCTTTACTTATTAGATAGTTTAAAAGAACAAACAGAAAAAACAATAGATTCGATTCAACAGTATGTTATTCAAGTTGGTCTATTAAATATTAACTTAGGTTATATTGAATTATATACATTTTTAAAAATATTTCCAAATGTTAAAACTAATGTATTTGCAGGTAGTTTGATTTTTATAATTTTTCTTTCTATGATTGTGATTTGTGGAAAAATGATAAGAAAATTAATTGTATCAGTTATTAATTTTATTAAAGGACAAATTTTTAGAGTTAGAGAGGAAAGAAGATTAAAAGAGGAGCAAATTAGATTAGAGAAACAAGCTAAGCTAGAAAAAGATATTTATGATGAAATATGTAATATTCAAAAAGCTTATCAAGAAAAAGATCGTTTAGAAATGGAAATAGAAGAAGTTGAATTAGAAGGAAATACTGAAAATGAGTTGATATTACAGGTAAATATTTCTGAAGAATTTGAAGAAAATTTAGAAAATATAGTTATAGAAGATGATAAAAAAGATGATGTAGAAAGGATAAATGAAGACGATGATATTAGCATCCAAATCCCCGAGAAGGAAAGAGATATTAGCACAGTTGGGATTTCAACTGCAAATTAAAAGTAAGGATATAGAAGAAATAAGTGATAAAATAGAGATTGTGGAACAAATAAAAGATATTTCCTTAAAAAAAGTTATGGCAGTAGCTGTGGAAAATCCAAAAGATTTTGTTGTAGGAGCTGATACAGTTGTTGTAATAGATGGGAAGATTTTAGGAAAACCTAAGAATGAAATGGATGCTGAGAAAATGTTAAAGTCTCTTTCTGGAAAAAGTCATGAAGTGATAACAGCTTATACATTGATAAATTTAGAGAAAAATATAAAAATAACAAATTCTGTCGAAAGTACAGTTTATTTTAAGCCGATAAGTGATGAAGAGATAAAGTGGTATATAGAGAGTGGAGAACCTATGGATAAAGCTGGAGCTTATGGAATTCAAGGATTAGGTTCAATTTTTGTAGATAAAATAGATGGAGATTTCTTTGCAATTATGGGGTTTCCAATAAATCATTTTATAAAAACTTTAAACAATTTAAAAATACCAATAGAAAGTTTAAATAAAATATAAATTAATTTAAGGAGAGTTGTAATGAAAAAAATATTTGGAAAAGTTTTAGGAATATTTTCAGATGATTTAGGAATAGATTTAGGAACTTCAAACACATTAATCTGTGTAAAAAATAAAGGAATCATAATGAATGCTCCATCAGTTGTAGCAATTAATACAAAAACAAAAGATATTTTTGAGGTTGGAGATAAAGCTAAACAAATGATAGGAAGAACACCTCATACAGTTGAGGCCATAAGACCTCTTAAAAATGGAGTTATTGCAGATTATGAAATAACTGAAAAGATGTTAAGAGAGTTTTATAAAATTGTAAATAGAGGAAAAAGTTTGTCAAGTCCAAGAGTTATTATATGTGTTCCAGCTGGAGTAACTCAAGTAGAAAAAAGAGCTGTTATGGATGTAACAAGAGAAGCTGGAGCGAGAGAAGCTTATTTGATAGAAGAGCCTATGGCAGCAGCGATAGGAATTGGATTAAATATATTTGAGCCAGAAGGAAATATGGTTGTTGATATTGGTGGTGGAACTACTGAGATTGGAGTAATATCTTTAGCAGGAATAGTGAAAACATCATCTTTAAAAATAGCTGGAGATAAATTTGATTCTTTAATCATAGATTACATTAGACAGAAACATAACCTATTTATTGGTGAAAAAACAGCTGAAGAGATAAAAATTGCAGTTGGAGCAGTAACAGATTTAGAAGAGGATATTTTTATTGAAATTAGCGGAAGAAACGCATTAAGTGGATTACCTAAAAATGTAAAAGTTTATTCATCTGAAATTGCTGAAGCTTTAGAAGAAGCTGTAGTTTTAATAATAGAAGAGATAAAAGGTATTCTTGAAAAAACTCCACCAGAATTATCTTCTGATATAAAAAGAAAAGGAATTTATTTAGCTGGAGGAGGAGCTCTATTAAGAGGAATTGATAAGAGAATAGCTGAGAGCTTAAGTTTAGAGGTTACTGTTGCAGAAGATCCTTTAAATGCAGTTGTAAATGGAATTCAACAACTTTTAAAAGAATTTGATAAATATAAAAGAGTTTTAATTTCTCCTGAAAGTGACTATTAAAAAGAGGCATTATGAAGAGAGTAATATTACTAATTTTATTTGTATCTTCAATATTGAGAGCGAACTATCTCATCACAAATGGTGAGATAGCTCTTTTTTATGATGGCAAAAATAATATTTTAACAAATGTAAAAGCTAGAGAATTTAGTAAGGATGTACTATCAAATTTACAAATATTATTAATAAAAGATTATAAAATATATAGAGCAAGAAATTACTATACGCAAACAAAATTTATAGATGGTAAGAATATTTTTTATATGAAATACAACATAAATGATAATATTGTGGAATCGTATATAATATTATCCAATGAAAATAAGAATGATATATTTATTTATACTAATTTAAATGGTGTTAAATGGAATGAGCCATATAAGTTAGTTTATAAATTTTCTCCATTAATCTTAGAAGGAAATATCGAGAATAAAGATGGATATTATAAATATGATATGTTGAATTTCTCGAAAGATAATAAATCTAATATTCTTGTGGCGACAGAAAGAGATTTTGAAAACTTTAAAGTAAAGTCATTAGAAACTACTTTATTAAAAGGATTGAATGAACGAATATACTTAGTAAAAGATATTAAGAATAAAAAAGATGACTCCTTAGAAATCGTATTTAGTAAAAAGAAACCAAGATTTTTAAATATTTCTTTTTCAGAAGTTATGGCTAGAGAACAAAAGTTTTGGAATAACTTTAATAAAAAATATTATTATTTAAGAGAAACAGTTATTAATCAAATAAAGAAACTTTATTTGATATCTTTTAGTAATCAAAATAGTTTAAATATGAACATGAGTAGAGCAAAGTATATGGAGCAATTGAAAGTCATATATTTAAATGGTATATTAAATAGAGAAAGAGTGATTCCTGAATTTAACTTTGATAGAGGCGATAGTATTCAAAATATGTTTACATATTATTATTATATAAAATTATCTAATTTGAAAGAAAATAAAAATATTAAAATATTATTAAAGAATAATTTTATAAAAGTTAAAGATGATATTCAAGAATCTTATAAAAGTATAATAAATAAAGAGGGCGATTGGTTAGAAAATAGTCTGGTATTTTATAATTTTTTATTAGAAATAGAAAAATTACAAAACAATGAGTTGTTATTTAATGAAATAGAATTAATGAAAGAAGATATAAGTAAAAAAGTAAAAAAAGAAATATTGAATTCTTCTGGAATTATTAAAAATAATAACTATATAAAATATTTAGATATTTTATCACAAGAGAATCAAATAAAAAATATAAATAAATTATTAGAAAATACAAAAAATTTGATTAGATTATTAAAAAAAGATGATAATATAGATAGTAAAGCTAATTTAAGTTTATCACTATTACTATATAAAAATAATTATATAGTTGAAAGTGATAAAATATTTTATAATATAGATTATTTTATCAATTATAATGAAAAATATAATGAATTAGATTTAGAAGAAGTATATTTATATTTGATAAATATTCAATATAGGGGATTAATATGATTAAAGAAGAAATAATTGGTATAAAGGAACAGATAGAGTCGATACTTTTATTAGGTGGAGACGAAATAAAAGTAAGAGATTTAAGTAAGTTTTTTTCAGTATCTATAGAAAAAATTCTACAAATTTTAGAAGAGTTAAAAAAAGAGCGATTTAATACGGGAATAAATATTGAAATAGATCAAGAAATTGTGTATTTAATAACAAATCCAAGATGTGGAGAAATAGTAAATCTCTATTTTAAACAAGATGTAAAACCTAAAAAATTATCAAATGCTGCCTTAGAAACATTATCAATAATAGCTTATCGTCAACCTATAACTAAGAGTGAAATAGAAGCAGTAAGAGGTGTTTCCACAGATAGAGTAGTCCAAACCTTAGAGGAAAGAAAGTTTATAAGAATTTGTGGAAAAAGAGAAACTATAGGAAGACCAAATTTATATGAAATAACAGATAAGTTTTTAGGTTACCTAGGAATTTCATCGGTAGAAGAACTACCACAATATGAAGATATGAAGGAGAAATTAAATGGAACCAATGAGAATAAATAAGTACTTAGCCCAGAGTGGTTATGCGTCAAGAAGAGAGATAGATAAGCTTGTTGAAAATGGTGATATAAAAGTTAATGGAAATGATGTAACACCAGGACAAAAAGTTACGGATAAAGATAAGATTTATATAAAAGGACAGCTATTTGAAAAACCAAAATCAGAAAATAAAGTTTATTTTTTATTGAATAAACCGAAAGGTGTTTTAAGTGCTTCAAAAGATGATAGAGGAAGAAAGACAGTTACAGATTTAATAGATACTAAAGAAAGATTATATCCAATAGGAAGATTAGATGCTGATACTGAAGGTGCAATAATTTTGACAAATGATGGAGATATCTTTAATAAAGTTATACATCCAAAAGGAGAAGTTTATAAGGAGTATTTTGCAATTGTAAAAGGTGAAATAAGAGATAAAGATCTTTCAAAATTAGCAAAAGGTATAAACTTAGAAGATGGACAAACATTACCAGCTAAGACAAAGATATTAAAGAGAGCTCAAGGTAGAAGTGAAGTTATAATAGCTATTAGAGAGGGAAAAAATCGTCAAGTTAGAAGAATGTTTGATGCAGTAAAACATCCAGTAGTATATTTAAGAAGAGAAGCTATTGGAAAGATAAATTTAGGAAATTTAGAGTTAGGAAAATATAGAAAACTAACATCACAAGAGATAAAGTATTTAAAATCATTATAGAATATAGGAGGAAGATAGATGTCTTTAACAAGAGAAGAGGTTCTAAATGTTGCTAAATTAGCAAGATTAGAATTTAATGAAGAGGAAATTATAAGATTCCAAGCAGACCTAAATAATATATTGGAGTATATAGATGTTTTGGGTGAAATAAATACTGATGAGGTAGAACCATTAGTACAAATTCATGAAACTGGAGTTAAGTTAAGAGAAGATATAATAAGAGAGTCTCTAACTGTCCAGGAAGCTATGAAAAATGCACCTGCTTCAGAGGATGGAGCATTAATAGTACCTAAAGTAGTTGGAGAATAAATTTTAAAGGAGGATTTTTCTGTGAAAAAGATATACGAGTTAACAGCTTTTGAAATAAAAGAAAAAATATTAAATAGAGAACTAACATCTGAAGAGGTTGTTAGAGCTATTTTTGATAGAATAGAAGAAACTGATGGTGAGATTGGAAGTTTTGTATCTCTTAGAAAAGAAAAAGCGATAGAAGAAGCAAAAGTAGTTGATTATAAAATAAAAAATGGAGAAACTGTAGGAGCTTTAGCAGGAATTCCAGTAGCGATAAAAGATAATATGGTATCAATTGGAGAACCATCACAATCAGCTTCTAAGATACTAGAAGGATATGAAGGAATATATGACGCAACAGTTGTAAAAAAATTAAAAGATGCAGATGCTATAATAATTGGAAAAACAAATATGGATGAATTCGCTATGGGTTCAACAACAACAACATCTGCTTATGAAAAAACAACTAAAAATCCTTGGGATTTAGATAGAGTTCCTGGTGGAAGTAGTGGAGGAGGAGCGACATCGGTTGCTTCAAATCAATGTTATATATCTCTAGGATCAGATACAGGAGGAAGTATCAGACAGCCAGCATCATTTTGTGGAGTAGTTGGATTAAAACCAACTTATGGAAGAATCTCTAGATATGGTCTTATGGCATTTGCGTCATCTTTAGACCAGATTGGTCCGTTTGCTAAAACAGTTAAAGATGTTGCTTTAGCTTTAAATACATTAGCAGGGATAGATGACTACGATTCTACAGTTGAAGAAGTAGAAGTTCCAAATTATTTAGATTATTTAACTGGAGATATAAAAGGAATGAAGATTGGTGTGCCGAAAGAATACTTCATAGAGGGCCTAAATCCAGGAGTAAAAAAGGTTGTAGATGAAGCTTTAGAAACTTTTAAATCTTTAGGTGCAGAGATAGTAGAAATATCGTTACCACATACAAAATATGCAGCTCCAACGTACTATGTATTAGCTCCTGCAGAAGCTAGTTCGAATTTAGCTAGATTTGATGGTGTTAGATATGGGCATAGAACAAAAAATGCTTCAAATATAGATGAATTATATACAAAATCTAGAAGTGAAGGATTTGGAGATGAAGTTAAAAGAAGAATTATGATAGGAACATATGTTTTAAGTGCAGGATTCTTTGATGCATATTTTAAAAAAGCTCAAAAAGTTAGAAGATTAATAAAAAATGACTTTGATAAAGCTTTTGAAAAGGTTGATATTATATTCACTCCAGTAACACCAGGACCTGCTTTTAGATTGGATGCTAAAAAGACTCCGGTAGAGTTATACTTAGAGGATATCTTTACGATACCAGCAAACCTAGCAGGAATACCAGGAATTTCAATACCAGCAGGAATGACTGAAGGACTACCAGTTGGAATACAATTATTAGGAAAAGCATTTGGAGAAAAAGATATCTTAAAAGCAGGAGATGCTTTTGAAAAAGCGATAAAGGAGAGAGTGTAATGGCGAGACAGTGGGAATCGGTAATAGGACTTGAAGTACACCTTCAATTAAAAACAGGAACAAAAGTTTGGTGTGGATGTAGTGCAGACTATGATAATTCACCAACAAATACACATACATGTCCAATATGTTTAGGACATCCAGGAGCGTTACCAAAGTTAAATAAAAAAGTAGTTGAATATGCTGTAAAAGCGGCATTAGCTTTAAATTGTAAAATCAATAATGTAAGTGGATTTGATAGAAAAAATTATTTCTACCCAGATACTCCTAAAAATTATCAGATTACTCAATTTGAAAAACCATATTGTGAAAAAGGATTTTTAGATGTAAAGTTAAATTCAGGTAGAGAGTTCACTGTTGGAATTACTAGAATACAAATAGAAGAGGATGCAGGAAAATCTATACATGCAGGGTCTGAATCATTAATAAACTTCAATAGAGCATCAATGCCTCTTTTAGAAATAATATCTGAACCAGATTTAAGAAGTTCTGAAGAAGCTTATGAGTATTTAAACCTTTTAAAAAGTACAATAAAGTATACTGGAATAAGTGATGTATCGATGGAATTAGGATCTCTAAGATGTGATGCAAATATATCTGTTATGGAAAAAGGAAGTAAAGTTTTTGGTACAAGAGTCGAAGTAAAAAACTTAAACTCATTTAAAGCAGTTGCAAGAGCTATTGACTATGAGATAGGAAGACAGATTGAGGCTATCGAAAACGGTGGAACTATTGATCAAGAAACTAGACTTTGGGATGATGACGCTCAAGTAACAAGAATAATGAGAAGTAAAGAGGATGCAATGGACTATAGATACTTTGCTGAACCAGATCTTCCAAAGCTTGTTATAAAAGATGAGGAAATTGAAAGAGTAAAAGAATTAATGCCTGAATCAAAATCGGCAAAATTAAAAAGATTTATTGAAACTTATGCATTACCAGAATATGATGCAAATATATTAACAGATGAGATTGAGCTGGCTGATTATTTTGAGAGAGTGGTAAAAGTTACTAATAATGCTAAACTTTCATCAAACTGGATAATGACAGAAGTTTTAAGAGAATTAAAAGAGAGTGGAAAATCTATAGAGGAATCTAAGATAAATTCTGAAGATTTAGGAAAAATAATAAATCTTATTCAAAAAGAAGTTATCTCTTCTAAAATAGCGAAAGAGTTATTTACTATAAAATTAAATGATGCTAGAGATCCAGAAATTATAGTAAAGGAAGAAGGGATGATACAGGTTGTTGACTTAGGAGAGATTGAAGGAATAGTAGATCAAGTGTTAGCTGAAAATCCTAAGATGGTAGAAGACTTTAAAAACTCTGATGAAGGTAGAAAGCCAAGAGTTTTAAAAGGATTAATTGGACAAGTTATGAAATTATCAAAAGGTAAGGCAAATCCAAAGATAGTTACAGAACTAATGGAATCGAAATTAAAATAGGTGGGTTATAATGAAAAAAAGCAAATTAATCTCTTTAGGGATTATGATTTTAGGACTTACTTTTTTATCAAAACCACTTCATGCTGTTACTAAAACGTTAAAAGAGAAGTACGAAAATGTAATACCAATGAGTGTTCACGTAAATATAATGAATAATGAGGCTGAGCCAGAATATTTAAACTATGTTTTTATAAAAAGTGTAGATGCACCAATTAGACAAGATTCATCAATATATTCTAAAGAGATTGTAAGATTTCCATTTAATACAAAATTAAAAGTTTTAGAAAAAGTTGAATCGAGTGGAAATGAGTGGTATAAAGTAGAGTTAAAAGATAAAAATGGAAATAGAGTTCAGGGATATATTTCAGCAATGTTAGTTACATTAAGAAGATTTAAATTCGAAGAGATGAACAATAGATTACATAAGTTATCACAATTTTTACAATCAGAATCAGCAAAAGGAAAAGAACTGGTATCAATAAATACGTATGTTCCAAATCCTAGTAATCAAAATATGAGTAGAGTTAAGGATAAATATGGAGTTTCAGCAGATCAAAATGCTAGAGCAAGTTATAATGGAGAAACAATATTTATACCTGATAGATCATTGATGTCAATAGAATCTACAAGTGGAAATGATGTATATGTAAATGCACTTTCAATAGCTGAAAAGCCATTAAAAGTAAGTAAAAATGTTATAACAAGATATCCAGCAGTAAATGCAAACTTTAGAAAAGCTATTGTAATTGACTTAGAAAATGAAAATCAAGGTATTTTTCAAAAAAATTCTGAAGGTCAGTGGGAGTTAATCTCTTATACATTAAACAAAACAGGTATGGAAAGTACTTTAGGATTTGATACTCCTAAAGGATACTTTATAGTTCCTGCCTTGAAATATGAGATGGGTTATAGAGATGAATATAATAATGCAGCTGGAATGGCAAAATATGCAATACGTTTTTCAGGTGGAGGATATATTCATGGAACACCAATTAATTTTGAAGAAAATATAAATAGAGACTTTTTCTTAAGAGAAAAAGATGGAACATTAGGAACCGTTGAGGGAACTAGAAAATGTATTAGAAATATGGAATCACACATTAAATTTCTTTTTGATTGGGTAACAAATGGAAAAGTTAATAGAAAATCTAATGAACAAAGACCGGATGAGAATGTAATGGTTATAGTATTTTAATGAAGGGTGAGCGAAAGCTCACCCTTTCTTATAAAAATAGCATAACTTTCTATTCTATGATATAATAAATTTGTTAAATTAATAGAGATAGGTGATAAAAAAATGTATAAAATTCAGTATTTAATATTTAAAATTTTTCGTTATATTTTACTTCTATTTCCAGAAAAAACAAGGTTTAAATTTGCTGAGAGGTTAGGAATTCTAGGTTATTATCTTATAAAAAAGAGAAGATTAATAGCTTTGGCAAATTTAAAGCTGGCTTTTCCAGATAAGACATATAAAGAAAGAAAAAAAATAGCAAAAGAATCGTATAAAATAATGGCAAAAGCCTTTATTTCAACATTATGGTTTGAGGATTATTTAAAAACAAATGTAGAGTTAGAGGATTTTAATCGAGTATCTTCTGTAAAAGAAGACGGGAATGGAATTGTTGTTGCTCTTATACATATGGGAAATATGGAAGCTACCTTAAAAGCTGGTGAGAAATATAAAAGTGTAACTGTAGCGAAAGCTCAAAGAAATCCATATATAGATAATTTTATAACAGAAGCAAGAAGAAAATTAAATGTAATATTACTAAAAAAATCTAAGCAAACATCTAGAGAATTATTGGAACAGATAGAAGAGAAAAATATAATAGCATTATTTTCAGATCACAGAGATAAAGGAGCAACAGTAAATTTTTTTGGAGAAGAGACAGTTTCACCAACAGGGGCTATAAATATAGCATTAAAACATAATTTACCAATAGTTATAGGTTATAATGTAATGCATGAGAATAACACTTGCACAACATATTTTACAAAAGAGTTAGAGTTAGTTAGAACAAACTCATTTAAAAATGATGTTAAAGTTAATACTCAACTTATGATGAATATAATAGAAAATATAATAAAAAATCATCCAAATCAATGGATGTGGTTTCATGATAGATGGAAACTTTATAAAAAAATAAAAAATGAGAATATAAAAGGCTAGGAGGAAAAATGTTATTAGGGATAATTGGTGCAATGAATGAAGAGGTAATTCAATTAAAAGAAGCTATGGTTTTAAATGAAACTAGGGAGCTAGGAGGATATAAGTTTTATAGAGGAACTTTATTAGGAAAAGAGATTGTATTGGTTGAGTGTGGAATAGGAAAAGTAAATGCAGCAATATGTTCAACACTATTAATACAGGAGTTTAAAGTTGATAAAGTTTTATTTACTGGTGTAGCTGGAGGCTTGAATCCAGATATAAATATTGGAGATATAGTTGTATCAACAGATTTAATAGAGCATGATTTTAACTGTACAGCATTTGGATATGATTATGGAGTAATACCTAGAATGGAGAACTCTAAATTTAAAGCTGATAAAGAGTTAATAGAATTAGCTAAAAAAGTTGCTGAAAAGAATTTTGGAAAAGAAAGAGTATTTACAGGAACAATTGTAAGTGGAGATGAATTTGTAGCATCAAACGATAAAATAAAATGGTTAAGAGATACATTTGTAGGTGAGTGTACAGAGATGGAAGGAGCTTCAGTAGCTCATGTATGTTATGTTTTAAACAAACCTTTTGTAATAATAAGATCAATATCAGATAAAGCTAATCACGATGCAAATATGAATTTTGATGAATTTGTGAAATTAGCAGCACAAAATTCAAAAATAATAATAGAAGGAATGTTAGAACTAATATAAATTGTATATTAAGGGGGAAATGTATGGATATTGAAAAACTATTGAACGAGTTATATTCCTATTCACTGCATGGAATAAAACTAGGTTTGAAAAATATTGAAGATATTTGCGAAGCTATGGGAAATCCTCAAAAAGATTATAAGACTATTCATGTAGCAGGAACAAATGGAAAAGGCTCAACATCGACAACAATAGAGCAGGTATTAATAGAAGATGGAAAAAAAGTTGGGAAATATACATCCCCCCATATTTTAAAATTTAATGAAAGAATATCAATTAATGGTATTGAAATAAGCGATAAAGATATAGCATATTATTATGCCTATGTAAAATCAATAGTTGAAAATTTAAAATTAACTCCAACATTTTTTGAAGTTACCACAGCGATGATGTTTAAATATTTTTCTGATAAAAAAGTAGAGTATGCAGTAATAGAAGTTGGTATGGGTGGACGATTTGATGCAACTAATGTTATTGAGGGAGATATTTGTGTAATTACAAATGTTAGTCTAGATCATACTGATTTTTTAGGAAAAAATATATATGAAATAGCTTGTGAAAAAGCTGGAATAATAAAGAAAAACTCTAAAGTTATTGTAGGAAGTTCTGATTTAGAATTTCTAAAAGGAATCGAAGAAAAAACTAAAATATATGTAAATGTAATTGAGAAATATAAAAACTTTAAATATTTTTTAGATTTTACAAAATATAAAACGGTTATTGAAATAAATAATACATTGTATAATTTTTCATTATTTGGAGATTATCAATATAAAAACTTTTTATGTGCTTATGAAGTCTTAAGTGAGTTAGGAATAAAGCCAGATGTAATACAAAAAGGTATAGAAAATGTAAAATGGCAGTGTAGATTTGAAATAATATCTACTGATAAAAATGTTATTGTACTAGATGGAGCTCATAATGAAGATGGTATGAAAACACTTTGTGATACTTTAAAAAAAGGATTTAAAAAAAATGAGATTGTGGCAATAGTTTCAATATTAAAGGATAAAGATTCTAAAAAAATATTAGAAATTTTAGAAGAAAATGTAAGTAAAATTATATTTACATCATTATCTGAAAATCCTCGAGGCCAAAGTGCTCTAGAGTTATTTGAAAAATCTAATAAACAAAATAAGGATTATAGAGAGAATATCGTTGAAGCATTTAATTTATCTAAAGTAGAAAATAAAAAAATCATTTTACTTTGTGGGTCATTTTATTTATTGAGTAAATTTAAAGAGGAAGTATTGAAATAATGAGAGGTAGATTTTTTTTTAAGATTTTTACATTCGTAGTAGTTATGGCGATTGGGTATTTTTTATATGAGCACATAATTATTTTAAGAAATGAATACATAAAAAGAGAGCAACACAAAAACATGTTTTTAGAAAAAATCAATGGAACATATAAAGAGAGAGAGAAAGATTTCTATAAAAATAACTAGAGGAGCTTAGAATGGAAAGAATTAGAGCAAGAATATTTCCAAAAGTTAATGATTTAGCAAATGTTTTGGGGTTGATTCCACTATTAGATGTAAATATGGAAAAAGAAATAAAAACTCAAAGTGTCTATAGAGTTGGTTATGAATTAAGTGGTTTTTTTTCAGAAGGAGAAGAGCTACAAAGTAATATAAATGTTTTAGGTAGAAAAGAGATTGGGTATTTAGAAAGAGTGGAAAAACAAAAAAGAAAAGAGATTCTTGAAAAATATTTAAGTTATCCTTTTCCGGCATTAATCGTAACTGTAGAAAATAATATAGTGGATGAAATAGTAGAAATAGCTAAGAGATATAAAAAACCTGTATTAAAATCAAATAATAAAACTATAGAGTTTATAAGGAATGCTAAATTTTATTTACAAAAAGTATTAGCTGAAGAGATTATAATTGATAATTGTATACTACTTGATATATATGGTGTTGGAATACTTTTAAAAGGATATGAAGATGCTAGACTTGGTGCAACAGTTGAACTTTTAGAAAGAGGACATAAATTTATAACAGATACTAGATTAAAAGTTCAAAATATAGCTAATAGATTTATATTAGGATCTAATACAGCAGATAAAGAAAATGGTGATAGTCACTTCTATCTTTTTGGAAAAGATGGTAATGATATAGATGTTACGACACATTTTGGAATAAAAAGCACAAGAAAAAGAAAAAAAATTACTTTATTAATTGAACTTGAAAAGTGGGATGAGAGAAAATTTTATGATAGGCTAGGATTAGATGAAGTATATGAAGAATTCTTAGGATTTAAAATACCGAAAGTAACATTACCTGTAAGAAAAGGGAGAAATTTAGCTATTATAATTGAAACAGCAGCAATAAATTATCGATTGAAAAAAACAGGAGTAAATTCAGCAGAGTATTTTTGGAAAGAATCTAAAAAGTTAATTGAAGAAAACAGAGAAAATAAAAAGAGAGGTTTAGTTGTGAATGATAAAACAAGTATGCCAGTTAGATATATAAAATCTAGATTTAATTTAAATGTTTTAAATGGAGAAGAGTTTTTAGATAATAAGTACATAACAACAACAGGAGTTTACAGACCATCTTTAGCTCTTACTGGTTATTTCGATATGTATGGTGAGGACGGATATAAAGGATTGCAATTATTTACAGAAACTGAATTTAAATATTTAGATAGTATACCAACAATAGATAAAGAAAAAAATTTAGAAAGATATTTAGATGAAGATTTTCCAGCTATTATAATTTCTGGAGTAAAAAATATTCCCGATTATTTTTTAAATAAAATTATTGAAAAGAAAATTATATTATTAGAAACAAAATTAGATAGACCAAGTCATGTTGTGGCTACATTTAGTGCTTATTTAGAAAATTACTTTGCACCTTCAACATCAGTTCATGGAGTTTTTGTAGAGTTATATGGTTTTGGTGTTTTGTTAACTGGAAAAAGTGGAATTGGAAAAAGTGAAACTGCTTTAGAACTTATTCATAGAGGGCATAGGTTAATAGCAGATGATTCAGTTAGATTTGAAAAAGGTGTGATAGGTGATATAACAGGAAGAGCATCAAAGTTACCATATTTTATGGAGATACGTGGATTAGGAATTATAGATGTTAAAGCATTATACGGTGTTGGGGCAGTAAGAATTAGCAAAAGACTTGATATGATAATTGAGCTTCAAGAATTAAAAAGTGAAGATTATTTAACAGCTATGGATTATCAAGAGTCAACAGAGGTCTTATTAGGAAATGAAATTCCTAAAATAAAACTTTATATCTCTTCTGGAAGAAATGCAGCTGCAATGGTGGAGATAGCTGTAATGAATCTTATGGCTAAGAGAATGGGGTATAACTCAGAAGAAGTTTACTTGAAAGAATTAAAAAATAAAAATTATAATGATTAAGAATCGGGGGATTTAAATTGAAAAGAAATAAATTTAAGATTTTGAGAGAGTATATTTATATTTATATAGGGACATTAATTGCTTCAATAGCTATAAATGCATTCTTAGTCCCATCTAATTTGGCACCAGGTGGAGCAACAGGTCTTTCAATCTTAATAAACTATATAACAGGAATACCTGTAGGGACATTAATATTTGTTATAAATATACCACTATTTATAATAGGAGTTAAAATTTTTGGAAAATCTTATGGAGCTAAAACTTTAGCTGGAATTTCATTTTTATCTTTGAATGTTGAATTAATAAAAAAGATTATACCTGAAATAGATAAGATTATAGATTTTACTAATCCCAGTAATATTTTTCTAGGAACTCTATATGGAGGACTTTTAATGGGAATTGGATTAGGAACAGTTATAAAAAATGGTGGAACAACAGGTGGGAGTGACATAATTTCAGGAATTTTAAATAAATTTTTTAGAATTCCAATAGGTCAAGCATTAATACTAATAGATTCAACAGTAGTTTTACTAGCTGCATATATTTTTGGTGCAGAAAAAGCATTGTATGCATTAATAAATTTATATGCAACAGGAATAGTTATAAATAAGTTAATTAATGGTTTAGGTAACGCAAAAATGGCCTATATAGTGACTTCTGAAGTTGAAAAAGTGCGAAAAATAATTGTTGAGGATTTAGGAAAAACAGGAAACTATTATCAAGCAGAAGCATTATATTCAAAAAATAGAAGAGATGTTGTAACAACAGTTCTTAGAAATAGAGAAATATTTTTATTAAAAGAACTTATAACAGAGGTTGATAAAGAGGCTTTTGTTGTTGTTTCAGATGTTCATGAAGTATTAGGCAGAGGTTATACTTTCGATATAGATAGTGCTTTAAAAAATAGAAAGGAAAAATAATGAAAGAAATAAAGGAAAAGATAGAGCAAAGCAATAATATAATTATTGTAGGCCATGTAAACCCAGATGGAGATACAGTAGGGGCTGGATTAGCTCTTTTATTAGGACTTGAAAAAAAATATCCAGAGAAACAAATAGATTTTGTTTTACAAGATGATGTTCCAAAGAATATAGCATTTTTAAAGGGATGTGACAAAATAAAAAAAACAGAGGATGTCATAAATCCAAATTATGATTTAGCTATTTTTGTAGATTCTGCTACAGTGGAAAGAGTTGGGAAAGTTGCGAAATTAATAGGAGATATATTTAAAATAAATATAGATCACCACATAAGTAATCCAAAGTATGGAGATATAAATGTAGTGAAAGATATTTCTTCAACTTCGGAAATTATGTATTCAATTTTAAAAGACTTGAATATAGAGATTACTTTAGAAATGGGTGAAGCAATTTATTTAGGATTAGTAAATGATACAGGAAACTTTGCTCATAGTAATGTAACAGATAAAACATTTTTGGTAGCTTCTGAATTAATGAGAATAGGTGTAAACAACAATAAAATTGTAAATGATTTTTTTAAAACAAAATCTTATGAAAGAATGAGGGTTCTAGGAAAAGCATTAAGTGAAATGGTCTTTGTAGAGGAAAAGAAATTAATGTATTTTTATTTATCGTATGAAGCATTAAAAAATTTAAATGCTATAAAAGATGATACAGAAGGCATTGTAGAAGAATTAATTAACTATAGTGGTAGTGAAGTTTCTTTATTTTTAAGAGAAGAGGAAAGTGGAAAAATAAAAGGAAGTTTAAGAAGTAAACATGATGTAGATGTAAATAAAATAGCAGGAATTTTTGGTGGTGGAGGACATATAAAAGCAGCTGGATTTACAACAGAGCTTTCACTAGAGGAAATTATAAAAAAAGTAGTAGAAAACTTATAAATAGTGTATAATTTTATAAAAAAAGGAGGGTATGTAAATGGCAGATTTTGATATAATTTTTTTAAAGCCCACTAGATTCGAGGATTGTTTAAAATGCGTAGAGCATATAAAGTCTGAAAAGATAGTTCATATAAATTTATGTGATTTAGATTCTGAGAAATCTCAGAGAGTTCTAGATTTTATTAGCGGGGCTGTACATATACAAGAGGGACAAATAATTAATCCAGGAGATAAAATATATTGTTCAATTCCAAAAAATAAGTCATATGAGTTAGATTATAAAGATTTATCAAATAATATAACAAATCCAAGATTTGATGAAGAGGAAGAGATTATTCCAAGATACCATAGAAGATAAATAAAAAAGGGACTTTTTAAAGTCCCTTTTTTTACACTAAGATATTTTTAGTTTTTTATTTAATCAGCCAATAAAAAAGCTTGGCAACTACCTATCCTCCCAGGGGGCTGCCCCCCAAGTACTTTCGGCGTTTACGGGCTTAACTTCCAGGTTCGAAATGTTACTGGGTGTACCTCCGTAGCTATCGTTGCCAAGCTATATAATAATACCATTTTTTTTATAAAATGTCAACAAAAAAAATGGACCGAAGTCCATTTTTTCTAATGAATAATATTAAAGATAAGTTCTTCATCTTTATAGTCAACTTCGACAGTTTCTCTTTCTTTAACATCTCCTTTTAAGATAATTTTAGCTATTTCAGTTTCAATATATTTTTGAATATATCTTCTTAATGGTCTAGCACCAAATTGAGGATCATATGCAGTTTTAGCTAAAAATTCAGCAGCATTATCAGTAATTTTAAAATTGATTTTTCTATCTTTTAATTTATTTTCTAAAGCTTTTAAAAGTTGACGAACAATATTTTTAATCTCTTTAAGTCCAAGACCTCTAAATATTATAGTTTCATCTATTCTATTTAAAAATTCAGGTCTAAAATTAGAAAGGAGCATTTGATTAATATTAAATCTAGTTTCCTCTTTTAAACTAGGGTCTTCTAAAATTAAATGACTTCCAATATTAGATGTCATAATAATTAAAGTATTTTTAAAGTCAACAACTTTTCCTTGGCCATCAGTTAATCTACCATCATCTAAAACCTGTAAAAGTATATTGAAAGTATCAGGATGAGCTTTTTCAATTTCATCGAAAAGAATAACAGAGTATGGTTTTCTTCTAACTACTTCAGTTAACTGTCCACCCTCTTCATAACCAACATATCCTGGAGGGGCACCAATTAATCTAGTAACCGAAAATTTATCCATATATTCACTCATATCTATTCTTATTACATTTTCTTCATCATCAAATAGGAAGTAAGCTAGAGATTTAGCTAAGTAAGTTTTACCAACACCAGTAGGTCCTAAAAATACGAAAGATCCAATTGGTCTATTAGGGTCTTTAAGTCCAGCACGAGCTCTTAAAATAGTTTCAGATACGGCTTTAACAGCTTCTTCTTGTCCAATAACTCTAGCATTTAAGTTATCTTCTAATTTTAAAAGTTTCTCCTTTTCACTTTCCATAAGTTTAGAAAGTGGAATACCTGTCCATTTAGATATAACTTCTGAAATTTCTTCAACTCCAACTTCTTGTTTAACAAGTTTATTAATTGGAACTTCTTCAAGGCGCTCTTGCTCTTTTATAAGTTCTTTTTCAAGAGTAGCTAATTTACCATATTTCAATTCAGCTAATCTATTTAAATCGTATTTTCTTTCAGCTTCTAAAATTTCAAGTTTAACTTTTTCAATTTCAGCTTTAATATCTTTAACTTTATTTAAATCTTGTTTTTCGTTTTCCCATTGTGCTTTTAAAAGTGATTTCTGTTCTGTTAAGCTAGAAAGTTCTTTTTCTAAAATTTCTAGTCTTTCTTTAGAATACGGATCAGTTTCTTTTTTTAGAGCTTCCTTTTCAATTTCCAATTGCATAACTTTTCTTGTTAATTGATCTAACTCTTCTGGCATAGAGTCCATCTCTGTTCTAATCATAGCTGCAGCTTCATCTATAAGGTCAATTGCTTTATCAGGCAATTGTCTATCAGGAATATATCTATGACTAAGAACAGCAGCCTCAACAATAGCACCATCAGTTATTCTTATACCATGATAAACTTCAAATTTCTCTTTGATACCTCTTAAAATAGAGATTGTATCTTCAACAGTTGGTTCATTAACCATAACTACTTGGAAACGTCTCTCTAAAGCTGGATCTTTTTCAATATATTTTCTATATTCATCTAATGTTGTTGCTCCAATAACTTTTATTTCTCCTCTTGCTAACATAGGTTTTAGTAAGTTACCAGCATCCATGGCACCATCAGATTTTCCAGCTCCAACGATTGTATGTATTTCATCTATAAATAGAATAATTTCACCGTTAGAATCTTCAACTTCTTTTAAAACAGCTTTTAAACGCTCTTCAAATTCTCCTCTAAATTTAGCACCAGCAATTAGTGAACCCATATCTAAAGAGAAAACCTTTTTATTTTTTAAAGAGTCTGGAACGTCTCCATTTAATATTCTTTGTGCAAAACCTTCAGCAATAGCAGTTTTACCTACTCCAGGTTCACCAATTAATACGGGATTGTTCTTAGTTCTTCTAGAAATAATTTGGATAGTTCTTCTAATTTCACTATCACGACCTATAATAGGGTCAATTTTACCTTGACGAGCTAACTCAACTAAATCTCGACCATATTTTTCTAAAACTTCATATTTAACTTCAGGATTAGGAGAATCAACTTTTTTATTTCCTCTAATCTCTAAAATAGTTTTTTCAAATAGAATACGGTCAATTCCTAATTTTGCTAAAAAACTAGTGTTGTCAAGTAAAGAGAGAAATATATGTTCTACACTAATATATGAATCTCCCATTAATTGCATAAGCTTTTGAGCTTCCATTAAAATTTCATTTGTTTTAGAGTCTAATCCAATTGAAGTATTAGTAGCTCCTTGAATTTTTGGAAGTTTATTACAAAGATCTTCTAAACTATTTTGTAAAGAATTTGTATTAACTCCCATTTTTGTTAAAACTCTAACAATTAATCCCTCTTTATGAGCAACTAAAGCTAGTGCTAAAATTTCGGGTTTAATGCTTTGCTGCATATAAGTTTGAGCAATAGTTTGTGCATCAGTTAATGCAAGCATCGAGTTTTCTGTAAAATTATTCGGATTCATAAATATCACCTCTTAATAAAAGATAATTAAATTATTTTAAGCTGATTATTTTGTCCTCTTCTCCAATCTCTTTTAGATGTTCATTTCTAACAATTTCAATGACTTCCATCATTTTCTTTTGTATATGATCGTAACCAACATCTTTTATATGAGGAAGAATGCAGTCAGAACAATCTTTAATTCCACCAGCTGTATATTTATACTTACCTCCGCACTCATTTCCTAGCATATAAAGTGGACAATAACAAAATAAACAGTTAAAGTTCTCAGTATTCTCCATTTTATGACATGGAAAAAATTCACAATTTTTATTTTGATTAAATTTATAGTTCATAATCCCTCCCAAATAAATAAAAAATCTATATCTAAAATATACTACTCTTGAATAATTAAATCAAGAGAAATAAACAAAAAAACAGTCTAAATAAAAAATTTAGACTGTTTTTAAATGTTTAATATATTATATTAATACACTTCTATAGCATTTTCAACGGGTTCATTTAAAACTACCTTAATAGCAACAATAGCTACTTCTAATTGCTGAAGATCAGGTTCTTTTGTTGTTATTCTTTGAAGAGCCATTCCAGGTGCAGCAATTAATTTAACTAACCAGTTATCCAAATGATTACTAGTGTATCTTTGAAGTTCATAAGATATACCTGCTATTAGAGGCATAAAAAGAACTCTTAAAATAACTTTAGTAAAAAGTTTTGTTACAAAACTAGTTGGAGGAGGTAGTATAAAATCAAGACCAGTAAAAACGATAATTGCAATAAACATAACAATTAATAAGAAACTAGTACCACATCTAGGGTGTAGTGTTGTAAATTTCTTTGCATTTTCAGGAGTTAACTCTAAATGCTGCTCATATGCATAAATTGATTTATGCTCAGCACCATGATATTGAAAAACTCTTTGAATATCTTTTGAAAAAGAAATCAAAAATATATATAGCACAAAGAAAGAAAGTCTTAAACCAGCTTCTAAAAGATTACTATGAATTTTATTATCTCTAAATAAAAAACTACTTATAACAGAGGGAAGAACAATAAAAAGACCAATTCCCAAAGCTAAAGAAACAATGGTAGTCATAACAGCCTCTTTTTGAGATAATTGCTCTTCTTCTACTTCAGCTTGATTAGCTGAAAAAGTAAGCTCCTTAACTCCTAGTACTAAAGAGTCAAATAGAGTTA
Organism: Cetobacterium somerae; assembly: GCF_022430525.1. Taxonomy (NCBI): domain Bacteria; kingdom Fusobacteriati; phylum Fusobacteriota; class Fusobacteriia; order Fusobacteriales; family Fusobacteriaceae; genus Cetobacterium; species Cetobacterium somerae. The sequence goes on along the minus strand of NZ_CP092519.1, from coordinate 1,479,649 downwards.
TTGCACCTCTGATAAAAGGGATAGTAGAAAGTTTATTTCTACTCTTCGATATTTTTGTTTTTTTATAAACTATATCACCATTGGGTTTTCTAACAGCTGTAGCAAGAAGATCTGCATTTCTCATCATAACTCCCTCTATAACTGCTTGTCCACCTACGCTTGAAAATTTTTCTTTACTCATTGTCACCATCCATAAATTTAATTAGATTGTATTTTTGTCATAAGGTTTTCCAGAAGCACTTGGTGCAACTGCTTTTCCAACTACTCCAGCAAGAGCTAGAAGAGTTAATAAGTATGGAATCATTTGGATGAACTGTGGAGGAATAAATGTTACATATTGTTGAATAACAGTTTGAGCTGCATCTGCAAATCCAAATAATAAACTAGCAAATAGAACACCTTTTGGTTTCCACTTTCCAAAAACAAGAGCAGCAAGGGCAATAAATCCTCTTCCAGCTGACATCTCTTTTGAAAACTGACTAAGAGCTCCAATAGCTAAATATGTTCCACCAAGACCAGCAAAAACACCAGACATAACAACACCAAAATATCTAACTTTAGCAACACTAATACCAACAGTATCAGCAGCTAAAGGATACTCTCCAACGGCTCTCATTCTAAGACCAGTAACTGTTTTATATAAAAAGTAACCAGACCAAATAGCTAATCCGTAAATAATATAAATTAATAAAGAGAAGTCAAATAGTAATGGAATTCTAGTTGCAGATGGACTATTAGATGCCTGTTCAAATAGAACTCTTAGCATGAAAATAGTGAATCCAGATGCAAAAAGGTTGATAGCAACACCAGATACAGTTTGATTACCTCTATATTTAATACTTATTATAGCATGAACTAGAGCAATTAATCCACCAGATATAGCACCAGCTAAAATTCCTAGAACCCAACTTCCTGTATAATAAGAAACAACAGCTGAAGAGAAAGCACCAATAAGCATCATTCCCTCAAGACCAATATTAACAACTCCACAAACTTCAGAAAACATTCCACCAATAGCTGTTATAAGAATTGGAGCAGCTTGTCTGATTGTGGCTAAAATTAAACTTATAATAATACTTACCATTACTCAGCTCCTCCTTTTGAACCTTTTTCTAACCAAGATCTAATCATATTTTCAGCAGCAATTAATAAAATAATAATAGCTTGAATCATTATAACCATCTGGCTTGGAATACTTGTATTAAATTGCATAGCTCTACCACCAACTCTAAGAGCAGCAAATAAAATAGCAGCCAATAAAGCACCGATAGGAGTATTTTTTCCAAGAAGGGCAACTGCAATTCCATCAAATCCATAAGTAGCAGTTAATCCTGTCTTATAAGCATATTGACCAACACCACCAAGAACTCTTTCAACACCACCAAGACCAGCAAGGAATCCTGATATACCAAGAGTTAAAATGATGATTTTTTTTACATTTATTCCATTATTTTCAGCAGCAGTAGGATTAAAACCAACAGCTTTAATATGATATCCTAAAACTGTTTTTTCTAAAATAAACCAAACTAAAAATACTGCAACTAAGGCAAGAATAAATCCATAATTTAAAGGAACTCTAACATCTAATAATTTTCCTAGTCTTGCAGCTTCAGCAACTGCAGGAGTTTGAGGATTAAATCCAGGAGCCTTTAGTGGATAGTTTAAACAGTATTGCTCAAAACTAACTGCGATATAGTTTAGCATAATTGTAGATATAACCTCATGAACTCCAAGTTCAGCTTTTAACCAACCGGCAATTGCAGCCCAAAGGAAACCAGCTAAGCCACCTATTAGTAATATAACAAAAACATTGCTTATAAAAATATTAGCAACAAAACCACCAAGAGCAGCAGCAGTAAGTCCTGCCATAGTCATCTGTCCTTGAGCACCAATGTTAAACATACCACCTTTAAATGCAACTAAAACTCCAAGTCCTGTAAAGATAAGTGGAGTTGCTTCTAAAAGTGTTCTTGCAATAGGAGTAAGTCCATCAAATGCTCCAGTAAATAAATAATAATAAGCTTTTACAGGATTTTCACCCATATACAGAATAATACCTGCACCAATTAATAGAGCTAATAAAACTGCTATAATAGGTACAAGAATATTTAAAACTTTTTTGTTTTTAATCAAGTTTACCACCCGCCATAAGTATTCCAATTTTTTCTTCATTTGCTTCTTCTCTAGAAAGAATTCCCGTTATCTTTCCAGCACACATAACTGCAATTTTATCTGAAAGATTCAGAATTTCAGATAATTCAGAGGAAACAACCATAACAGCTTTCCCTTTTGCTTTTTCATTTAAAATTAGTTTATGGATTGATTCGATAGCACCGATATCAACTCCTCTAGTAGGTTGTCCAGCAATAATAAGGTTATTGTTTTTCTTTTCTAGCTCTCTAGCAACTATAATTTTTTGCTGATTTCCACCAGAAAGTCTACCAAACTCAGTATCAACACTTCTAGGTCTAACATCATATTTTTCCATAAACATTTCTGCATCTTTTCTCAATTTAGAAAAATTTAAAAGTCCAAATTTAGAATACTCATCTCTTTCAAGACCAAGAGCAAAATTTTCCATAACACTAAATTGTGATACCGCAGCTCTTTTATGTCTATCTTCTGGAATATGAGCTAATCCCAGTTGAGATATTTTTCTAGGTGTTTTCTTTTTTAAGATAACATTATCAAGGATCATTTCACCAGAGTAGATTTCTTTAAGTCCAGTAAGAGCTTCAACAAGTTCAGTTTGTCCACTACCCTCAACTCCAGCAATTCCTAAAACTTCTCCTTTTCTTATTTCAAAAGAGGCGTTATTAACTTTTATTACATCGTGATGATCTTTAACACTGACATCTTTTACAGAAAGAACAACTTCACCGATTTCAACCTCAGGTCTTTCTGTAGTGAAAAGTACAGCTCTTCCAACCATAGCATTTGCAATTTTCTCTTTAGTAGCTTCTTTAGTAGGGAAATTTGCAATATCTTTACCCCTTCTAATAACTGTGATATTATCTGAAATATCTAAAACTTCTTGAAGTTTATGTGATATAAAGATAATAGTTTTCCCTTCAGCAATAAGATTATCCATAATCTTATAAAGTTCTTTAATCTCTTGTGGAGTTAAAACAGCAGTAGGTTCATCAAATACTAATAGATTTGCTCCTTTAAAAAGTATTTTCAAAATCTCCACTCTTTGCTGCATACCGATTGATAAATCTGATACTAATGCATCAGGATTAATAGCAAGTCCATATTTTTTTGAAACATCAATAACATCTTGTCTAGCTTTATTGATGTCTAAAGATAAACCTTTTTTAGGTTCAACACCTAAAATCATATTTTCAGCAACAGTTAAAGTAGGAACTAACATAAAGTGTTGATAAACCATACCAATTCCTAATTCAGCAGCTTTACTAGGTGAATCTATTTGCACTTCTTCTCCGTGATAAAAAATTTTACCAGAAGTAGGAGTATAAAGACCGTTTAACATTTTCATAAGTGTTGATTTTCCTGCTCCATTTTCACCAACAATAGCGTGTTTTTCACCTTTTAAGATTTTCAAAGTAATATCGTCGTTTGCGATAACTTTTCCATCTAAGAAAGTTTTTCTGATGTGTTGCATTTCTAAGATATAATTATTCACTTAGAATCCTCCCTAAATTTATTCAAGGTTAATTTAAAAAATAACCTTATAAAATTATATTATGTTATATTAAAGTAGTCAACTTTTTTTATTCTTCTCTTTTTATTATAACAAATGTAATATCATCATTTTGTTCACAACCGTTTTGAAATTTATTAATTTCAGACAGTAAATTTTGTTTTATCTCTTTTGAAGAAAGATGAGAGCTTTCTAACAGAACATTTTTAAGTCTCTCTATTCCAAATAGTTCTTTATCTTGATTTTCAGCTTCACTAATTCCATCAGTATAATAGATAACGATATCACCAATATTAAGGTGAATTTTATCTTGTTTATAGCTATAATCATCTAAAAATCCAATTGCTACTCCCTTAACAGAATGAGTTTCAATTTGTTGAGTAATACTATTATATACAACTAAAGGATTATGACCAGCATTTGAATATGTAATAGTTTTGGTATTATAATCATATTTACTATGCATCATTGTAATGAACATATCTTCTGTAATATCAGGATAGATAAGCTTATTAAGTTTTCTTACATTACAAGAAGGTTGTTCTCCTTGAAGCTCTAAAGTTTTTAAAACAGATCGACCTAATGCCATCAGGAAAGCTGCTGGAACTCCTTTTCCGCTTACATCAGCGATAGTAATGCTAAAAGTATTACTATCTAAAAGAGAGTAGTCATAGTAATCTCCACCGATTTCTTTCGCTGGTTCAAAAAATGTTGCTACATCAAGTCCTAAAACTTTTTTAATTTTCTTAGGGATAATTCTTTTTTGAATTCTTGATGCTACTTCAAGTTCTTGAGACATTCTTTCTTTAATAACTAGATCAGAGTAAATCTGTGCGTTATTGATAGCTATAGCAACTTGAATAGTTAAAGCTGAGATAGTTTCTTCATCACTTTTAATAAGTTTTGATTTATCCTCAATTATAAAAATAACTCCAAGCTCTTTTCCTTTAACTGTAAGAGGAGAAGCTATTATTTTTTCATCTGGTGTAATAGAAAATCCTTTTAGCATTTCGTTATATATTTTTTTATAATCTTTTCGTGTAAATTGTGATAGAACTTCTTGAGGATAACTTAATTCTCCTCTAAAATGAATCTCTCCTTTAATCCTTTTGTTGATTAGTTTACCATCTTCCCATAAATAAAGAGAAATTCTTTTAGCTCCAGTTAGAACAAAGTAAGCATCCAAAATAGTAGAGATAATTTTATCTAATTCCATTATGGATAAAACAGTTCTCGAAAGCGAGTTGATATTGGATAAACTAGCAACTCTTTGCTCTAGAACTTGGTTACTATATTCAAGTTGTTTAGATTTAGTTAAAAGAGATTCATAGGTAACTTCAAGTTCTTTTTTATATTCTCTAAGTTCTTCAATAGAGTTATCTAATTCTAAATCTTGTTTTGTAATAGCTGTAGTAGCTCTTTCATAGTCATTTTTTAAATCTTCTGATATATCATTTAAAAATTCTTTACTGACAAAACTTTTTAAAATTTTACTTGTCTCTTCAAAGTTTTTTTTCTCTTGCTTTTTTAAAATTAAAAAGAATATAAAAAATAAAATAATAAAAGAAAAATATGTAATCAATTAATTCTCCTCCCAAGCAGAGAATTTTTTTTCTAAATTTTCATTAGTTGAATTTTTTCTCCATTCTTTTCTTTTCCATTTTAAAATTCTAGATACTCCAGTAGAGTCTTTAGAGATATTTTTTAGTTCATCTAAAGAATTTGGAGTTACTATATTAGCTGTAAAATCATAATTTTCAGTTGAATAAATATTCTTTCCATTTCCAACAAAAATAATTAAATTGTCAGAAAGAACTTTAAATCCAGAATTATTAACTGACTTCTCAAAAATAACAGGATTATTGGGAAAGTTTTTCAAGTTAATATTTTCGCTTGAAGAGTACAAAGGAGCATTAGCTATATCATTATGCATAGAATAAACAAAATTCTTTTTAATTTTATTTAAGTTATCAATTAAAGATTTCCTATTTAATAAGACGCTTTCCATAAGAAGACTTTTATCAAGCTCAGTATATAAAAATTCTGAGTTATACATGTATTCGTTATCAGTAAGTTGTAGTAATAAGTAATATTGTCTGTTTAAAAGTTTTTGTAAATTACCAGCATTTTCAGGTGTTGAAACAGTAATTGTATTTAAATAATTAACATCATCATTTGTAAGATCTTCAACAACTTTCATACCTAAAATTTCTTTATCAAACCATCCAGTATTTAAAAGAGAAGAAAAATCTTTATTCATTTCATTTGAAATAAGAAGATTAATTCCATTCGCTTGAACATCATTTAAATTAGATAAATTTGAATCTAAAGTTTTGTAAAAAGATATTTTATCGCTATAACTTTGAGGATAATTTAAGGAAATTATTGTGAAGTTATATTTTCCTTGAGGAACAGAATTTTGAAATACAATGTTTTGGCTTTGATCTTTTCTACTAGAGAATTGAGAACAACCGACAAGAGTAATTAAAGAAAAAAGTAAAATAATTTTTTTCATAATATTAAATCATCTCCTTTATTTTTAAGGCTAGGTGTCTTGGAATTATTTCTTCGAGTTCACCTAAAGTAGCATTTTTTATTTGTTTAACAGATCCAAAAGTTTTTAAGAGAAGTTCTTTCCTTTTAGGACCAATTCCAGGGATGTTATCTAGTTCGCTAGAGATAACTCTTTTATTTCTAAGTAATCTATGATAAGTAACTCCAAATCGATGAGCTTCATCTCGAACTCTTTGTAAAATTTTTAATGCTTCATCACTTTTAGAAAATACATATGGCGTATTTTCTGTATATTTATAAATTTCCTCTTCTTTTTTTGCGATACTTAGAAGTTCGGATATTCCATCCCTACCAATTCCTTTTAAAATTTCACCAACAGCATTAATTTGTCCAAGTCCACCATCAATTAAAATAACATCAGGAAATTCATTAATAGGAAGTTTACTATATCTTCTTTCAATAACTTCTCTCATCATTTGAAAATCGTCAGGAGTATCCTTAGTTGTAATTTTGAATTTTCTATAAAATTTCTTAGCTTTACGTCCTTCTACAGAGACACTCATTGAGGCTACAGCATCCTTACCTTGAATATTAGAAATATCAAAACATTCAATTTTAAATGGAAATCTTTTTAATTTTAATTTTATATATAGATCATTTAATCCTTTTTCGATAATAGATTTTTTATTATAAAAATTATCAGTATCTTTTTTTAAATTAAGTAATCCCATATCTAATAACTCTTTTCTCCTAGATTTAATTTTAGGGAAGAAGAAAGAGAGTTTCTTACTAAAAATATTTTGAAATAAAGTGTTAATTTTATCTTGAGAATTTTCTAAATTTTCTTGGAAAATAATATTTTTGGGAATAGGAAATTTAGAGTAATAAGTCATAAGAATCTCTTCTAAAATATCATCGTAGAATTTATATTCTAAATTAATTACATGGAAATTTTTACCTAAAATTTTTCCATCTCGAATATTTAAAACACATAAAAAAATCTTATTATCCTCAAGGCTAAATGTAAAAATATCTTCGTCAATAGAGTTATTAGCATCACTTATTTGAGTTTGAATATTTGTTTCAATTTCTTTTTTTTGTTCTCTAAGAAAAATAGCTTTTTCAAACTCCATATTTTCAGCAGCATGAGTCATTTGAATTTGAAGTTTTTCTAAAATAGTTTTAGTATTTCCCTTTAAAATTTCTTTTATATCTTTTATATTTTCCTGGTACTTAGAGATGATAGATTTATCTATACAAGGGCCACTGCAAAGTTTCATATAAAATTTTAAACAAGGTCGAGGATAAATTTTTTCCATATCTCGATTACAATCTCTAATTTGATAAAATTTTGAAAGCGTTTTTTTTAAATTCCACGCACCATAAGGGTATGGTCCAAAATAATCACCTGAGTTAAGATTTAATTTTTTAGTAGTTCTAACGATGGATATTTTAGGAAAAATTTCATTTGTAATTAACAAATATGGATAAGTTTTTTCATCTTTTAAACTAATATTATATTTGGGAGAATATTTTTTTATCAGATTATTTTCTAAAATTAGAGCATCGATTTCTGTATTGCAGATTATAAAATCTAAGTCATCAATATGTTTGACAAGCTCTTTGGTTTTTTCATCTTGATGATCTCTATTGAAATAAGAAGAAACCCTTTTAGATAAGTTCTTAGCTTTACCAACATATATGACTTTGGAGTTATTTTTCATCAAGTAAACTCCAGGATTAGCTGGAATCTCTTTATTAAAAATAGTTATCATATCATCTTACCAATTTCCTCTCTCATTTTCTCTATGAATAGAAAAAATGTTAACTTCATTAATATTTTTTAAATCTTTTTCAAGTTTTCTAACAAATGAAACAGATCTATGTTTTCCACCACTACAACCAATTCCTATTGTTAAGTGTCTTTTTTCATCCTTTATATAACCTGGAATTAAAAAAGTAATTAAATCTAAAATTTTATCATAAAGAATTCTTGAAGTTTCAAAACTCATAACATAATCGTAAACCTCATCATTTAAGCCAGTTTTTTCTCTTAGTTCTTCTAAGTAATATGGATTTGGAAGAGTTCTAACATCAAAAATCATATCAGCGTCAATGGGAACTCCATGTTTAAAACCAAATGATTGTAAATGAATATTTAAAAGAATATTTTTTGAAAAAGATGCTACAGCAAGTTCGATTTTTCTAGAAAGTTCTTTAGCACTTAAAAAACTAGTATCTATAATAAGATTAGCTTTATCTTTAATATCCTCCATAAGAAAAATTTCATCCTCGATGCTTTGTAAAAGAGTTTCTTTTGTTAAAGGATGTTTTCTTCGAGTTAAATTATATCTATTTAAAATAGATTGTGTAGATGCTTCTAAAAAGATTATTTTATAATCGATATTTAGATTATCGATTTCGTTAAAAAAAGTATTAAAATCATTTTCGTTGATAATTGTTCTAATATCTAAACCTAAAGCAATTCGCTTTACACCGTTTCCCTTAGTAGAATTCTTTAAATCTTTTAAAATTACTCCTGCAAATCGAAATGGAATATTGTCCATTGTAAAAAAACCTAAATCTTCTAAAGTTTTTAAACCAGTGGACTTTCCAGAGCCGCTAAGTCCAGTTAAAATGATTAGCTCCATGATATATTTCCTCCAAATATGTTTTACTTTATTATACAATAATAAAGATTAAAATTATATAAAAAAATAAAAAATGGATAGGACTTAATCCTATCCAAAATAATGTAATTTAAAGTAAACTAATTTTTGTGATACTATCTCTAATTAAATTTAAATCAACAAATCTAAATTCTTCTAAAGAGATTTCGTCTTGAACTTCTTTAGGTGTAAAATTAACTTTTTTAATAATATCTAAAACACCAACAATTATTTTAATTGAGTGAGTATTGTCCTCAATTTGTTTATCTGTTATTAAAATTGATTTAAAAGGATTATCTAGATTTTCTAAATTATATAAAATAGGGTCACTTAATAATCTATGTCCTTCTAAACATTTTTGTTCGATAAAATTTAGAACTTTTTCAATATTATATCCTTCTAAATAAACTACATTATCTGTTTCTTTGAAAAAATTGAAAACTTTATTATTATTGGTAACGATTTTATAATCCATAAAAAACCTCCCGTTTTATGTGTATGATTTTTCAGTAGTAATATTACAACGTAAATCATAATATATCAAGAGTAAAAAAATAAAAATTGACAACTTTTTAAAATTAGTATATACTCTTTCTCAGAGCAAAAAAAAGGAGGATGGAATATGTTTTTTAAAAATGGCACAAAAATTAAGAAAAAAAAGAAAAACTATTTGTCGTTTTTAAATTTATTTATTTCATTTATTAATAATTTATTTATGTTTTTAAATTTATTAGTTTTTAATTTTAATATTTATATAGACAAGGAATATGATTTTCATATTCCTTTTTTTATGCAAAAAATTTAGGAGGTTTAGATGAAGGGGAAGTTAATTCTTGAAAACGGAATGAGTTTTGATGGAAAAATTTTTGGAGAATTAGGTGAAAGCGTTGGAGAGCTTGTATTTAATACAGGAATGACAGGGTACCAAGAGTTACTTACGGATCCATCATATTATGGTCAAATTGTTGTTATGACTTATCCAATGGTTGGAAACTATGGAATAAACTTAGAGGATATGGAATCTAGCGGAATAAAGTTAAAAGGATTTATAATTAAAGAGGACGCAAAGCTTCCAAATAACTTTAGATGTGAAATGACATTAGATGGATTTTTAAGACAATATAATGTAGTTGGATTTAAAGGTGTAGATACAAGACATTTAACTAAAATAATAAGAGAAGAAGGAGCGATGAAAGCTCTAATAACTTCAAAAGATTTAACTCAAAAAGAGATAGATGAGCATTTTGCAAAATTTAATAATAGTGATGCTGTAGAAAAAGTTAGCACAAAAGAGATTTATGAAATTCCTGGACCTGGAAAAAGAATAGGAGTGATAGATTTCGGTGTTAAAAGAAATATATTAAGATCATTTGAAAAAAGAGGAGTTCATCAAATTGTATTTCCTTGGAATGTAACTGCAGAAGAGTTATTATCACATGATTTAGATGCAGTGTTTTTATCAAATGGACCAGGAGATCCAGCAGAGTTAACTGGAGTAATAAACGAAATAAAAAAATTAGTTGGAAAATTACCTATTGTTGGAATATGTTTAGGACATCAGTTATTAGCTTGGGCTTTAGGTGGAACAACAACAAAGTTAAAGTATGGACATAGAGGGTGTAATCATCCAGTTAAAGATTTAGAAAAAAATAGAATATTTATAACATCACAAAATCATGGTTACGTTGTAGATAAAGTGCCTGAATCAATGAAAGTAACACATATAAATTTAAATGATAACTCTATTGAAGGAATGAGAAGTGAAGAGCATAGAATTTTATGTGTACAGTATCACCCAGAAGCATGGCCAGGACCAGCTGATTCAGAATATCTGTTTGATGATTTTTTAAAAGTAATAGAGGGATAATTTTTGAGGCTATTTAAGTAGAGTTTGTAGGAGGCGTATAATGTTAGATAAATCGATAAAAAAGACACTGGTAATAGGATCGGGACCAATTATAATAGGACAAGCGGCAGAGTTTGATTATTCAGGAACTCAAGCATGTGAAACATTAAAAAAAGAGGGGATAGAAGTTGTATTAATAAACTCTAACCCAGCAACAATAATGACGGATAAGGCAGTTGCAGATAAAATATATATAGAGCCAATTACAGCAGAATTTGTGGAAAAAGTAATTGCAAAAGAAAGACCAGATTCTATTTTAGCTGGAATGGGTGGACAAACAGCTCTAAACATGGCAGTTGAATTAAACGATAAAGGAATACTTGAGAAGTATAATGTAAGAGTTATAGGAACATCTATTGAATCTATAAAAAGAGGAGAAGATAGAGAATTATTTAGAGAGGCTATGGATAAAATTGGAGAGCCTACAATAGAGAGTAAAATAGTTGAGACTTTAGAAGATGGATTTAGAGTTGCAAAAGAAATCGGATATCCAGTTGTTGTAAGACCAGCATATACTCTAGGAGGAACAGGAGGGGGAATTGCAGATAACCCTCAAGAATTAGAGGATATTTTATTAAAAGGATTAAAGCTGTCAAGAGTTGGACAAGTATTAATTGAAAAATCAATCTTAGGATGGAAAGAAGTTGAATACGAAGTAATCAGAGATAAAGATGGAAACTGTATAACTGTTTGTAATATGGAGAATATAGATCCAGTTGGTATCCATACAGGAGACTCTATAGTTGTAGCACCATCTCAAACGCTTTCAGATAGAGAGTATCAAATGTTAAGAACATCAGCATTGAAAATAATAAATGAGATAGGGGTAGTTGGAGGTTGTAACGTTCAGTTTGCTCTTCATCCAAAATCATTTGAATATGCAATTATTGAAATAAATCCAAGAGTTTCTAGATCATCTGCGTTAGCTTCAAAAGCTACAGGATATCCTATAGCAAGAGTTGCAACAAGATTATCTTTAGGATATACATTAGATGAAGTTGTAAATGAAGTAACTGGAAAAACTTTTGCATGTTTTGAACCAGCATTGGATTATATAGTAGTAAAAATTCCAAAGTGGCCATTTGATAAATTTAAGAAAGCTAATAAAAGACTAGGTACGAAAATGATGGCAACTGGAGAGGTTATGGCTATTGGAAATAACTTTGAAGCTGCATTTTTAAAAGGACTAAGATCATTAGAAATTGGAAGATATAATTTAGAGCATCCTGTGGTAGAGAAAATGACTATGGAAGAATTAAAAGAGATAGTTGTAAGACCAGATGATGAAAGAATTTTCGTTGTTGCTGAGATGTTAAGAAGAGGATATGTAAAAGAAAAGTTACAGAAATTAACTGGAATAGATAAGTTCTTTATGGAGAAATTAGAGTGGCTTGTAAAACAAGAAGAGTTAATGAAAAAGATGGAGCTTAAAGATTTAGATGAAAAATTCTTAAAAAATGCTAAGAAAAAAGGATTCTCAGATAAAGGAATAGCTCAGTTGCTAAATGTAACGGAACAAGATATCGCTAGAAAAAGAAGAGATTATGGAATTAAACCAGTTTATAAAATGGTTGATACATGTGCAGGAGAGTTTGCTGCAGATTCATCATACTTTTATTCAACATACGATCAATTTGATGAAGTTGATGTAACAGATAAAAAGAAAGTTATAGTAATAGGATCTGGTCCAATAAGAATAGGGCAAGGAATAGAGTTTGACTACTGTACAGTTCATTCGATAAAAACTTTAAGAAATATGGGAATAGAAAGTATTATTATAAATAACAATCCAGAAACAGTATCTACAGACTTCTCAACTGCAGATAGACTTTACTTTGAGCCATTAGTAACAGAGGATGTTATGAATATCATTGATAAGGAAAAACCAGCAGGAGTAATCATTCAATTTGGAGGTCAAACAGCAATAAAATTAGCTAATGACTTAAGAGATAGAGGAGTTACAATCCTTGGAACTTCAGCAGAGATGGTTGATGCTGCAGAAGATAGAGAAAAGTTTGAAGATATAATGGAAAAATTAGATATAAAAAGACCAAAAGGTAAAGCTGTATGGGATGTTGAGCTTGGAAAGAAAATAGCAGCAGAAGTACAATATCCAGTTTTAGTAAGACCTTCATATGTTCTAGGTGGACAAGGAATGGAGATTTGTCATGATGAATATAATCTTGTAAATTATCTAAAAGCTTCATTTGAAAGAGATCCTGAAAATCCAGTTTTAATAGATAAATATTTAAATGGAATTGAAGTAGAAGTAGATGCGATATGTGATGGTGAGGATATTTTAATACCAGGAGTTATGGAGCACTTAGAAAGAGCTGGAATACATTCGGGAGATTCAATAACAATATATCCACCACAAAATTTATACGAGGGTACAGAAAAGAAAATTGAAGAGATTACAAGAAAAATAGCAAAAGAATTAAAAATAAAAGGTATGATGAATATTCAGTTTATAGCATATGAGAATGAGTTATATGTAATTGAGGTAAACCCTAGATCATCAAGAACAGTACCTTATATAGCAAAAATATCTGGAGTTCCAGTAATTGATATAGCAACAAAAGTAATAATGGGAGAAAAACTTCAAAACTTAGGATTTGGAACTGGTATTTATAAAAAGCCATCTGTAGTTGCAGTTAAAGTTCCAGTATTTTCAACAGAGAAATTATCAGGAGTAGAAGTATCATTAGGACCTGAGATGAAATCTACAGGAGAGGTTTTAGGAGTTGGACATACAGCAGATGAAGCTATATTTAAAGGTCTTTTAGGTGGTGGAAGAGTTCAAAATGTAAGAAATAGAAAAGTTCTTTTAACAATAAGAGATAAGGACAAAGATGAATTTTTACCAGTTGCAAAATCACTTAAAAGCTTAGGTTGTCAACTGTTTGCAACAGAGGGAACTCAGAAATATTTAGCAGAAAAAGGAATTGAAGCAACAGCAGTAAGAAAAATAAATGAAGAATCACCAAATATTTTAGATTTATTAAAAAATAGAGAAGTAGATTTATTAATAAATACTCCAACTAAGGCAAATGATGCTCAAAGAGATGGATTTAAAATAAGAAGAACGGCTATTGAATATGGGGTAGAGGTATTAACTTCGATAGATACTTTAAATGCAATAATAAAAGTTCAAGAATTAAATGTTGATAAGATGGATTTAGATGTATTTGATATAGCACAAATATAAAAAAAGTTGACAAATATAAAAAAAAAGTATAAACTTCATTAAGTAATATTAAAGATAAAGATATACTCAAAGGGAGTAGTCAAAAGTATAGTGTCAACATCTCGATTTGAAAAAATCTGGTACTATACACCTAAAAAAGGTGACAAGACTTTTAGTGTAGGTTTTAACCTACACTGAAAGTCTTTTTTTATTTTTGAAAAATGAAAATATCTATTAAGTCGGTAAATAATTAAAAATATAAAATTATATGGAGGGAAATCTATGAAGGATTTTTATTCGAAAAGTAAAGAGGAGTTGTTAGGATATTTTGACACTTCTGAAGAAGGATTAAAAAAACAGGATTTAGAAAAACTGAAGGAGGAATATGGAGAAAATGTACTAAACAGTAAAGAAAAGAAAACAGCAATAGCGATTTTTTTAGAGCAATTTAAGGATTTTTTAGTAATAATTTTATTAGTTGCAGCAGCAATTTCATTTGTTTCTGGAAATAAAGAAAGTACAATAGTAATTTTAGCAGTAATTATAATGAACTCAATTTTAGGTACTGTTCAACATTTAAAAGCAGAGAAATCGTTGGAAAGTTTAAAGAAAATGTCTTCTCCTAAAGCTAAAGTTATAAGAGACGGTCAAAAGCAAGAGATAAACTCATCAGAATTGCTTCCTGGAGACATAGTTTTAATAGAAGCTGGGGATGTTGTTCCTAGTGATGGTAGAGTCTTAGAAACTCATTCTTTAATGGTAAACGAGAGTTCATTAACAGGAGAGTCTGAAAGTGTAGAGAAAATATCTCAAACTATAGATACAACAGGTTTAACAGTTGGGGACCAAAAAAATATGGTTTTTTCAGGAAGTTTAGTAACTTATGGAAGAGCAAAGATATTGGTGACAACAATAGGTATGAAAACAGAGCTAGGAAAGATTGCATCATTATTGGATGAAACAGAAGATGCGATGACACCACTACAAAAATCATTGGAGAAATTTGGAAAAAAACTATCAATTGCTATAATAGTTTTATGTATAGTTGTATTTTTTATGAGTGTGGCTAGAGGAATAAATATATTGGATTCATTAATGTTTGCTGTAGCTTTAGCGGTAGCTGCAATACCAGAAGCTTTAGGATCTATAGTAACAATAGTTTTAGCAATTGGTACTCAAAAGATGGCCAAAGAGAATGCTATTATAAAAAAGCTTCACTCAGTAGAATCTTTAGGGTGTGTTTCTGTAATTTGCTCTGATAAAACAGGAACGTTAACACAAAATAAGATGACAGTTCAACACCTTTATGTAGATGGTAAAGTAGTAGAATCTGAAAAAATTGATTTAAACTCAAAAATTGAAATTGGACTCTTAAGAAGCGCTATTTTATGTAGTGATGCAGTAAATAACAATGGTCAAGAAATTGGTGATCCAACTGAAATAGCTTTAGTAAATGTGGGGCATAAATATAACTTAGCAGAAGTTGAAATTAGAAATAAATACCCTAGATTAAAAGAGTTACCGTTTGATTCAGATAGAAAAATGATGAGTACTTTAAATGAGATTGAAGGTAAAAATTATTTAATAACTAAGGGTGCTCCAGATGTTGTTGTAGAAAAAGCTAAATACATATTGAGAGAAGATGGGAATATTGAAAAAATATCAGAAGCAGATGTAGAAAAAATAAAAAAAGCAAATATAAATTTTGCAGAACATGGTTTAAGAGTTTTAGCTTTTGCAATGAAAGAGATAGAAGGAATAAGAGAATTAGAGTTTTCAGATGAAGATAGTTTTATCTTTATAGGATTAATTAGTATGATTGATCCTCCAAGAGAAGAATCTAAAGAAGCTGTAAAAAATTGTATAAGAGCTGGAATAAAACCAGTTATGATAACAGGAGATTATAAAGTTACAGCTAAGGCTATCGCAAAAGAGATAGGTATATATAAAGATGGAGATGAAACTTTAAACGGTGTTGAAATTGAAAAAATGAGTGATGATGAACTTATGAAGCATGTAGAAAGAATATCTGTTTATGCAAGAGTTTCACCAGAGCATAAAATTAGGATTGTTTCAGCATGGCAAAAATTAGGTAAAATTTGTGCTATGACAGGAGACGGAGTAAATGATGCCCCAGCACTTAAGAAGGCAGATGTAGGAATAGCTATGGGGATAACAGGAACAGAAGTTTCGAAAGATGCAGCATCGATGATACTTACTGATGATAATTTCTCTACGATAATAAAATCAGTTGTAACTGGAAGAAATTTATATGCGAATATAAAAAATTCAATAAGATTTTTATTATCTGGAAATACAGCGGGAATTTTAGCGGTATTTTATGCTTCTTTAATGGGTTTACCTGTAATATTTGCACCAGTACATCTTTTATTTATAAATTTATTGACAGATAGTTTACCTGCAATTGCTATAGGAATGGAACCTTCTCATGGAGATGTATTAGATGAAAAACCAAGAGAAGCTAATTCACCATTATTAGATAAAAAATTATCAGGAAGAATTTTGATGGAAGGGATGCTGATTGCAATTGTAACAATGATTGCATTTTATTTAGGATATGCTAAAGGAGATGTTGGTTTAGGAAGTACAATGGCATTTTCAACACTATGTTTAGGAAGATTATTTCACGGGTTTAATTGTAGAGGAAACGGTTCTATAATAAAATTAGGAATAACAAAAAATATGTTTAGTATATATGCATTTTTATTAGGAGCAGCATTATTATATATGGTTTTATTAGTTCCGTCATTCCATGAAATGTTTGCAGTATCTGATTTGAGTGTAATGAATTTTGGAGAAATGACAATATTAGCATTTATACCAACATTAATAATTCAAGTATTAAAATATATAAAGTATGATAGATAAAAAAAGCTGCTTAAAGCAGCTTTTTTTAATACCAATTATACAGAAAAAATAAAGTAAAAAAAAACACTCTTATTAAGAGTGTAAAGTTTCAAATGGTGCCTAGAAAAGGATTCGAACCTTCGACCGCCCGGGTATGAACCGGGTGCTCTAGCCAACTGAGCTATCTAGGCAAATGGTGGAGATAAGCGGAGTCGAACCGCTGACCTACGCAGTGCAAGTGCGTCGCTCTCCCAACTGAGCTATATCCCCAATGGTACCCCGTAGGGGAATCGAACCCCTGTTTATAGAGTGAAAATCTATTGTCCTTACCACTGAACGAACGGGGCAGGTGTACCAAATATTTTGTTGGAGCGGGAGACGAGGGTCGAACTCGCGACATTCAGCTTGGAAGGCTGACGCTCTACCAACTGAGCTACTCCCGCAATCACAAAAATATAGTATCATAATATAAAAAAAATGTCAATGCAATTTTTTAAAAAAATTTTAAAAATAAAAAGCCAAAAATTTTGGCTTTTTATTTAAAATTTAGTGGCTTAAATTTCTTTTATAATGAAATTAGAACATTTATTGTAAACTTCATCACTAACAGTAGCAATAATTAATGTTCCTTCAGCTTCATAAGATTCACTTTCGATAATAGCATTTCTATGTAAGTAAGCATTAATCGAACTATCTGAATATGGAATTAAAAGCTCTACTCTTTTCATTGTTCTAGGTAAAGACGTTGTAATTTTATCCATTAATAAATCGATATTAATTTCATTTTTAGCACTAATTTCAACGATATCCATATGGTTATATAATTCTTTTAATTTTTCAATTTGCTCATCAGTAGCTACATCGCATTTATTTAAAGCAAGTATAGTCGGTTTATCAATTGCACCTAATTCTGTTAAAACATTTTCAACAGATTTAATTTGTTGAACAACAGTATCACTTGAAGCGTCAACTAAGTGAACAAGTAAATCAGAAAAAATAACTTCTTCTAATGTAGATTTGAAAGCTTCAATTAAATCATGAGGAAGTTTTCTAACAAATCCAACAGTATCAGTTAAAGCAGTAACTCTTTTATCTGGAAGAACCATAGTTCTAGTAGTAGCATCTAAAGTTGCAAAAAGCATATTTTCTGCAAAAACAGCTTCTTTTTTAACAGTATTATCACTTGGATACATTTCAACAAGAAGATTTCTAAGTGTTGATTTTCCTACGTTAGTATATCCAACTAAAGAAACTCTAGGAATACCTGAACTTTCTCTTTTAGTTCTTTGAAGAGCTCTAATTTTTTTTATTTTTTCTAACTCTTGTCTAAGAGCAAAGATTTCATCTTTAATTCTTCTTCTATCTATCTCTAACTTTTTTTCTCCAGGACCTTTAGTTCCAATTCCTCCACCAGTTCTAGACATAATACTACCTAAACCAATAAGTCTTTGGCTTCTATATTTAAGTTGTGCTAATTCAACTTGTATCTTAGCTTCTCTAGTTCTAGCTCTTCTAGCGAAAATTTCAAGAATAAGTATTGTTCTATCAATAACTTTACATCCCGTAACAGCTTCTAAGTTTTTAATCTGAACTCCACTTAACTCTTCATCAAAAATTATTAAGTTAGCATTTTTAATCTGTCTTAGTAAAGCTAATTCTCTAACTTTTCCACTACCAATATAGAAGATATTGTCAATTCTTTTTATCTTTTGAAAAATTCTTCCTGCAACATTAACATCACATGCTCTAGCTAATTCTTCTAATTCATCTAAGCTCTCTTCAGAATCTACACCAACAACTATGGCATATTCGCTATCATCTTCAACAACATCACTTTTTCTAAGTTCAGATTCAATTTCTAAAACTTTATCTAAATAATCTGTAGACATAACTTTATCTAAAGATAAATTTTCAATTTCTTCATAAGTTAGTTCTTGATTTTCTATTTTGCAGTATCCTATATTAACACCAGTTATTTCAGTTTCTCCTACACCAATAGCCAATATAGCATCTAATTTTAACTTTAATAAAGCTGAAATATCAATCATAGAAAGTTTAGAATATCCATTGGGATGAGTATGAATAACTTTAACTCCACTTAATTTTTTACTAGAAATTTCTAAAATAGGTAGTTCAACACTATTGCTATCTCCAATAGCTACTTCTAATATTTTTCCTTTTCTATCAATTGAAACACTAATTTCACGATTTATAACTCGAGTTATATCAGTTATAAGTGCAACAATTTCAGGACTAACAAGTTTTCCTTTTTCAACACTCATACTATAAATAGTATCTAATTCTGCTAAAATAGAATCTCTAACTCCTTCAACATTACCTTTTATCATATTTCACATCCTTGACCTTAATATAATTAAGTTTTTATATTAATTTTACTACATATATATAAAAAATACAAATTTAATGATACTTACATAAAAAATATTTGCAAATCCGAAAAAAATGTAGTATTACATATATTATTGATTCTTTTATAAACAAAGTTAAATACTGGGAGGAGAAAAAATGAAAAAAATAGGTCTTTTACCAAAACTGATTTTGGCAATTATAATTGGTATTGGAGTAGGTATGTTAGGAATGGAGGTACCTATAAGATTATTAGCAACATTTAATGGTATTTTTGGAAACTTTTTAAAATTCTCAATACCGCTTATCATAATCGGATTCGTTGCACCTGGAATTGGTGATTTAGGAACTGGAGCAGGTAAGTTGTTGGGAGTAACGACAGCAATAGCATATATTTCAACAGTTTTAGCAGGTTCATTTACATATTTTGTAAATACGGCAGTATTTAAAATGATTTTAAAAACAGGATCAATGCTAGAAACAGCAGATAATCCGGAACATGCATTATTATCAGGATATTTAACAATAAATATGCCGCCAATAATGGATGTAATGACAGCATTATTAATGGCTTTTATTTTGGGAATAGGAATTGCAATAGTAAAAGGGCATGCAATAAAAGATGTAATGAATGAATTCCAAAAAGTTGTAGAAGGAATTATAAGAAATATAATTATTCCATTTTTACCACTACATATAGCTGGAATTTTTGCAAATATGACTTATGCTGGACAAGTTGCTACAATATTAACAGTATTCTCTAAAGTATTTGCTGTAATTATTTTATTACATATAACAATACTTTTAATACTTTATTTTATAGCTGGAGGTATGGCAGGAGCAAACCCAATTAGATTATTAAAAACAATGTTACCAGCGTATTTTACAGCAATAGGAACTCAATCATCAGCAGCTACGATACCAGTAACACTGAATCAAACAAAAGAAAATGGTGTAAATACAGGTATTGCTGAGTTTGTTGTACCTCTTTGTGCAACGATACATTTATCAGGAAGTACAATAACATTAGTAAGTTGTGCAATGGCAATAATGATGTTAAATGGAATGAGTATAACTTTTGGAACAATGTTTGGATTTATACTAATGTTAGGAGTTACAATGGTTGCAGCACCAGGAGTTCCTGGAGGAGCAGTTATGGCAGCGTTAGGAATTATTGAAACAATGTTAGGATTCCCTCCAACATTAACATCAATAATGATTGCCCTTTACTTAGCACAAGATAGTTTTGGAACTGCTTGTAATGTAACTGGAGATGGAGCAATAGCGATTATTGTAAATAAAATAGCAGGATTTAAACTTGAAAAAAATTCAAAAGAATTTTTTGATAATATATAGGAATATCTAAGGGTAGATATCAATAAAAACAAGGGTTAAATGAGGTGTTGAAAAAAAACACCTCTTTTTTTATTTTATGAAAAATTATTTTAATGTTAAAAACGTGTAAAATTTAAGTTAAAAAATGGTTTTTTATTTTACATTTATTAAAATACATGTTAAAATTTACCAGATTGACTATTTAACCAAAAAAATTAAAATAAAAAAGTAAAATTTAGGAGGAAAAATGTACTTAGATATCTTTTTTAAGGTTCTAGGAGGACTAGGTCTATTCTTATATGGAATGGAAAATATGTCTAAAGGAATGCAAAAAATGGCAGGAGAGAGATTGAAAAAAATTCTTGCTATGCTTACAACAAACCGTTTTATGGCAATAGGAATGGGAGTGTTCGTAACAGCGCTAGTTCAATCTTCATCTGTAAGTACTGTAATGACAATAGGATTTGTTAATGCATCATTATTAACATTAAAGCAAGCACTAGGAGTAATACTAGGAGCTAATATAGGAACGACAATAACTGGATGGATACTAGTTTTAAAAATAGGAAAATATGGACTTCCAATGGCTGGAGCAGCAGCTATTTCAACAATGTTCTTCACTAGTGAAAAAGCTAGAACAAGAGCAATGGCAATTATGGGATTAGGACTTATATTCTTTGGATTAGAATTAATGAGTGATGGATTAAAACCATTAAGATCACTACCAGAGTTCGTATCACTTTTCCATGCGTTTACAGCAGATACATATTTTGGAGTATTAAAGGCAGCAGCGGTAGGAGCGTTATTAACAGCAGTTGTTCAGTCATCTTCAGCAACGTTAGGTATTACAATAACACTAGCTGTACAAGGATTAATTGATTATCCAACAGCAGTAGCATTAGTTCTAGGAGAAAATGTAGGAACAACAATAACAGCTTTATTAGCATCTTTAAATGCTACAGCAAATGCAAAAAGAGCAGCTTATGCACACACAATAATTAATATTGCTGGAGTTTTATGGGCAACAACAATATTTAGATTTTATTTAGGATTCTTAGAGCATATTTTAGATCCAGATAATAATTTAACAGCAGCTATTGCAACAGCTCATACAATGTTTAACATAATAAACGTATGTTTATTTATACCATTTACTGGATATTTAGCTGATTTCTTATGTAAAGTAGTAAAATCAGACTCACCAGTTGCAAAAGAGAGAGTAACTCATTTAGATATTTTAATGGCAGATACACCATCAGTAGTAGTTGAACAAACACAAAAAGAAATTTTAACTATGGGTACACATATAAAAGAGATATTTATGAAATTAGATAATGTTCTTTCAGGTAGAGAAAAGATAGATAATCAAGTTGGAAAAATAGAGAAGTTAGAAGATACTTTAGATTTATTCCAAAAAGAGATTTCAGATGTAAACTTCCATATTTTAAATGGAACATTAGATCATGCGAATACTGAAGATACTAGAGAAAATTTACAAACTTGTGATGAGTATGAAACTGTAAGTGATTACTTATTAAGAATTGCAAAGACAATGAAAAAAATGCAAGATAATGGAATTGAATTAAGTGAGTATAAAAGAGCTACTTTAAATCAATTACATGCTAATGTTGAAGATTTATTTGATGATATAAATAGAGCTTATGAATTAAGAGATAGAGATTTATTTATAGGAACAATAAAAAAATGTAACTTTATAAAAGAAGAGTATAAAAGAGCAAGAGCAGAGCATTTAGAGCATGTTTCAGAAAATGTAATGCCGGCAATGTTAAGTACAGGATATATGGATATTTTAAATAACTATAGAAGAATAAAGGATCACTTATACAATATAGTTGAAGTTTTTGCAAAAATAAACTAAGATAAAAGAGAGGAGAAATCCTCTCTTTATTATTTTTTAAGAGGAGAAAAGTATGAAGAACTATTATTTTGATAATTCAGCAACAAGTTCACCAAAACCAGAGGCAGTTTATAAAGCTTTAGAGATTGGTGTAAGAGAGTATAATGCAAATCCAGGAAGAGCAGGGCATAGAAAAGCTGTAGAAACTGGAAGAAAAATATATGAAGTGAGAGAGAAAATAGCAAAGTTTTTTAATGTGAAAAATAGTTTAAATATAGCATTTACAGCTAATGCAACAGAGTCATTAAATTTTGCAATAAAGGGTGGTATTCCTCAAAATTCACATGTTATAACAACAAATTTTGAGCATAATTCTGTTTTAAGACCATTATTTTATATGCAAGATGAAAAAAATATAAAATTGACTTTTGTTAATACATATGATGAAATTGAAAAAAATATTACTTCAGAAACAAAAGCAGTTGTAATCAATCATATATCTAATGTAAATGGTACTATTCAAAATATAGAAGAGATAGGAAAAATATGCAAAAAACATAATCTTTTATTTATATTAGATGCTTCACAGAGTGCAGGGTATTCGTATATAGATATGGAAAAACACAACATATCTATATTGTGTTTAACAGGACATAAATCACTTTTTGGAATACAAGGAATAGGTGCAATTTGCTTGAGAGATAATGTAAAAATAGAACCTCTTTTAGAAGGAGGAACTGGAAGTTTTTCAAAACTTTCGAGACAACCAAAAGAGATGCCAGAACTTTTAGAAGCCGGAACTATAAATACTCCAGGAGTAATAAGTTTAGGAGCTGGAATAGACTTTATAAATGAGATAGGATTGGATGAAATAAGAGAACATGAAAATCGATTAACTAAAAGATTTATAGATGGATTAAAAGATATAGAAAAAATAAAAATTTATAAAAGTTTAACAGGAGAACAAGGACCTGTAGTAAGTTTAAATATAGATGGTGTTGATAGCGGAGATTTAGCACAAATTTTAGATGAAGAATTTGGTATTTTTGTAAGACCGGGATTTCATTGTGCACCATTAGCTCATAAAGTTATTGGAACTTATGAAACAGGAACAGTAAGATTTTCTTTTGGATATTTTAATACAGATGAAGAGATTGAATTTGCCTTATCTACACTGGAAAATATTGCTTTACAAATTTAAAAAGGTATGATATACTTTTCAAAGCGTAAAAAAAGCAGGGAGGATAAAAAGTGAAAAAGTTGTTAAGTATTTTTGGATTAAAAAAAGAAAAAAAGAAAAAAATACTATTTTCATTATTTTTATCTTTTAATTTTGATTTTAATATATGGAATAGAAGTTACATTAATTTGTAATTTCTATTCCTTTTTTTTTAACTAAAATTATTAAGGAGGAAAAATGAGAGATTTTATTTCAATGAAAGATTTTACAAAAGGTGATATTTTAGAGGTTTTAAGAGTAGCAAAAGAGTTAGAGAAAAAAAATGAAGAACTTTTGAAAAATAAAATAGTTGGAAGCTTATTTTTCGAACCTTCAACAAGAACAAGGTTATCATTCACATCAGCTGCTTATAGATTAGGAGCTAAAGTTTTAGGATTTGATTCACCAGATGCTACTTCTTTAAAAAAAGGGGAATCGTTAAGAGATACGATAAAGATGACAGAAGCTTATTCGGATGTAATTGTTATGAGACATAATAGAGATGGAGCGGCTCGTTTTGCAGCAGATATAGCAAAAGTGCCAGTAATAAATGCAGGGGATGGAGCTAATGAGCATCCAAGCCAAACCCTTTTAGATCTATATACAATTGAAAAAGAATTTGGAAGTATAGAAGGAAAAAAGGTGGCTTTTGTAGGGGATTTAAAATATGGAAGAACAGTTCATTCATTAACAAAAGCATTAGAGATGTTCAACTGTGAGTTTTACTTTATAGCACCAGAAGTAATCCAAATACCAGAGTATATTGCAAGAGAGCTTGAGAAAAAAAATATAAAATATCATATATTAAATGATTATAAAGATGTATTAAAAGAGATAGATGTATTATATATGACAAGAATTCAAAAGGAAAGATTTGATAATCAAGAAGATTATGAAAAAGTAGCTGGAGTTTATATTATAGATAAAGAAAGTATTGTAGGTAAATGTAAAGAAGATATGATAATTTTACATCCGTTGCCTAGAGTAGATGAAATAAAAATAGATTTGGATGAAACAAAACACGCTAAATATTTTGAGCAAGCAGCAAATGGAGTTCCAACAAGAGAAGCGATTTTTTCAATAGCTTTAGGATTAATAGAAACATTAAAGTATGAGAGGCTAGAAAAAGATATTAGAAAATCAACTGAAATTATTTGTAGTAATGAAAAATGTATCACAAAGTTTGAGGAAACAGAAAACAAATATGTTTTAGATAAAGAACATGAATATTGTTATTACTGTAATAGAGATATAAAAAAATAAAATATTTTAAGATAGATTTGGGAGGAAAAAATGTTTTTAGAGGATTGTAAAGTATTAGAAAATTATAAAGTTGGAGAAGACTACTACTTAATGAAAATAGAATCTGAGAAGGCTTCTCAATATTCAAAAGCTGGGCAGTTTTTTATGTTAAAATTAAAAAATGAAATAAGAATTTTAAGAAGACCAATCAGTCTTCATTATGTAGATAAAGATAAAAATATTTTAGAGTTTTATTATGAAGTAAAAGGTGGAGGGACAAAGGAGTTTGCTACACTTGAAGTTGGAGAAATTTTAAATATTCAAGGACCTTTAGGAAGAGGATTTACAACAGAAGTAAAAAATAAAAAGTGTGTTGTTGTTGGTGGAGGAATGGGAATCGCTCCAACAAAGCTACTAATAGATGAGTTAAAAAAAGAAAATGAAGTTATATTTATAGCTGGCGGAAGAGGGAAAGAAGCTTTAAATATATTAGAAAATTTAAATTTAGATGGAATAAAAACATATATAACAACAGATGATGGTTCTTTAGGAGAAAAAGGAAATGTAATATCTGTTTTAAGTAGAGTTTTATCTGATGAAAAGATAGATATGGTTCAAACTTGTGGACCTCATAAAATGATGGAAGCAGTAGCAGAAACAACGCTAAAAGCAGATGTGTTTTGTGAAGTATCTTTAGAAGAAAGAATGGCATGTGGAGTTAAAGCATGTGTTGGATGTTCAATAAAAACATTAGATGGGATGAAAAAAGTTTGTCATGATGGACCGGTTTTTGATTCAAAAATAATAGTGGATGTAAATCCTAAAGAAAATACAGGGTGTAGCTGTGGAAACTAAGGGAGTGGAAAAGAT
Source organism: Cetobacterium somerae (assembly GCF_022430525.1). Classification (NCBI taxonomy): domain Bacteria; kingdom Fusobacteriati; phylum Fusobacteriota; class Fusobacteriia; order Fusobacteriales; family Fusobacteriaceae; genus Cetobacterium; species Cetobacterium somerae. Next base: position 1,453,950 of record NZ_CP092519.1, on the reverse strand, counting down.
GAATAGATTAAAAACAAATTTTTTAGGAAAAGAATTTAAAAATCCAATGGTAACATCATCAGGATGTTTTGGTTTTGGATTAGAGTATAAGGATTATTTTGATCCAAATGTTTTGGGAGGAATTGTAGTAAAAGGAATAACAATGGAACCTAGAGATGGTAACTATGGAACTAGAATAGCAGAGACTCCAGGAGGAATGCTAAACTGTGTTGGACTTGAAAATCCAGGGATTGATTACTTTGAAAATGTAATTGTAAAAAATATAAAATCATCAGGAATTGAGTCTCCAATAATCGTTAACATAAATGGAAAAGTAATAGAGGAGTATGTTGAAATAGCTAAAAGAGTAGAAAATATTCCAGAAGTTGATATGATAGAATTAAATATATCATGTCCAAATGTAAAAGATGGAGGAATGGCATTTGGTGCTAAGCCAGAAGTAGCTGGAGCTGTAACAAAGGCTGTTAGAGAAGTAACAACAAAACCTTTGATTGTAAAGCTATCACCTAATGTAACGGATATAGTTCATATAGCAAAAGTTGTAGAAGAGAATGGTGCAGATGCGGTATCTTTAATAAATACTTTACTAGGAATGGCAATAGATATTAAAAAGAGGAAACCTGTATTAGGAAATACTTTTGGTGGGTTCTCAGGACCTGCAGTAAAACCAGTAGCCTTAAGAATGGTATATCAAGTATATAAAAATGTAAATATACCAATAGTTGGAATGGGAGGAATTTCTTCTACTGAGGATGCAATAGAATTTATGATGGCAGGAGCAACAATGGTTTCATTAGGAACAGGATTATTCTCAAATCCAATTTTACCAGTTGAGATAAAAGATGGATTAGAAAAATTTTGTGAAGAGAATGGATTAGAAAATATACAAGAGATTGTAGGAGCAGCACACAACTAATAGATAAAAATAACGGAGGAAAAATGAATATTAAAGATAGATTAATAATAGCATTGGATTATTCAAATATGGAGGATGCTAAGAATATAGTTGAAATTTTAGGAGAAACAGTTTCTTTTTATAAAGTGGGATTAGAGCTATTTTTAAACTCAAAGGGAGAGATGGTAGAATATCTTACTCAAAAAGGTAAAAAAGTATTTTTAGATTTAAAATTCCATGATATTCCAAATACAACAACAATGGCATCATTATTTGCAGCTAAACAAGATGTATTTATGTTTAATGTGCATGCAAGTGGTGGAAGAGCTATGATGGAATCAGTTGCAAAAAGAGTAAAAGAGGTAAATCCGGAAATACTATCAATTGCTGTAACAATTTTAACAAGTTTTTCAGAAGAGGGATTAAAAGAGACTTTTAAAAGTGAATTAACATTAAAAGAGTTAGCTTTAAATTTAGCTAAATTAACAAAAGAAGCTGGAATGGATGGAATTGTATGTTCGCCGTGGGAAGCAAAAGCTATTAAAGAACTATGTGGAGAAAACTTTAAAACAGTATGTCCTGGAGTAAGACCTAAATGGTCAGTTGCTAATGATCAAGAGAGAATAATGACTCCTAAAGATGCAATACTAAATGGATGTGATTATCTAGTTGTAGGAAGACCAGTAACTAAAAATGAGAATCCTGTAGAAGCAGCTAAAAAAGTATTAGCTGAAATAGAGGAGGGAGTAAAAGAGGGAAGTCTATGTTGCTAAAAAACTGTAGAGTTTTATATCATGGAGAAGAAGATATAAAGGATATTTTAGTAGAAAAAGGAAAGATTGTTAAAATATATAGATGCTCAGAAGTAGAAGAGTTAGACATAGATGAAATTGTAGATATGGATGGAAACTGGGTTTTACCTGGAGTAATAGATGTGCATACTCATATGAGAGATCCAGGATTATCTTATAAAGAGGATTTTGAAACAGGAAGTAAAGCATGTGCTAAGGGTGGAGTAACAACATTTATAGATATGCCAAACACAGTTCCAAATACAACAACAAAAGAGATTTTAGATGCTAAAGAGAGCAATTCTAAAAATAGAAGTTATGTAGATTATGGATTTCACTTTGGGGGAAGTAAATTAGATAATAGTGAAGAGATAAAAAAGGTAAGAGATAGAGTAGCTTCAACTAAAATATTTCTGAATATGTCAACAGGTGATATGTTAGTTGAAGAGGAGAAAGTTTTAGAAAATTTATTTAAAGAATCTAAAATAATATCAGTTCATGCAGAGGAAGAGATGGTAGATAAAGCTATAGATTTAGCTAGAAAATTTAGAAAACCACTATATTTATGTCATCTTTCTAAAAAGAGTGAGGTAGAAAAGTTAAGAGCTGCAAAAAAAGAGGGATTAAAAATATATGGAGAAGTAGCACCACACCACTTATTTTTAGATTCAAGTATGGCAAACTCATTACTTATAATGAAACCAGAGCTAAAAAGCAAAGAGGATAATGATGCTCTTTGGTTAGGAATAGAGGATGGGACTATTGATACAATAGGAACTGATCATGCACCACATACTTTAGAGGAAAAAAATTCTAAAACAACATATGGAATACCAGGGGTGGAGAATTCTTTAGAGATGATGTTAAAAGAATTAAATAAAAAAATAGACATGAAAACTTTACAGAAAGTTATGTCAGAAAATCCAGCTAAAATATTTGGGATTGCTGGAAAAGGAAAGATAGAAGTTGGGTATGATGCAGATTTAGTTGTAGTAGATTTAAATAATAAAGAGATTATAAAAAATGAAGATGTAATCTCAAAATGTGGATGGACACCTTATAGTGGGATAGTAGGAGGGGGAAAAGTACTATTAACTATGGTAAGAGGTCATATTGTTTATGATGGTAAAAATTTTATAGAAAAAATTGGAGAAGGAGTGAATTATAAAAATGTCTAGAGAAAAAAATATAGCAAAATCATTATTAGGAACAGAGGCAGTTAGATTGAGTGTAAAGGATCCATTTACTTTTGTATCAGGAATAAAAAGTCCAATCTATTGTGACAATAGAAAAATGATAGGATTCCCTAAAGAGAGACAAGTTGTAGTAGATGCTTTTATAGAAGTTTTAAAAGAAAAAGACTTTGATATTGTAGCAGGAACAGCAACAGCAGGAATTCCATGGGCAGCATTTATAGCTCAAGAGATGAATGTACCAATGGCTTATATTAGAGGAGAAAAGAAGGCTCATGGTGCAGGAAGACAAATTGAAGGAGCTGAATTTGAAGGGAAAAAAGTAATAATAATAGAAGACTTAATATCAACAGGAGGAAGCTCGATAAAGGCTGTAGCAGCTGCAAGAGAAGCAGGAGCTATTGATGTTGAAGTATTAGCAATATTCTCATATGAGTTTGAAAAAGCATATAAGAATTTTGAACAAGACCATATTCCTTGGGTTACACTTTCAAACTTCGCTTCATTAATTAATGTTGCAACAGAGGAGAACTATATAGATTCAGAAGAAGCTGAAATAGCTTTAAAGTGGAATAAAACTCCTGATACTTGGGGAAAATAATAGATAAGAGATGTGAAGCAGATTAATTCTGCTTCTTTTTTATAAAGGAATAGTTGACTTTATTTAAAAAATATCGTATCATATTTAGAAAATTAAAAAAAATTTTTAAAATAATATACAAATATAAAGCTAGGAGGAACAAAATGAAATTATCAAAAAGAGCATTAGAAATGAATTTTTCACCAATAAGAAAGTTGATTCCTCTGGCCGATGCAGCAGAAGCAAAGGGAATAAAAGTTTATAAATTAAATATAGGACAACCAAATGTAGTGACACCAGATTCATTTTTTGAAGGATTACATAACTATAAAGAGAAAATAGTTAAATACTCTCATTCACAAGGAATACCACAATTATTGGAAAGTTTTGCTAAAAGCTACCAAAAGATGGGAATTAATGTAAAAGAAGAGGATTTATTAATAACTCAAGGTGGTAGTGAGGCTATTATGTTTGTCTTAATGGCTATATGTAATGAGGGAGATAATATATTAATACCAGAGCCTTTTTATTCAAACTATACAAGTTTTTGCCAGTTTGCAGGGGCAGAGGTAGTACCTATTGAAACAACAATAGAAACTAGTTTCCATTTACCATCAAAGGAAAAAATTGAGTCTTTGATAACAGACAAAACAAGAGCTATAATGTTATCAAATCCAGTTAATCCAACAGGAACTGTTTATACAAAAGATGAGATAGAAATGATAGCACAAATAGCTAAGGAAAAAGATATATATATAATAGCGGATGAGGTATACAGACAATTTGTTTATGATGACATTCCTTATACATCTTTTATGCAATTAGATGATGTGAAAGATAGAGTAATACTAGTAGATAGTATATCTAAACATTATAGTGCGTGTGGAGCAAGAATAGGTTTAATAGCTAGTAAAAATAAAGAGCTAATGAGTTGTATAATGAAATTTAGCCAAGCTAGACTTTGTGTTTCAACAATTGAACAACATGCAGCATCGAATTTAATAAATACAATGGATAACTATTTAGAAGATGTAAGAATAAAATATCAGAATAGAAGAGATTTATTGTTTTCATATTTAAATAGAATACCAGGAGTGGTATGTTATAAACCTCATGGAGCATTTTATGCTTTTGCAAAATTACCAATAGATAATGCAGAAAAATTCGCGAAATGGTTATTAACAGATTACTCATATGAGAATCAAACACTGTTATTAGCTCCAGGTCCTGGATTTTATCAAAGTGAAGGAAAGGGAGAGAATGAAGTGAGATTTTCTTTCTGTACAAGTGTTGATGATATAGAAAATTCAATGATAATTTTAAGAAGAGCATTAGAAGAATACAATAGAATAGAGAGATAAGAAAAAGGAGTTGATTAAATCAACTCCTCTTTTTTTAAAATATTGGCAACTACTTTCTTAGCATCATTAACAGCAGCAACAACAGTCTTAGGACCAGTGACTACATCACCACAAGAAAATACATTTTCTAAAGTTGTTTCAAAATTGTCATTAACAATTACCGTTCCCCATTTTTCAAGACTAATTCTATCTTCAGAAGAGACAATATTTTTTTTAGGTCCTTGACTAACAGCAACGATAATCGAACTGTAAGGTATTGCAATGTCAGTATCTTCTAAAGTAACAAGTTTTTTTCTTCCATTTTCATCAGTATGCGATTCAGTTCTTAGAAAAATCATAGTATCGTCTAGAATCTCTTTTGGAGCATAGTAAAATTTGAAATTTACTCCATCTTCTTTTGCTTCAGCTATTTCAACTTTAGTAGCGGGCATATCTTCTTCACCACGTCTATACATTACTGTTACAGAACTACCCAATCTTTTGGCAACTCTAGCAGCATCCATAGCAACATTACCTCCACCAATAACCAAAACATTAGGTCCAAGGTTATATGACTCAGGGGAAACAAGGTAGTTAATAGCATAGTGAACATTTCCCTTAGTTTCTCCTTTTATATCCATAGGCTTAGGATTCCAAACACCAGTCGTAATGATAATGTACTTAAAGTCATCATTTTTTAAATTTTGAATAGTGTGAGTAGGACCAACTAAAGTATTATATTTTATTTTAACACCTAAATTTAAAAGGTATTTTTCAAAAGTATCCATTAATTCTCTAGATAATCTAAATTCAGGAATACCAAATCTTAAAACACCACCTAATTTAGAAAAAGCTTCAAATATAGTAACATCAAATCCCTCTTTAGCTAAGAGAATAGCAGAAGTAATACCAGCAGGGCCACCACCAATAATAGCTATATCTATTTTTTTATTTTCTTTTTTATTTAAAGGTAACTTAGAAAGATATTCAGTTGAAATTTCTTTTTCAATAAGTGGAAACTCAACAGGAGTTTCTTTAATTCCTTTTATGCAATGACCTTTACATTGCTCTTCATGAGGACATACAATAGAACAAAATATAGATAAAGGATTATTTGTAAATAAAACTTCTCCAGCTTCATCTATTTTATTTTCTTTAAATAAAGTTATAATATTAGGTATGTCTGTGGATATAGGACAATGTATTTTACAAAGTGGTTTTTTGCAATTTAAGCAACGGTTAGCTTCTTGTAGTAAATCTATTTTCAAAATAATCACCTCTTTAAAAAAATGGCTGAGAAAAACTTCTCAGCCTCTTAAAATATTATAATGCTTTTTCAAGAATTTCTCTACTTATTTCTAAAGATAAATCTCCAGTTTCTGATAAAGAAGTTCTATGATTTTTTTCTAAAGCTAAAATTAAATCATCTATTTTATCTTTTGTTATACCATAATCTGAAAGATGAGTTTTAACTCCAAGTTCTTCAAAGAATAAACGAGTTTTTTCTATAGCTTGTTTAATTTTTAAATCATTGTTAACTTCTTCAATATTCCAAACACGTTCAGCATATTGAATTAATTTTTCTCTTTTTTTCTCTTTTCTAACTTCCCATATAGCTGGTTGAAGTATAGCAAGAGTTTTTCCATGGTCAACACCAAACATAGCAGTAATTTCATGACCAATCATATGTGTAGTCCAATCTTGAGGAACTCCAGCACCAATTAATCCGTTTAATGCCATAGTAGCACACCAAACCAGGTTAGCACGAGCATCATAGTTAGTTGGTTCTTCGATTGTTGTTTTACCAATTTCAATAAGTGTTTTTAAAATTCCTTCAGCAGTTCTATCTTGAAATCTAGCGTCTACAGGATAAGTAACATACTGCTCAACAGTATGAATGAAAGTATCAATAATACCATTAGCAACTTGATTTTTAGGTAAAGTAAATGTTAAAGTAGGATCAAGTATAGAAAACTTTGGAAATGTATGCATACTAAAAACAGGAACTTTTAATCCTTTATGACTGATAACAGCACCATTATTCATTTCAGATCCAGTAGCTGGTAAAGTAACAACAGTTCCCAAAGGAATTGCTGAATCAACTGGAGCTAAATCAAAATCTGGAGTTAGTAGATTTAGGCAATCTCCATCATATTTAGAAGCAAGAGCTATAAATTTAGTTCCATCCATAACAGATCCACCACCAACAGCAAGAAGAAAATCTATATTTTCTTTTTTAGCAATATCAACAGCTTTCATTAAAGTTTCATATTGTGGATTTGGTTCAATTCCACCAAATTCAAAAATTTTTCTTCCAGGAAGATTTTTAATAACATTTTCTAATGTTCCAAATTTTTTAACAGATCCCCCACCATAAGTTACTAGTACTTTAGCATTTAAAGGAACTAAAGTATTTAATTGATCAAGAGTATCTTTTCCAAAAACTATATGAGTTGGATTATAAAAATTAAAATTTAACATGAAATCAACCTCCTATTATTAATTAGTGAGATTATAAACCTTAGAGTTAACTCTAAGTCAAGAGATTTATTTACAAGAAATAGAATTATTCTCATACCAAGCAATTTTTAAATCAAGTTTCTTTAAATTATTATTTAATTCGTCAATTTGTTCTAGTATTTTTTTTCTGTGTTCTAAAAGAATAGCTAGTCTTTCTTCTTTTGTATGATCTCCTTTTAAACTCAAATCGACAATAGATTTAATGTCTTCAATAGTCATTCCAGTATTTTTAAGACATTTAATTATTTCAATCCAAAATATATCATCTTGAGAAAAGGAACGAATTCCATTTTTATTTCGAGCTATATATGGCATCAAGCCACATTTATCATAGTATCTAATCGTATGGGAAGAAAGACCTACCATTTCAGAAACTGCTTTAATTGAATACATAAAAACTTTCTCCTTATATATGTAAAATTTTCTTAATTATATCAGATCTAAATATGAGACCAATATATTTGTTATTTTCAAGAACATAAATTCTTGTAACACCTTTATTCATAAATATGTATGATATTTCCATAAGAGAGGCATCTTTATCAATTGTAATTATTCCTTCTGTTCTATATAAATCTTTTATAGTTGTTATTTTTTCATTTACTAAATAATTTTCGAAAGGTTCTCCTACAGTAAGAAAACTCAAATCATTTAAAATAGTAGTATGTTTTGGCATACCAAAAGAAATGAGTTCTCGCTCTGTTATTTCTCCTAAAAAGTTATTATGGTTATCAACCACTGGGATTCCAGAAACTCTATCCATAATGATTCGTTTCGCAATATCTTCAAGAGTATTATTTTCTTTAGCAGGGAGTATAGATGTGGTAAATAAGTCTTCAGCGGTAATATTATGATCTATTTCAATTTTCATTTTATTTAAAATTTCAATTGTTTTTTCAGGAGATTTGTATTTTAAAATCTCTTTGAAAACATCCTTATTTTTAAGACAAAGTCTAGATATTCCAGACATAATTTTAAGAATATTTTTGTTTTTTAAAACATCAGCAACAATTAGAACAATAAAATCAACAGGTTCGTCTTCTCCCATTATATTTTTCATAGTTACATTTTTTTCAGGAAAAGCAATCGAAACAACAATATCATCAAAATATTCAAGTCTGGCATGAGGTATTGCAACACCATTTCCAATATACGTGGAAGCTTCACTTTCTCTTTTTAAAATAGCCTTTTTCATAATTTCTTGTTCTACTTTAACTTGTTTATTGGTCTTAGCAAGTTCCTTAAGCAGATTTGTAATAAGTTCCTCAAAGGTTTCTCCTTTTAGGTTAGATATAATCTTATCTTCTGAAAGATAACTGGACAACTTCATAATTTGTCCCCTCCTTAACATTATTTAGTATATGTGAACACAAAATAATTATATAACGTTTTTGAATAAATTAAAATAAAAATTAAAAAAAAACAGCTAAGAAAATATCTTAGCTGTCAAAAACTACATAGTAATTTGATACTTTTTAATTTTTTCGTTTAAATTTTCGAGATCAACAGCAGGAATAGTTATATCTTTTCCATTTAGTAAAAGAGTTATTTCAGTAGTTCCTTTTACTTTTGAGTATCTAGAAAATAAATCTAAAGCAAAATCTATTTCATCTTGTGTAAGATCTCCAAATCCAACCATATGAGGTCCAGGAACTTCTTTACCTCTAATAAATAAAGAACCATAGTCTTTAAATTCATTTATTTTTAAATTATCTTCTTGCTCTCTTCCAACTATTAAATATTTTCCTTTTTCGAATCTAAAAAATCTTCCAATTTTTAAAAGGTGGAATAGATTAGAGTTTTCATCTTCTAATAATCCATCTTCTTCTAAGATTCTAAGTCTCTTTGAATAAGCTGGGTCAGTAAGAAGACATCCTCCACCAGGAGTTGGATAGTCTACAATACCGAATTTATCCATTAGTTCCATTTGAGTTTTTCTACTTCTTCCTTGGATATCTAAAAGTTTACTTCTGTCAATCCATCCTAATTTTTCAGGTTCACTTTCTGGTAAAAGCTTTGCTGATAAAGGTCTTACAATAAGATTTTCAAGACCAGGAGAAAGAGCTTTAACTTTTTCTAGAGCCTGATAATTTTGTGACATAGGCCTTTGTCCTAGAACTTCACCAGAAATAATAAATGAAGCTCCATACTTTTCCATAAGATCACCAGCTGTTTTAAACATTAAAGCATGACAATCAATACAAGGATTCATATTTTTTCCACGTCCATGAACAGGATCTTTTAAAATTTCAGTGTGAACACTGCTAAAATTAACGTATTCTAATTGAACGCCAAGTTGTTTAGCCATATTTTCAGCTTTTTCATTTTTTCCACCAAAGAAATGTGATACAAAGTTAAGAGCGATAACCTCAATTCCTTGATCTTTTATAATTTTAATTGCTAGAGCACTATCAAGTCCTCCAGAAAAAAGCGCTAATGCTTTCATTATTAACCTCCATAAATTAATTATTCGTGGTCAATATCTAAAAAAGTATTTTGTTTTAAATCATTTTTTCCATCATATAGGAAGTTGATATTTTTAGGAACAGAAGTAAATACATTTCTACTAATAGGAATCCATTTAGCTTCTTTTATATTGATTGCACCACTTAAAAAATCAAGAATTCTTTGTGCATCTTTTCCATTTACATTTTCTAGATTTAGTGTAACCACTTTATCATTTTTTATATAATCTGCAATTTTTCTACATTCTGCAAAACTTTTCGGATTGACAAAAATTGTTTGACAATCTTCTTGAACAGTATTGTTAATAGGTGTTTTAATTTCTGCTTTAGGAATAGAGTTTGTAAAAGCTGGAACAACATCTTCTTTACTACTGTTATTTAAGCCAAACTTAGGAGTTGGAGCAGACAATTCATTTTCCTCTTGATATTCCTCATAATTTTCTTCATCAGGATCAAAAGTAAGTCCAACACTATCAGTAAAATCTTTAAAAGCATTTTTAAATTTAGTAATTTTCATTGATACCTCCATATTTTATTCGAATATTTTACTACCCACTCTTATAAGAGTTGCTCCCTCTTCAAGAGCTAATTTATAATCATTACTCATTCCCATAGAAAGTTCAGTTAAAGAATCATTGAAATAAAGAATATTTAACTCCTCTTTTAACTCTCTTAATTTTTTAAATCCATTTCTAATAAAATCTTCATTATCGGTATACGGAGCCATTGTCATAAGACCTTTAATTTTGATATTTTCAAGAGATAAAAGAGCAGGAATATCATTTAAAAAATCTTGATAATCGTAACCCTCCTTGCTATCTTCCTGAAAGAGATTTATCTCTATTAAAACTTCAATAACTCTATCATGTTCTTTAGCTCTTTTATTAATTTCTTCAGCTAAAGAAAGTTTGTTAATAGAGTGAATCATGTCAATGAAACGAGCAATATACTTAACTTTGTTTTTCTGAAGATTTCCAATAAAGTGCCATTTATGATTAATAGAATAATTTGAAAGATCTTCATATTTTTTAGTCAAAATTTGAACTTTATTCTCTCCTAAAATATGGGCACCACCTTTAAGTACCTCTTTTATAGTCTCAATATCAACATATTTAGTGACAGCAACAAGATTTACTTTTTCAGGATATGGAGAGAGTTTTTTTATATCTAATAAGATATCATTAATATTTTCTGAAATTCCCACAATTTCCTCCTAAATAATTAAATAAATTTACTAAAAACATCATTAGCCATGAGAACACCTTTTTTAGATAAAATATATCTAAAATTATTTTTTATTAGAAATCCCTCGTCAACTAAATTATTACAAAGATCTATATATTTTCCTTTAGGAATAATTCCATCAGGAATAATTCGTAAACCAAGAATATATTCATAAATCTCTTTTTCATTAGAATCTACAAACTCCTCTTCTAAAACAGGTTTAACGTTATCAGATATTTTAGCATAATATTCAGGAATTTTTAAGACATTTTTATATCTGATATCTTGATAATACCCAGATGCTCCAATTCCGATTCCAAGATACTCTTCATTTTTCCAGTATTTTGTATTGTGTATAGCTCTTTTTTCTGGAAGACAGAAGTTTGAGATTTCATAATGAATATATCCATTTTTTTGAGCTTCCTCAATAATTAGTTCATACATAGATGCTTCTAAGTCATTGTCAGTTTCTTTATAAATTCCAGCTTCAAGTTTAGTAAAGAAATCAGTACCCTCTTCCCAAATTAAAGAATATATAGAGAAGTGCTCAGGTCTTAATGAAAATAGATGATTTAAATCAGATTTTAAATCATTTAGAGTCTGGTTTGGTAGGGAAAACATTAAGTCTAAACTGATATTATCAAATCCAGCTTTTCTAGCAAAATAAAAAGCTTCATCTCCTTCTGAAGAAGAGTGGAGTCTACCTAGAGTTTTAAGTAGTTCATCATTAAAGCTTTGTATTCCAATACTAACTCTGTTTATACCAGCTTTTTTAAAAAGTTTAAATTTCTCAAGTGTAACTGTTTTGGGATTAACCTCGAGAGTAATTTCAGCATTATTTTTAATATTTAAGTTATTTAAAATTCTACTAACTTGCTCAGGAGTCAATAAAGAGGGAGTACCTCCCCCAAAATAAACAGTTTCAAGTGGAAATTTGGGATACATATTAATTTCATTAATAAGTGCATTTACGTATTTCTCTCTTTCTTCATCAGTAGATTTAAAAGATAAAAAATCACAATAATTACATTTATTAAGGCAAAAAGGAATATGTATATACATTCCGCTTAACATAAGCACCTCCAAGATTTAATCAATAAAAGCTTGGAAATCCTCCATAGTTTTCATTAATTTTTCGTTTGCTTCTATCTCTGTTTTTCCAACAACACAGAAGTAATATTTTATTTTTGGTTCTGTTCCAGAAGGTCTAGCTGTAATATATGTATTATCTTCTAATACAAATTGAATAACATCTGATTTTGGTAATCCTTCATATCCAAGACTAAAATCTCTTTTTGATACTATTGTCTTCTCTAGTAAAGAATCAGAAACATTAGCTCTAAGATTTGACATTATTTTACTAATAGCTTCAACACCATCTTTTCCTTTTTTTGTAATGGCAATTATTCCTTCTCTATAGTAACCAAATTTTTCATATAATTTTTTTAACTCTTTTGGAATAGATGATCCAATACTATTATAATAAGCTGCCATCTCAGCTATTAATAAAGTAGATACAACAGCATCTTTATCTCTAGCATGTGTTCCTACAAGATACCCATAAGACTCTTCAAATCCCATTAAGAATGTAGCGTCATATTTTCTCTCTTCGAACTCTCTGATTTTTTCTCCAATGAATTTAAATCCAGTTAAAGTTCTAAAAATCTTTACTCCTTTTTCTTTAGCAACAATATCTAGCATAGGTGTTGAAACTACAGTAGATACAACCGCTGAATTTTTAGGTATATCTTTTTTATTCTCTAAAATATAGTTCATTAAAAGAAGACCAATCTGGTTTCCATTTGGATAAATCCATTCTCCTTTTTCATCCTTTACCGCTACACCAATTCTATCTGCATCAGGGTCATTTGCCATACATAGTGTGGCTCCAACTTTATCTGCCAACTCTATACTTAATTTAAAAACTGCTGGATCCTCTGGATTAGCATATGAACAAGTTGGAAAATTTCCATCAGGTTGCTCTTGCTCAGTTACTATATAGATTGATTTAAATCCAGTTTCATTAAAAACTCTTTTAACTGGTCTTCCACCAGTTCCGTGTAATGGTGAATAAACAATTTTAAAATTTTCTTTCCCTGGAATTTCGTTATGAATAATTTGCTTTTTAACGGCCTCAATGAATTTAGTATCCATATCATCAGAAATATATTCTAAAAGTCCTTCTTGAATAGCAATTTCTTTAGTTAAAAGTTTAATCTCGTCAAATGAATTAATAGCATTAACACTATTTACAACTCCACTAGCTTGAGGTTCAATTATTTGACAACCATCATTCCAGTAAACTTTATATCCGTTATACTCTTGTGGATTATGAGAAGCTGTTACAACTATACCAGCAATACACTTTAATTCTCTTACAGCAAATGAAAGCTCAGGAGTTGATCTAAGAGATTTAAAAAGATATGCTTTAATTCCATTTCCAGCTAAAACTAAAGCAGCATTTAATGCATATTCTTCAGAACCAATTCTACAATCATAAGCTATAGCAACGCCCATTTTTTTTCCTATTTCACCAGCAGATTCTAAAATATAGTTCGCAAGCCCTTGAGTTGCTTTTCTAATAGTATACTTGTTAATTCTATTGATACCAACTCCTCTAACTCCTCTCATTCCACCAGTTCCAAAAGAAAGATTTGTATAAAATCTATCTTCTATTTCTGTTTCATTTCCTTTAATACTCTCTAAATCTTCTCTATCTTTTAAGTCTATATAATCTGATGTTAACCAATTGTTATAATTTTCTAATGTAAATTTATCCATTTTACAAATCCTCCCCTTAAATAATATCCCCCATATTAGAATTTGAATTTTCACTAATAGGTTCTTTTTTATTTGCAATAATAACCTCTGTTGTTAAAATTAAAGCTGCGATAGATGTTGCATTTTGTAAAGCTGAACGAGTAACCTTTGTAGGATCAATTATTCCGTTTTCAATCATATGAACATACTCTTCAGTAGCAGCATTTAATCCAAAACCATCAGGTAAATTTTTAATTTTCTCTATAATAACTCCACCATCTAAGCCAGCATTAATAGCTATTTGCTTTAATGGAGAACTAAGAGATTTTTTTAGAATATTAGCTCCAATTCCTTCTTCACCTTCAAGAGTAAAGTCGTTCATTTCGTTGGCAATCTCATTTAATGCGACACCACCACCAGGAACAACACCTTCCTCAATAGCGGCCCTTGTGGCATTTAAAGCATCTTCTATTCTTAGTTTTTTTTCTTTCATCTCGACTTCAGTAGCAGCGCCAACTTTAATAATAGCTACACCACCAGAAAGTTTAGCCAGTCTTTCTTGTAATTTTTCCTTGTCATAATCAGAATCAGTAGCAGAGATTTGGTTTTTTATTTGAGTAATTCGACTACTTAAAACATCTTGATTACTAAATCCATCTATAATAACAGTAGAATCTTTTGTAACTTTAATTTTCTTAGCTTTTCCCAATTGAGAAAGATCAGTATCTTCTATTTTCATACCTTTTTCTTCAGAAATAACCTGTCCACCTGTTAAAACAGCGATATCTTCTAACATGGCTTTTCTTCTATCTCCAAATGCAGGAGCTTTAACTCCAATAACATTTAAAGTACCTCTTATTTTATTTAGAACAAGAGTTGCTAAAGCTTCTCCATCTAAATCCTCTGCGATAATTAAAAGAGGTTTTGACGTTTGAACAGTTTTTTCTAAAAGAGGAAGAAGTTCTTTCATCGTTGAAATCTTTTTATCAGTAATTAAGATATATGGATTCTCAAGAATAGCTTCCATTCTTTCTGAATTAGTTACCATGTATGGTGACAGATATCCTTTTTCAAACTCCATTCCTTCAACTACCTCTAAAGTTGTATCTAATGAACGTGCTTCTTCAACGCTAATAACACCACTTTCTCCAACTTTTTCCATAGCCTTAGCTATTAGATCACCAATCTCTGTATCTCCAGCAGATATTGATGCAACTTGAGAGATTTCACTATTAGATTGCACTTTTTTTGATTTTTTTAAAAGCAATTCAACTGCTATTTTAGTTGCTTTTTCAATACCTTTTTTTAGAAAGATTGGATTAGCTCCAGCAGAAACCATCTTAAGTCCCTCTTTAACAATAGCCTGAGCTAAAATAGTAGCTGTAGTTGTTCCATCTCCAGCAACATCATTAGATTTAGTAGCAACTTCTTTAATAAGCTGAGCTCCCATATTCTCAAAAGGATCATCTAGCTCAATTTCTTTGGCAATAGAAACTCCATCATTTGTTATTAAAGGAGCTCCATAAGCCTTTTCTAAAACAACATTTCGTCCTCTAGGACCTAAAGTTATTTTAACTGCATCAGCTAAAATATTAACACCATTTTCTAATTTTTTTCTTGCATCAGCATTAAATTTAATAATTTTAGCCATAGAAAAAACCTCCGTTAAAATTTAATCTCCTCTTTTAAGTATTTTATAAGATCATCTTTAGTCTCTTCATTTCTAAGACCAAACTCTATATTAGCTTTTAAAAGTCCAATTTTATTTCCTATATCATATCTTTTTCCTTGGAAATTATAGGCAACTACTTTTTGATCATCATTTAACATTTTTAAAATAGCGTCAGTAAGTTGAATTTCTCCTCCTTTACCAGGTTCAGTAGTTTCTAAATATTTAAAAATCTCTCCAGATAGAAGATATCTTCCAAGACATGCTAAGTTAGAAGGTGCTTCTTCTAAAGTTGGTTTTTCTATAAAATCAACCATCTCTACAGTATTTTCATCTAAAATAGCAGCGGGTTTAACAATACCATATTTAGATACATCTTTATTTTCAACTTCTTGTACACCAATAACGCTACTTCCATATTTTTCATAAACATCAATAAGCTGTTTAGCAACAGGAGCATCGGGATTATAAACAATATCATCACCTAACGCAATAACAAAAGGATCATCTCCAATAAATGATTTTGCTTTTAAGATAGCGTGACCTAATCCTAGAGGATGATTTTGTCTAACATAATAAATATTTGCCATACTAGAAATATCATCAATTTTTTTTAAAAGTTCAAATTTACCATCTCTTTCAAGAGTATTTTCTAACTCATATGAAAAATCAAAGTGATCTTCAATAGAATTTTTATTTCTTCCAGTAACAATAACAATATCAGTTATTCCAGATTCTACAAGCTCCTCTACAATATATTGTAAAGAAGGCTTGTCAACAATGACAAGCATCTCCTTTGGTTGAGCTTTTGTAGCTGGTAGAACTCTAGTCCCTAATCCTGCAGCAGGTATAACAGCTTTTGTAACTTTTTTCATGAATAATTCCCCCTAAAACTATTTTATCTTAGATCCTATTTTAACACTTGAATCTACTTCAACAAGTTTTAATCTTTTCTTTTCAGTAGAGCTTAATAACATTCCTTGAGAAAGAACTCCTCTTAAAGTAACAGGAGGTAAATTTAAAATTGCTAAAACTTTTTTACCAACTAATTCAGAAGGTGTTGGATAATATTTTGCAATTCCTGAAACAATTTGTCTTATTTCATTAGCTGTTTTTACTTTAAATTTAAGAAGTTTATCAGCTCCCTCAATATTACTAGCTTCTAATATTTCAACAACTTGAATATCTATTTTATCAAAATCAGCGATTTCTATTGGATTTTCAATTTTTAAATCCTCATTTATAGCAAGAGGATCTTTTTTAGCTTCTTTCTTTTCAACTTCAAGTCTTGGGAATATAGGTTCAGCAGTACCTAAGATATGCCCTACCTTTAATAAATTCCATCCATCAACAGATTCTAAACTAGCTTCTAAAATATTATTAGAGAAACCTAATTGGTTCCAAATCTTTTGAGATGCTGTTGGCATATATGGAGCTGTTAAAACCGCAACTTTATAAAGAGATTGAACTAAGAAGTTCATAACTGTTGCTAATCTTTCATTTTTAGCTTCATCCTTTATAAGTAGCCAAGGAGCAGTTTCATCAACATATTTATTCATTCTAGAGATGAATTTCCAGATAGCTTCTAAAGCTCTAGAGAACTCTACTCTGTTCATATGATAATCAACAGCAACAACAGTTTCATTCCAAAGAGTTTTTACACTGTCGTCAATCTCTTCGAATACTTCTCCTTTTGCTATTGTTCCATTGAAATATTTACCATACATTCCTAGAGTTCTATTTAAAAGATTTCCTAAATCATTAGCTAAATCTGAGTTAATTCTTGTAACAATTGAAGGTGTTGAATAATCTCCATCATTACCAAAGTTAACCTCTCTCATTAAACAGTATCTAAAAGCATCTACACCATATTTAGCAATTTCATCTAATGGTGCAACAACGTTTCCTTTAGATTTAGACATTTTTTCACCTTCAGAAGTCCACCAACCATGAGCTACAATTTTATTTGGAAGTTTAATTCCTGCTGATAAAAGCATACAAGGCCATATAATAGCATGGAATCTAAGAATATCTTTTCCTAAAAGATGAACAACTTCTCCATTATTCCAGAATTTATCAAACAATTCAGGATTGTTTTCATATCCAACAGCTGTTAAATAGTTTGTTAGAGCATCAAACCATACATAAGTTATGTGTCCAGGAGCAAATTCGATTGGAATTCCCCACTCAAATGTATTTCTAGAAATAGATAGATCTTGAAGTCCTTGCTTTATAAATGAAACAACCTCATTTTTTCTAGAGTGAGGAAGAATAAAGTCAGGATGACTTTCAATATGCTCAAGTAAAGCATCTTGATATTTAGACATCTTAAAGAAATAAGATTCCTCTTTAACCATTCTAAGTTCTTTACCACAATCAGGACAATGGTTTCCATTTACAATTTGATTTTCAGGAACAAATGTTTCACAAGAAACACAATATTTTCCTTCGTATTCACCTTTATAAATATCACCTTTATCATAAACTGTTTTTATGATTTTTTTAACAGCCTCTTTATGTCTTGGTTCTGTAGTTCTTATAAAATCTGTATAATTGATATCTAATGCTTTCCACATATCAATAAATCTAGGAGCCATAGAATCTGTCCAAGCTTGAGGAGTTAAATCTCTCATTTTTGCAGCTTCCTCAACCTTTTGTCCATGTTCATCAGTACCTGTTAAAAAGAATACATCAAAACCTTTTGATTTTTTATATCTAGCTAAAACATCAGCTGCAATAGTTGTATAAGCACTTCCAACATGTGGATCTCCATTAACATAATATATAGGTGTTGTTACATAAAAATTTTTACTCATCTATTAATCTCCTTTCAAAACGTTATTTTTTTTCATTTAATCTTTTTTCAGCTTCTTTATCTATTTGAAATAAAGCTTCTTTTGCTAAATCTAAATAATCATCTAAATTAGCATCACTAGGAATTAAAATGGGGTCTCCAATTAAACAAACCATTTTAGAAAAAGGTTTAGGCATTTGAAATTTATCCCAAGCTTTTTCGAAAGTCCATTTATTACTAAATGCTACACCAACTGGAACTAAAGCTTTTCCAGATTTTTGGGCAAGATATAACATACCGGGCTTAACCTCATAAATAGGACCTTTTGGGCCATCTAATGGTGTTCCAGCACTGTGACCATCCTTAACTAATTTAATTAATTTTAAAACTGATTTAATTGAATCCTTTCCAGAAGAACCTCTAACCATAGTAAAACCCATTTTTTCTAAAGGAATAGATATTAACTCTCCATCTTTAGAGGGGCTAGCTAAGACAGCTTTTTTTTCAGATAGATTGATTAGCCCTAGAGAGGCTCCAACAAGTTTATTGTGCCAAAAACCACATACATAATTTTCTCCTTCAACAAGTTTAGGACTTTTTATAATCTCTATTTTCATTGTTTTAGAAATAATTTTTAGTAGGTAGTAAAGTATTAAACCATATCTTTTATATTTATTATTTTCCATCAAAAAACCACCTATAATCAAAGTATTTTCAAATAATTATAACATAAATTTAAAGTAAAAAAAAGCACCAATACTTATTGTATCGGTGCTTAAAATTCAAACTAGAATAGACCTGGGATATTGATTCCACCAGTAACAGCAGACATCTCTTTCTCAGCTAACTCATCAGCTTGTCTCATAGCCTCAGTAACAGCAGAAAGAACAAGATCTTCTAACATCTCTTTATCTTCAACAGCATCTTTAATAGTCTCTTCAGATATTTTTATAGAAACGATATCTTTTTGTCCATTAGCTTTTACTACAACAGCTCCACCACCAACAGAAGCCTCAACTTCTTTTTCTTTTAATGATTCTTGAACAGAAAGCATTTGTTGTTGCATAGCTTGAGCTTGTCTTAAAATATCAGATTGAGAGTTTCCTCCAGTAGTTTTTTGTCCTTTTAGTTTTCTAACCAATTTAATCCCTCCTAGAATATATTGTGTAATTGTTATGATTATATCATAATAGAGAGTAACTTTTCAACTAGAGATTTAAAAGCTTAGATATAAAATTGGTTTAAAGAATATATCTTCATTTTCGATTAAGTTTTTAAGATTTTCACTTTTAGTTAAAGATTTAAAAGAGAAAAAAGTTTGTATAGGAAATACTGTTGATTCAAACATTGTTTTTAAATCCTCTTCATAAGAAATTTCGGTAACAGAGTAATTATCATTTATTTTTAAGTCTGTAGCTAAACTTTTTATAGTTGCATTTATTCCACCAATAGAATCAATAAGTCCAATTTTAATAGCTTCATCTCCTAACCAAACCTTTCCTTGAGCTATTTTTTCAACTTCTTCTAATGGTAAATTTCTTCCATAGGCAACTTTATTTAAAAACTCTTTATAAACCTTGAGATTAGAATTATATATTTTCTCCTGTCTCTCAGGAGTCATTGAAGCTGTTAAAGAGTATAAATCTGAATATTTACCATAAGATATATCATTCATATTGATACCAATTTTATTTGTAAGTTCTTTAACATTTGGAATAAGACTAACAACTCCAATAGAACCAGTTATACTATTTTTATCAGCAAATATTTTTTTAGCAGCGGTTGAAATATAATAACCACCAGAGGCTGCTACATTTCCAATAGAAACATATATTGGCTTTTCAACATTTTTAATAGCATTACAAATAATATCTGATGCTAGAGCAGATCCACCAGGAGAATTAACTCTGATTACAATTCCTTTAATATTATCATCTTTTTCAGCTTTTTCCAAAGCAGAAATAAATTTATCAGGAGTTATAGTGCTAGCAGTAGGATTTTTAGAAGATGTATAGTTAATTTCACCATCAGCATAAACAATTGCTATTTTATTATTAGATATTGTAGATTTAAAAGATGGAATATACTCTTCTATATTAGTTATATTTTCAATATTTTTCTCTTTTTTGAAATTCTCCCAATAATTTAAAGTACTTATTAAATTATATTTTTTTAAAGATTCTGATGATTCTCCCATTAATTCTCCTGAAAGAATTGTAGAATTTAAACTATTAATTTCAATTGAACGGTTTTTAGATAAATCTTCAAGAAAAAAAGAGTAACTTTTATCTAGGATTCTCTTTAAATCAGAACGATTTTCTTCAGACATTTCACTTCGAGTATAATTCTCACCATAAGTTTTAAAGTCTCCTACATGAATAACATTAACATCTATTCCTAATTTTTCAGTTAAACCTTTAAAATATGGGATATCTTTATTATATCCAGTAATATTTACAGCAGTGGATGCTGCGGGAGGCATAATAATTTCATTAGTATAACTACTTATCAATAAAGAGTTGTTATCTAACATAGCTCCATATGAGTATATAGGTTTAGTTGAAGTTTTAAATTCATTTAAAACTTCTCCAAGCTCATCAATTTGACTTCTACTTAAAGAGTTGTCATCTAAAAATAATATAATTCCTTGAACATTAGAATCTTGTTTAGCCATACTTATATTATTTAAAAGTTGATAAAAATTTATATTTTTAGAGCTAAAATTAAGAGGACTTTGGATTAAAGTCTCATTAAACTCTTTAGCCAAATCTATTTTTAAGTATGATTTTTTAGTAATAGGACTTTTTTTAGTTTTAGTAAAATAATTAAAAGCTAAAATTATTAAAACTAAAAGGAATGCAAATTTTATTATCATTGAAGAGATTTCTCTAATGATAAATTTTAGAAAGTTAAAAATCCATCTAAGTAAAAACATATTAGATATCTCCCTTTTCTTTTTTTAGTTCCTCTTCTAAAAGATCTAAAAGTCTATTAAATTCTGTAGCAACAGCATTAAAAGCATCTTTTTTACTTAAGTCAACACCAGCTTTTTTTAGCTGATTCATAGGATGATCATTTCCTCCAGATTTTAGAAGAGTAAGATACTCATTTTTCGCTTTTTCTCTTTCTTGAGGAGTATATTTTGTATTTGTTATTCTGTCATATAAATTTGCTGATGAAGCAAAACTAGTTGCGTATTGATATACATAATATGGAGAGTTATAAAAATGAGGGATTCTTGCCCAAATAATCTTTTGTAATTCATCCATAGTTAATTCAGTTCCAAAGTAATCTTTAAATAAGTTTTCCATAATATTATTTAGAACTTCAGGAGTTATAGCACCACCATTTTCTACAATTTGATGTGCTTGGTATTCATAATCAGCAAATAGAGATTGAATATAGTAAGTTCCAACAATTCCACCGATAGCTTGTTCAATAAGAGCTATTTTCTCTTTAGGATCAGTTGTATTTCTTAACATATTATCAAGTAGTAATCTTTCATTAAATGTTGATGCAACTTCAGCAACAAAGATAGTGTAGCTACTAATTGGATATGGTTGATTTTTAGTAGATAACATAGAATGCATAGTATGTCCAAGTTCATGCGCTAAAGTGAAGACAGCGTCCATTGTTCCGTTATAATTAAGTAACATATATGGATGTACATCATATATATTTAAAGAATATGCTCCACTTCTTTTGTTAGGTGTTTCATATACATCTAACCATCCTTCACTCAGAGCTGTATTTAATCCATTATAATAATCTTCACCTAAAGGTTTAACAGATTCTAAAACTGTATTTTTAGCTTCCTCATATGTAAATTCTTTATTGTAATCTACAATATTTACAGAGTTATCATAATAGTGATAGTCAGATAAATTAAGGGCTTTCTTTCTTAAAGCTATATATCTTTTTAGAGGAGCTGTATTTTCTTTTGTAGATTCAATTAAAGATGTATAAACATCTAAAGGAATATTTTTAGGATTTAAAGCTTTTTCTAAACTAGATTTATAATTTCTAGATTGAGCTGTGGCAAAATCTCTTTGTAAAATGCTTTTATAAATTGAAGCATATGTATTTTTATTAATATTAAAAGAGTTATAAAGAGCTTCAAAAACTTTTTTTCTATCTTCTTGATTTCTGTTAGTTGAAATTACTTTAGAATAAACTCCATTAGTAACAGTAGTTTTACTTCCATCAGATAATTCAACATCGTTCCATTTGATATCTGAGGTAGATAATTCGCTGTATATATCAGATGGAACACCTAAATATTGTCCAAAGTATGATAATAATTTTTCTTTATCTGCAGATAAAACATGTTCTTGAAGTCTATAAATTTCCATTAAAGGGAATCTATTAGGTTCAAGAGTAGGGTTTTCATTAATCCACATAACCATAGTTTCTTTAGGAATAGTTAATATTTCAGGTGTAATCCAAGATGAAGAGATAGAATAGTTAGCATAGATGCTCTCAATTTCTTGAAGTTTAACAGAAGCAACTTCATTAGTTGAATCTAAGTCTCTTTGTAAGTATGGATATAGATAAATTTTGTCTAAAAGTCTAGATATTTTTTCTTCAAGATTTATAAATTCAACAAAAGTTTTTGGATTTTTAGAAATCTCTCCTTGATATTTAGGAATTTCTGCCATAAGTTCTTTAAGTTTTACTAAATCAACTTCCCATTGATTCCAATTTGGGTAGATATCATTTAAATCCCATTTATATTGTTGTGCAATTTCATCTCTATTTTTTAGCATAGAAAAATCCTCCTTTTTTATTTCAGGTAATGGTTTTATTAAAGTATTTTGAGACTGTGACGATTTTTTTTCATAAAAATATTTACCAGCAAAAGCTAAATTTGCCATAAGAATAAGAACTATAAATTTCTTCATCTAATCCCCCTATATTCCTTTATTATATTTTATATATTACAACAAAAAATAAAAAATAGGAAGAAAAGCTTCAAACTTCTTCCTATTTTAATAGATTTTTTTATTAACTATCTAGTTGATCTTTAGGTAATATTTTATTTAACAAAACTCCAATCAAAGCTGCAATAGCAAGACCAGATAAAGAAACTGTTTTCCAAATAATAATATTATCAATAGCAATTCCTAAAACAAATATAAGAGATGCAATTAAAAGGTTTCTAGAGTGAGAAAAATCAATTTCAGCATCTATAACAGTTCTAACTCCAACAGAAGCAATCATACCAAATAGTATAATGGATATTCCTCCCATAACTGGAGTTGGAATAGTTTGTAAAATAACTCCAAATTTTCCAATAAAGCTTAGAACAATTGCGTAACAAGCTGCAATTCTCAAAATAGCAGGATCATAAACTTTAGTAACAGCAAGAACACCGGTATTTTCTCCATAAGTTGTATTTGCAGGTCCACCTAAGAATCCAGCAGCAACAGTAGCAACTCCATCTCCTAATAATGTTCTTGAAATACCTGGATTTTTAAAGAAATCTTTACCAACAACAGCTCCATTCGTTGTAATATCTCCAATATGTTCGATAAAAACAACTAATGCAATTGGGGCAATTGCTAAAATAGCTGTTGCAGAAAATTTAGGTAAAGTTAGTAAATCGTTTAATGCATCACCAGAAAAACCAATCCAATTTGCAGCAGCGATAGGTCCAAAGTCTACTAACCCTAAGAAAATAGAAACTATATATCCAAGAATAACAGAGATTAAAATTGGAACTAATCTAAAAAATGACTTTTCTAAGATTGAAATAGTTATCATAGAAATTACAACTATAAGAGCAACAATAAGACTTTTTAAGTCAAAGTGTCCATTTGAATATCCTGCCATAGAAAGAGCTACTGGACTTAATCTTAATCCAATAACCATTATAATAGGTCCAACAACAACAGGTGGAAAGAACGATTTAATTTTCTCAACACCAAAAACTTTAATCATCCAAGACATAAAAATATAAACGAAACCAGCAGAGATAACACCACCTTTAATAGCAGCAATTCCCTCTTCTTTTAAAACAAGAGCTAAGGCTCCGATAAAAGCGAATGATGATCCTAAGAAAACAGGAACGATTCCTTTTGTACAAAGATGAAAAAGCAGTGTTCCTATACCTGCTGAAAGTAAAGCTACTGATGGATTTAAACCAGTTAAAAATGGAACTAAAACAGTAGCTCCAAACATAGCTAGTACGTGCTGAATTCCAAGTAAAAGTTTACTTTTTGTTGATAAATTAGTCATTATTAAAATCCTCCCTAAAATTTTATACCATCAAATAGCCTACATTATTTTAAGAGTATTGTCAATCTAAACTTAATGCACCAAGAAGTTTGCCAGAACTAAAAGAGATAGTAGCTATATCCTTAGTTATAATATTACTTAAACATGTGGAATCGCCTCTTTTTAATGTATGATTGTTAAGAGGATAAAGAAATCCTTCTAAAGTAAGATTTTCAACAGTATCTGAAAATGGAATGAAGGATATTCTTTTATCTAAATTGTTTTTTAAAACAAAGTTTGGTGTCACCAAAAATAATTTTTCATACTTATCTATAAAAATAATGTTATTATATTTGAAAATAAGATTTATATTTGTTAACGTATGATCAATTCTTCCACCAAAGCCGCCAATTATATAAATTTCATCATAATCTAAAGATTTGACATATGATATTAAAAGTTCTCCATCTGTAAAATCTTTGTCTTTATTAAATTTTTTTAGAATAACATTATTTTTTTTTAATGAATCTATATAAATTTGATCTAAAGAATCAAAGTCACCCCATACTTCTTTAGGAATATAATTTAGTTCAAGTGCCTTTTTAGCACCACCATCAGCACAAAAAAGGTGCTCAGTATTAATATTTAGATTATTATAAAAATCTTCACAATTAGGAAAATCTCCATTTAAAAAGATAAAAGCTTTAGTCATCATCGAATTCTGTATCTACAACAATAAAAATTGGTAGATGATCAGAAACCTCCTTTCTTGTTTTAATAAAATCTCCTCTAGTAATATCTAGTGCACCACTTTGACCTTTAAACTCTTGAGTATATTTTTTCGAAATAAAAATATTATCATAAGAGTTTGCAAAACCTTTAGTTCCAACAGTTGTTTTTATTGATGGATCTAAAGTATAGATAATATTATCATCGTGATTAAAAATCTCCTCAAAAGCTGAATCATTAGCAGGTAAATTAAAGTCTCCTCCGATTAAAATATCGTTCTCGTTAGGATTTAAATTTTGAAAATAATTATAAACATTAAGAAGTTGTTTTGCTTCAAATTGTCTTTGAGATATTTTTTTTCCATATATAGAATGTATTAAAACATAGGTGAAGTCAAAATTATTGATTTTAAATGTGGCTCCATATGGTTCACGAATAAAATCATCATTCTCATCAGGATAAAAACCTTCGCTTTTAATAAAATTGACCTTATTTTTTTTATATAAAAAAGCATAATACTCTTTGTATTCATCAGTACCGACAGGATAAGGAGAAATTTCATATCCCCACTTTGAATCGCTTATTTTTTCAACTTCAGATAAAAGTTTAAAGAGCCCTTTTTTATTCATAACTTCTACCAAACCAACGATGTCAAAAGGTTCGATGGATTTTGCTAAATGTTCATAGTCTTTGGTTCCTTTTCCTAGTCTAAGAGTATTAAAGCTACCAATGTAAGCTTTACTTTCAGGTTCTGTTGAAAAAGAAAAGGAAAAAATAGAGAGCAATAGAACAAAAATCAACTTAAAAAACATATAAATCACCTCAAAAAAAATACCCTAAAAAGGGTATTTTTAATAATTTTCAGGGAACATTATTTTTTCTACACCTTCAATTATAATATGTAGTATCATCATGTGTATCTCTTGAATTCTATCAGAAGTATTTCCAGGAATGATAAATTCATAATCACACATTCCCTTAAGTTTTCCTCCGTCTTTACCAAGAAGGACACAAGTTTTAAGTCCCATTTTTTTAGCTATTTCAACAGCTTTTATAACATTTGCAGAGTTTCCGCTTGTAGAGATACCGATAAACATATCTCCCTCTTTACCATAAGCTTCTACTCCTCTAGAAAAGATATAATCAAATCCATAATCATTTCCAACACAAGTTATATGTGATGAATCAGATAAAGATATAGCAGGTAAAGCTCTTCTATCTTTTCTAAATCTTCCAGTAAATTCTTCTGCAAAATGTAGAGCATCGCAATTACTACCACCATTTCCACAGATTAGAACTTTATTTCCTAGTTGGAATATATTAGCTAAATCTTTAGCTACTTTTTCTGTTTCTTTTTTCTCTGCTTCTTCTTTTATAAAATTTTCTAAAAGAGAAGCTGTTATTTTATACGAATCTAATAAATTCATATTAGCCTCCTAAATTACAAAAATTAAAGTTTAAAATTTTTAACAAAATTAATAAATTTAATAATATGTGCAAGATTTTTCTTATCTTTAGTTATAACAATCTGATAAGAGTCTGTAACCTCATCAATAGTTCTAATAACTTTAAATTCATCACTTTGAATCTCTTTATATACAGCATAATAAGGAAGGATAACGTTACCAATCCCCTCTTTAACCATTCCTTTAATAACACCTAAATTACCAAGTACAGGTATTTTTGTATTGAAACAAATATGATTTTTATCCTCTAAATGACTGATAGCCTTATCGTTATTGTAGATATTTTTTCTAGAGATTAATGGTTCTTTAGAAACTGTTTCTAATTTCTGTGTATTTTTTGTACCAACAAGAATATATGGAACAGAACCTACAGTAATAACTTCTAAGTTAGGATCAGTTATATGCTCTTCATCTATTAGAAGTATATCTAATTCACCTTCTTTTAGTAGTTTTAAAAGCCAAGCCTTAGTAGAAATAGTAATATCATATTCAATTTCATCATGTAAAGAGATAAAATCTTTCATTAAAAGAGGAAGTAAAGGTTCACCAATAACAGATGTAGCTCCAATAGATATTTTAGCTTTATCTAAATTGATAATTCTTTCCATCTCTTTTTCAGCTCTCTTAACTTTTTCAAAAATTTCTTCTGCCATTTTAAAAAGAGCTTCCCCAGTGTAAGTTAATTTTATTTTCTTAGAACTTCTATCAAAAAGTTTAGAATTCAAAATCTCCTCAAATTTTTTAACTTGTATCGAAACCGCTGATTGATTTATGTATAATTTATTAGCTGCTTTAGTAAAACTTTTTTCTTTAGCTACCTCATAAAATATTCTTAAATAATGTAAATCCAATTGTATCACTCCCAACTATTATTATTATGTATAGTTACCATTCTATTTTAGCATAATTTTAACATAATGAATACAATTTATTTAAAAAAAGTAGTAGGAAGTAAATTCCTACTACTTAAAAAGCTTTAAAGTGATACTATTATTGGAAATTTTTTAAGTTTTCCATTAGTTTATCATACTTATCTTGGAACTCTTCTTGGATTCTTTTTTCTCTATCTAAGATATGAGCTGGAGCTTTAGATGTAAATCTTTCATCAGAAAGTTTAGCATTAACTTTATCTAAATCTTTTTTAACTTTTTCAAGTTGCTCATTAATCTTTTTGATTTCTGTTTCAACGTCTAGAAGACCAGTTAAAATCATGAATACTTCAGAATTTCCATTTACTCTGAATCCACTTTGTTCAGGAGTAGCAAGATCAGTTCCTACAGTTAACTCTTCAATCTTAGCAAGTTTAGTTATAAATAACTCATTAGCTTTTAATGTTTCTAATTCTGTAGGATTAGAAGTTCTAATAACAACTTTTGCTTCTTTAGCTGGAGAGATTCCTCTTTCTGCTCTAATATTTCTTAATGATGAAATAAGACCTTGAATATATTCAAAAGCTTTTTCTTTGTCATCGCTTACAAGAGAATCATTACAAACTGGATAATCAGCAAGCATGATAGTTTCTCCATTTACTTTTATTTTTTGCCAAATCTCTTCAGTGATAAATGGCATAAATGGATGTAAAAGTTTTAATCCAGCTTCTAAAACTGTCCATAGAACATATTGAGCAGTTTGTCTAGATTTAACTCCTGATTCCTCTTTATTATATAATCTAACCTTAGCTAATTCAACATACCAGTCACAGAAGTCTCCTCTTAAGAACTCGTAGATTGATTTAGCAGCTTCATCCAATTGGAATTTTTCTAATTTATCAGCAACATCTTTAGAAGTTTTATTTAATTTAGAGAAAATCCATTCATCAACTAATTCAAGTTGAACATTTGATTTATCAAATGTTTTTATATCGAAATCTTCAAGGTTCATAAGAACAAATCTTGAAACGTTCCAGATTTTATTAGCAAAGTTTCTACCCATCTCTATTAATTTTTCAGAGAAATGAACATCTTGACCTTGAGAAGTATTGTAAATCATTGTAAATCTAATAGCATCAGCACCGTATTCTCCAATTAAATTTAATGGATCTGGCGAGTTACCTAATGATTTAGACATTTTTCTACCAACTTCATCTCTAACTATTCCATGTAGGTAAACATTTTCAAATGGGATATCATCCATAGTATACATACCAAACATTACCATTCTAGCAACCCAGAAGAATAGAATATCAGCACCAGTTACAAGTGTAGAAGTAGGATAGAATTTTTCTAATTCAACTGTTTTTTCCGGCCAACCTAAAGTTGAAAATGGCCATAAAGCAGATGAGAACCATGTATCTAGTACATCTGTTTCTTGAGTTAACTCAACATCTTTACCATAGTGAGCTTTAGCTTGAGCATAAGCATCTTCTTCTGTTTTAGCAACAAAAATATGCATATCAGGTCCATACCAAGCAGGTATTCTATGTCCCCACCAGATTTGTCTAGAGATACACCAATCTCTGATATTCTCTAGCCAGTTATAGTAAACTTTTTCCCATCTTTTAGGCATAAGTTTTACTTTTCCATTTCTAACAACTTCTAAGGCCTTTTCTGCTAGAGGCTCCATTTTAACAAACCATTGTTTAGAAACTCTTGGCTCAACAACCGTGTTACATCTGTAGCATCCACCAACGTTATGTGAATGTGTTTCAATTTTAACAAGGAATCCTTGCTCTTCTAAATCAGAAACAATTTTCTTTCTAGCATCAAATCTATCCATTCCAGCATATGTAGGATAATCGTTAACAACTTTTCCATCAGGAGTCATCATATTGATAATAGGTAGATTGAATTTTTGTCCTAAAGCAAAGTCATTAGGATCATGAGCAGGAGTTATTTTAAGTGCTCCAGTTCCAAATTCCATATCAACATATTCGTCAGCGATAACAGGAATTTCTCTTCCAACAAGAGGTAAAATTACATTTTTACCAACAAGATGAGAATATCTTTCATCGTTTGGATTAACCGCAATAGCTACGTCAGCAAGCATAGTTTCAGGTCTTGTAGTAGCTATAATTAAAAATTCTTCAGAATCTTTAACAGGATATTTAATATTCCATAGTGAACCAGCTTTTTCCTCATGATCAACTTCATCATCAGCTAATGCAGTACCACATCTAGGACACCAGTTAACCATATATTCACCTTGATATATTAATCCATCATTGAAAAGTTTGATGAAAATATCTTTAACAGATTCAGAAAGACCTTGATCCATTGTGAATCTTTCTCTTTTCCAATCTAAAGAAGCTCCTATTTTTCTAAGTTGAGTTGTAATAACACTACCATATTGTTCTTTCCACTCCCAAACTTGTTTAATAAATTCTTCTCTACCTAAATCTTCTTTAGTTAAACCTTCGTCGGCTAATTTTCTTTCAACTTTATTTTGAGTTGCAATACCAGCGTGGTCAGTTCCAGGCATCCAAAGAGTATTGTATCCGCTCATTCTTTTATATCTAACAAGTACATCTTGAATACTGTTATTAAGAATATGCCCCATATGTAATATACCAGTTACATTTGGAGGTGGAATAACTATAGAGTAGTTTGGCTTACTATCATCTAAAGTTGCAGCAAAAAAGTTTGATTCCTCCCAATATTTATACCATTTTCCCTCTATTTCATTAGGGGAATAAGTAGTTGCTAATTCGTTCATTTTAAATCCTCCTATTCAATTTCTCCCTCTAAACAACTTTCAATATAATTTAAAATTTGTTCTTTTCCATTATTGTTTAATGATGAGTGGAAGAAGACATCATCATTATGGAAATCAATTTTTGTTCTAATATCTTTTAAGGCTTTAAATTTTTCATTATTAGAAACTTTATCCATTTTTGTAAAAATTATTTTAAATGGAGTTCCATAATGATCTAACCAATTAAGCATTTCAAGATCTTCACCACTAGGGATTCTTCTTATATCTAGTAGAACAAAAACAAGTTTTTTTCTAGGACTAGCAAGGTATCTTTCCATAGTTAATCCCCATTCTTTTTTCATCTCTTTAGGAACTTTCGCAAAACCGTATCCAGGTAAATCAACAAAGAAAAATTCTTTGTTGATTAGAAAATAGTTAATTAGCTGAGTTCTTCCAGGAGTTTTACTAGTTTTAGCTAATTTATTTCTTCCTGTAATACTATTTATAAGAGATGATTTTCCAACATTAGATCTTCCTACAAAAGCAAATTCAATATGATTTAGCTCTTCAGGATAATCTTTTTCAAATACAGCTGATTTAGTAAAATCTGCTTGTTTTATATTCATTGTGTTACCTCTTTTCATTATTTTTCAAGAGCAAGTTTTTCAACATCTTCGTATGTTGAAGCAAAGTATATTTTTATATCCTTCATTACTTCCTCTGGAATTTCTTCAACATCAACTTTATTATCATCAGGTAAAATTATATTTTTAATTCCGGCTCTATGAGCTCCAATCACTTTTTCCTTAATTCCACCAACAGGTAAAACTTCACCAGTAATTGTAATTTCACCAGTCATAGCAAATGTTTGTTTTACTTTTCTTCCTGTTAAAACAGATAGAATAGTTGTAGTAATAGCAATACCAGCAGATGGTCCATCTTTTGGTGTAGCTCCCTCTGGAAAATGAAGATGTATATCTTTTTTCTCTAAAACAGTTGAATCAATTTGGAATTTATCAAGATTAGCTTTTAGGTATGTAAATGCAACCATTGCAGATTCCTTCATGACATTTCCAAGAGTACCAGTTAGAGAAAGATTTCCTTTACCTGGAATTTGAACTCCTTGAACTTCTAAAGTCATTCCACCAACAGATGTCCATGCTAAACCATTAACTACTCCAACTTTAGAAATTGCTTTTTTCATTTTTTCAGGTCTAAATTTAGGGTGTCCTAAATAAGATTCAAGATTTTTTACATTTATACTAACTGATTTAGCTTCTGTATCAATAACTTTTCTAGCTACTTTTCTGAATAGAGATGAAATTTCTCTTTTTAAGTTTCTAACACCAGCTTCCTTAGTGTACTCATCAATTATTTTCAATACAGCTTTATCAGTTATGCTTATTTTAATATCACTTAGACCATTTTCATTTTGAGCTTGTTTAATTAAGTAGTTATTAGCTATATGTAATTTCTCAAACTCTGTATATGATGAAAGATTAATGATTTCCATTCTATCTCTCAAAGGACCAGGAATACTTCTTAAATCATTAGCCGTAGCTACAAAGAAAACTTTAGATAAATCAAAAGGCATATCTAAGTAGTGATCTTCAAAGTGTTTGTTTTGCTCTGGGTCTAGAACCTCTAACATAGCTGAAGCAGGATCTCCTTTAAAATCACTAGACATTTTATCAATTTCATCGAGTAAAATAACAGGATTAACACTGCCAGCATTTTTAATAGCTTTAATAATTCTTCCAGGCATAGATCCAATATATGTTCTTCTATGACCTCTTATTTCAGCTTCATCTCTAACTCCACCAAGAGAAACTCTAACAAAGTTTCTACCAAGAGAATCAGCAACAGACTTAGCTAAAGATGTTTTTCCAACTCCAGGAGGTCCAGCTAAACAAAGGATAGTTCCCTTCATGTTTGGATTTAGTTTTTTAACAGCTAAATAATCTAAGATTCTATCTTTAACATCTTTTAATCCATAGTGATCTTTTTCTAAGACATCATGGGCAATCTTTAAATCTAAAGTTTCAGGAGTAATTATTCCCCATGGAAGCTCTAAAACTGATTCAATATAAGCTCTAGAAACAGTAGCCTCAGCAGAATATGGAGCCATTTTTCCAAGTTTTTTTAATTCAGATTCAAGTTTTTGTTTTGCATCTTCAGGTAGTGGAGAATTCTTAACTTTATCGTAAAGTTCATCTGTTTCTTCATCTCCACCAGTTTTTCCAAGTTCTTCTCTAAGAGTATTTATTTTTTCTCTTATGAAGTAACTTTTTTGACTTTCATTAATTTTTTCTTTAACCTTTTGATCTACTTTTTGTTCAATAGAAGCAATTTCAATCTCATCATTCAAAATTTCAAGTAATCTATACCCTCTAATATTGACATCTAAAATTTCTAAAAGTTCTATTTTTAAGTTTTCTTCAATATCTAAATTAAAAGCAATAGAATCGAAAATTTTTCCAGCTTTTCTAAAACTTTTTAATTGAACCATTAATTCAGCACTAACTTGATTAGTTAAAGTTGAGTATTCTTCAAATAAAGAGACAACTTTTCTTTTTAAAGCTGTCAGTTCAGGTGAGGCTTCTTCTGTTGCTGATATAATGCTATATTCAGCAAATAAAATTCCATCTTCTTCAATAACATCTTCAATAAGAACTCTTTTATCAACTTCAATAAGAACTTTTATACTTTTATTAGGTAAAGGAATTGATTGTACAATATTTGCTAAAACTCCTATTTTATGAACGCCCTCAGGAAGAACAGGATTTTCTTCAAGAGAGTTTTTTTGTAGACTAAGAACTAATTTATTTTTTGTTTTCATTGCAAAATTCATCGTTAATAAGCTTCTTTCTCTTCCAACATAAAGAGGAGAGGCTGTTCCTGGGAAAAGTACCATTTCCCTAGTAGGTAAAAAAGGTAATCTACTCATTAGTAATCACTCCTTAGTGTTCAATTTTAACTTTTGTTGAATCTTGAATTGAATCCGCATTAATTGTAACTTTTTTAATAGTTTTATCAGAAGGAATCTCAAACATTAGGTCTGTCATTATATTTTCAATAATAGATCTAAGACCTCTTGCACCGATTTTTCTATCTAAAGCTAAAGCGGCAATTTTTTTAAGGGCTTCATCTTCAAATTCAAGGCTAACATTTTCCATTTCAAAGAATTTTTGATATTGTTTCACAATTGAGTTTTTAGGTTCTGATAAAATTTTTATAAGGGCAGTTTCATCTAGAGGAGATAGTGTTGTAATAACTGGAAGTCTACCAACTAATTCAGGAATTATTCCTTGTTTAACTAAATCTTCAGGAAGAACTTTACCTAAAAGCTCTATTTCTTTTTCAGTTTCAATAGTATCTTGAGAAGCACCAAAACCAAGAACTTTTTTATTTGTTCTAGATTTTATAATCTTTTCCATTCCTTCAAATGCTCCACCAACTATAAATAAAATATTTGTAGTATCTATTTCTATAAGTTCTTGATTTGGGTGTTTTCTTCCACCTTGTGGTGGAACTTGAGATTTTGTTCCTTCAATAATTTTTAAAAGAGCTTGTTGAACTCCTTCTCCTGAAACATCTCTTGTGATAGAGACATTTTCAGATTTTCTTGCAATTTTATCTATTTCATCGATATAGATAATTCCTCTTTCAGCCGCTTCTACGTTATAATCAGCCGCTTGTAATAATCTAACTAAAACATTTTCAACATCATCTCCGACATATCCAGCCTCAGTAAGTGTTGTAGCATCAGCAATTGCAAAAGGGACATGAAGTGTTCTTGCAAGTGTTTGTGCCAAAAGAGTTTTACCTGAACCAGTAGGTCCAATAAGAAGTACATTTGATTTTTGTAGTTCAACGTCTTTACTTCCTTGATCTTTGTGCATTATTCTTTTATAGTGATTGTAAACAGATACGGCTAAAACTTTTTTACTTTCATCTTGACCAATAACATATTCATCAAGCTTTTCTTTAATCTCTTTTGGTGTAGGTAGCTTTATTCCTGTCAAAGAGTGATTTGAAGAGTTTTCAGAATGCTTTTCACCGTAGTAAATATCATTTTCATAACCAAGCATATCAAAACATGTTTCAATACACTCATCACAAATAAATGATCCGTCAATACCAGAGAAAAGTTTTGAAACTTCATCTTGTCCTCTTCCACAGAATGAGCAATGTTCTTTTTTGTTCATCTCTTCCCTCCTTATCTAACAAAGACATGATCTATTAGACCAAATTCTTTAGCTTCTTCAGCGCTCATAAAATTATCTCTTTCAGTTGCAGATATTATTTCATCAACTGATTTATTTGTATTTTTACTTAAAATTTTAGAAGTTAAATCCTTCATTCTTAAAATCTCTTTAGCTTGAATTTCAATATCCGTAGCTTGACCTTTAGCTCCACCAAGTGGTTGATGAATCATGATTCTAGAGTTTTCAAGAGAATATCTTTTTCCTTTAGCCCCAGCAGAAAGCAATAGAGCACCCATACTTGCAGCCTGTCCAATACAAACTGTTTGTACATCAGGTTTAATGTAATTCATAGTGTCATAGATTGCCATACCAGAAGTGATAACACCTCCAGGACTATTTATATACATAATTATATCTTTATTGGGATCTTCAGCTTCTAAAAATAGGAGTTGAGCAACAATTGCATTAGCTATTTGATCATCAATCTCACTACCTAAGAATATGATTCTATCCTTAAGAAGTCTTGAGTAGATGTCATAGGCTCTTTCACCTTTTCCTGTGTTTTCAATAACTGTTGGACTGTACATTTTTTTCCCTCCTTTAAAAACTATCATTAAAAATTTAAAGTTAAATACTTAAAAAAATTAGGTATTTAACACTAATTTTTTATTAAAGCAGTATTGAGTAGAGATAAAACTCTACTCAATACATATTTTTTTATTATTTTGCGTTATTAACAATAACTTCAACAGCTTTTTGAGCTAAGCTCTCTGTTTTTAAGCTATGATTGAACTCATCAAGGTTAGAATTTTTATTTAATTCAGCCTCTAATTGCTCTTTAGTCATACCATACATTTTAGCGATTTCTTCAACTTTAGCGTTTAACTCTTCAGCAGTAACCTCTAAGTTTTCAGCTTTAGCAATAGCTTCTAAAACTAAATCAACCTGAACTTTGTTATGAGCCATAGGAGCTATTTGATTGAAAGCTTGCTCTTTAGTCATACCAGTCATTTTTAAGTATTGATCAAGATCCATTCCTTGCATAGCTAATTGTTGGTTCATTTCAGCCATTCTATTTTCAACTTCTCTAACTACCATAGATTTAGGTACATCAACTTTAGAATCAGCAACAACTTTTTGGATTAATTTTCCAACGAAGTTATTTTGGATTCTAGCTTCTTCTCTAGCTGTAATTTCAGCAGTTTTCTTAGCTTTTAAATCTTCAACAGACTCAAATCCAGCTTCTTTTGCAAATTCGTCATTTAACTCTGGCTTAGCTAAAGTTTTAATAGAATTTATTTTTACCTTAAATGTAGCAGGTTTTCCAGCTAAAGCTTCAGCATGGTACTCAGCAGGGAAAGTTACATTGATTTCTCCTTCTTGTCCTACTGTATATCCAACTAATTGATCTTCAAATGTATCAATAAACATTTTTGATCCTAACTTTAATTGGTGAGAATCAGCTTTTCCACCTTCAAATGGAACACCGTCGATAAATCCTTCAAAAGCAAGATCTACAGTATTTCCCATTTCAGCTTTGTGTCCCTCTGCAGCATCTTCTAATTTAGATTTAGCATTTAACATGTTTTCAATTTCTTTATCTAAAAGATCATCAGTCATTTGGAAAGTCTCTTTTTCAACCTCTAAACCTTTGTATTCTCCTAAAGTAATTTCAGGATAAACATCAACTTTAAATGTTATTTCAAGAGAATCTTTCATATTAGCAACAAGATCGTAAATGAAACTTACTGGAGCGATTTTTTCTTCAGCAACGATTTTTTCAAAGTTTGCTTTAAGAACAGAATCAACAACCTCTTCTTTTATTGCATCAGCAAAAGCAGCTTCAACTTTGTTTAATGGTGCGTGTCCTTTTCTAAATCCAGGAACCTCTACTTTAGTAGCTAAAGTTTTAATAACCTCTGATTTAATTGGTGATAACTCTTCAGCTGTTAAAGTTAATGTAATCTCAACTGCTGAGTGTTCAATTTTTTTTAATTCGTGTTTCATCATTTCCTCCTTAAAGTATTTATGTATTAATATCTCAAATCTTATGAGATTTAAGATCTTTTAAACGAAATTGATAAAATTCTTCCCCTTTATTAATAATTTTTTCAGGATAGTATATTATATCATAAAGCATATCCTTATTATTTTTGTGTAACTTTGAACTTAAATCAAAAGCTACAAGAGGATAAGATTTTCCATTTTTTAATAAAAATCCATTAAAATGTCTATTTTCAATGCCAAAAAATTTTGTATCTATAATTTTAACTCCTCTATCAAGAAAATAGGGATGTTTGTTTTCAAGGCCAAAAGGACCTAATTTTTTAATATCATTAATATGATTTTTATTTATTTTGTCGACAGGTAATTCCAGATCGATTTCTAAAAATTTAGGCTGATTTATGTTATGCTCATGAACTCTAATTTCTCTTTGAAATAGAAGTTCTATTTCAGGAAGATTTTTTTCATCAGCTATAAATCCAGCAGCCAAATCATGGCCACCAAAACGTATTAATTTATTTTCAATAAGCTTTAAAATATTGAAAATATTTACACCAGGAATACTTCTACATGAAGCTTTAGCAATACCATCTTTTAAAGAGATCATAGCAACAGGTAAATTATATTTTACACTTAATCTAGAAGCAACCACACCAATTACTCCAGGATGCCATCGCTCAGATGCAACAAAAATATATTTTAAATCACTAGGATTATCTTTTTGTTGAATCATTTTATTTGCTTCATCAAATATCATTCTTTCAAGTTCTCTTCTTTGCTTATTGGCTTTTTTCATCTCTTCAATAATATTGTAAATTTCAAAATCATCTGTTTTCATAAAAAAATCAGCACCTAATTTAGAATTTCCAAGTCTTCCTAAAGAATTTATTAAAGGAGAAACAAAATAACTGATATCTGTTGTACTAATATCTTTATTATAAAGTTTTAAATACTTCATTAAATAAACTAAACCCTTAATTTTAGTGTTCTTAAGAGTTTCTAAACCTTTACTTATAATAATTCGATTTTCGTCAAACATAGGAACAACATCAGCAACTGTTCCAATCATAATAACGTCCATGAACTGATATAATTTAGAGAAATCTTCATTTAAGTAAGAGTAAACACCTTGAGCAACTTTTAAAGCTACTCCAGCCCCGGCTAAGAATTTAAATTTATAATTATCACTAAGTTTAGGATTAATGAAGAGGATATTATCCTCTTCTTCATCTTTTACACTTTTATGATGATCAGTAACAATTACTTCAATTCCAAGGGTATGAGCATACTCAACATCCTCATAGGAATTAATTCCTGTATCTACAGTAATTACTAGTTTTCCAGAATTTTTATGAATATAGTCGATAGTCTTTTTATCAAGACCATATCCTTCATCCATTCTATTAGGAATATAGTAATCAATATCAATTCCAATCTCTCTAAAAGCTAATACAAGGAAGATGGCTGCGGTTATTCCATCGACATCATAGTCCCCGTAAACAAATAATTTTTCTTTATTATTTTTAGCTGAAACTATTTTTTCTACAACGCTATCCATCATTTCGAAATCAAAAGGATTTCTAAATTTATTTATAGATGGATTAAGAAAATTATCTACTTCATCTTTTTCTAAAAAACCTTTTTTTAAAAGTAAAGTAGCTAAAAATTTAGAAACATTCCATTGACTAGCCTTAGTTTCAATAAGATTTTCAGATACTGCTTTATATTCCCAGTGCATAAAATTATCCTTTTAAGCTATCAAGTAACTGGGAGATTTTAATAGCGTGTTCTATAGTATCATCCAGTTTAATTCTCATTTCAGGAGTATATCTTAAGGCTAGTTCTTCAGATACTCTTTTTCTAAGAAAACCTTTAATTTCATTTAATCCTTCTAAAACTTCATTTTTATTAACAGTTTGTCCAGCTATTGGCATAATGCTAAAGAATAAATCAGCAAATTTTAAATCTTCAGTAACTCTAACACTAGTAATAGAAACCATAGCTTTTTTTAATTTTGGATTTTTAACCTCTTCGAAAAGACATTTAGAAACAACTCTAGAAACCTCTTTTTCTATTGCAGCTAATCTTTTTTTATTCATAATAAATCACCCACTTTTACTTTAAAGTTCTTTTAACTTCAATAATATCAAATGCCTCAACAATATCTCCTTCTTTGATATCGTTAAAGTTCTCTATTCCTAAACCACACTCTTGACCAGCAACAACTTCTTTAGCATCGTCTTTATATCTCTTAAGTGTATTTAATTTTCCTTCATAAACAATAACACCATTTCTTAATATTCTGATGTTTGAATCTTTTCTAACTTTACCATCAACAACAACACATCCAGCAACATTTCCAACTTTAGAAACTTTAAACACTTTTTTAATTTCAATTCTTCCAGAGTACATCTCTTTAAACTCAGGATCAAGCATACCTGTTAGAGCTTTTTCGATATCTTCTGTGATATGATAAATGATATTAGAAGTTCTAATTTCAACACCGTTAGAATCTGCTTCTTTTAAAGCGTTTGTAGTTGGTCTAACATTAAATCCAATTATAATTGCATTTGATGCTTCAGCAAGTTTAACGTCACTCTCTGTGATAGCTCCAGATGCAGCTTGAATAATGTTAACTAAAACTTCCTCATGAGAAAGCTTTAATAATGAATCTCTTAAAGCTTCAACTGATCCTCTAGAATCTGCTCTTAAAATTAAGTTTAATTCTTTTATGTTAGCGTTATCCATTTGTTGAGATAGAGTTTCAAGAGAGATAGATTTTCTACTAACCTCAGCAATTTTTCTTTCTTTTGCCATTTCTTCAACAATTCTCTTAGCATGTTGCTCATTTTGGATAACATAGAATGTATCTCCAGCAGATGGAACATCGTTAAATCCAATAATTTCAATTGGTTGAGAAACTGTAGCAGATTGAACTTTAGTTCCTAGATCATTAACAAGAGCTCTAACTTTACCCATAGATTCTCCAGCAACGATAACCTCTCCAATTTTTAAAGTTCCCTCTTGAATTAAAACGTCAGCAATAGGTCCAACTTTAGGATCTAGTCTAGATTCTAAAACAATACCTTTAGCTCTTTTCTTAGGGTTAGCTTTTAATTCTAAAATCTCAGAAGTAATTAAGATTGTATCTAAAAGAGTATCTAAATTCATTCTAGCTTTAGCAGATACTTCAACAAACTCAGTATCTCCTCCCCATTCAACTGAAACTAATCCATGCTCCATTAATTCTTGCTTTACTCTCATAGGATTAGCTTCTGGTTTATCAATTTTATTAATAGCAACAATAATTGGTACATGAGCAGCTTTAGCATGAGATAAAGCTTCTATTGTTTGAGGCATAACACCATCATCAGCAGCAACAACAAGAATTGCGATGTCAGTAACTTGAGCACCTCTAGCTCTCATATCAGTAAACGCCTCGTGTCCTGGAGTATCAACAAAAGTTATTTTTTTGCCAGCTTTATCAATTTGGTAAGCTCCAATTTTTTGTGTAATTCCACCAGCTTCTCCAGAAGCAACAGATGTTGTTCTAATAGCATCTAGTAAAGATGTTTTTCCATGGTCAACGTGTCCCATGATTGTAATAACTGGAGCTCTCTCAACAAGCTCATCTGGTCTATCTGTGATTTCAAGAGCAAATTTATCTCCGAAATCTAATTCAATTTCTTCCTCTTCCTCAACTAAAGCATCATAATCAACAGCTAATTCTTCAGCTAACTCAAAAGAAATTGGACTATTGATAGTTAACATTTGACCTTTTAAGAATAATTTTTTTATAAGTTCAGAACTTCCAATTCCAAGTCTATCAGCAAAATCACCTAAAGTAATTTCTCCTCTGATTTTGATAATCTTCATTCCATCTTCTTCAATAATTTCAGGACCTTGTTCAGCTTTCTTTACAACGAAATCTGCTCTTCTTCCTTTTTTTCTTTTCTTTGATTTTCCCTCATCTTTAGAGTTCTCATCAGTAGTTTTATTTTTATTTTTATTTTTGTTTTTCTTTGCAGGCTGATTCTCCTCTACAAAATCGTCTACATTATTAAATTCCATGTTTTTTTTCATTGTTTCCTCCTCTATATAAACATTGTTAGAAACAACATCATCATTTTTTTTAGCAAAATAATCTGTGGCAATTTTAGCTTGCTCATCAGTCAATCCAGCTAGATGTGAGTGTACATCAATTCCAATATTGTTTAAAATATCCAAAAACTCTTTGTTTCCAAAACCATATTTCCTAGCTAATTCGTGTACTCTTATTTTCATAAAATCTAGACACCTCCAAATAGCCTAATCTATCAATCCCCTTGCAACTTTTTTATTTTTTATAGCAATCACGTTGATTTCATCTTTATTAAATATATCACCAAGTTGTGCTTTATCCCCAAAGTGTGCATAAGGAATATTAAATTCCTTAGCTTTTGCAATTATTTTTTTATCATTTTTTTCACTAATATCCTCAGCGATTATTAGGAAATGGATATGTTGAATATCTTCCATAACCATATTGATACCGAAAGTTAGATGTTCAGAGTTTTTCATTGCCTTTAAAATATTTAAGTAATCTTTAGATTGTTTCTTAAGAAGATTCACCATAGTAAGTAAATCTTCTATTTTTAGGCTATATTTTTTATTTTTTGAAATTCTTTTAATACATTCATGAGTTTTACAAACATAGATTGCTCTAGCTTGAAGTTTTTGCTTTTCATCAAATGAATAGTTGCTTTCACTAATTTTTGCGATTCTAAAAAGTTCGCTTTTATTCTTTTTTTCTCTACAAACTACACAAGTTCTCTCAGGTGTATGATTAAGCATTTTCTTCCTCGTCTAGAACAACAGTATTATTTTCTGTCTCAGCTTTGAAAGAATCAACAGTTTTAATATCTACTCTCATACCAGTTAACTTAGCAGCAAGTCTTGCATTTTGTCCATTTTTACCGATAGCTAAAGAAAGTTGAGAATTTTCAACTAAAACTCTAGCAGTACTTCCTTCTTCAAGAACTTCAACACTGATAACTTTAGCAGGACTAAGAACAGCTGATACAAACTCTTCAACATCTTCTTTCCAAACAACGATATCAATTTTTTCACCATTTAATTCATTAACAATATTTCTAATTCTTAATCCTTTTTGTCCGATACATGCTCCAACAGTGTCGATGTTTTCATCAGCTGAGTAAACTGCAACTTTAGCTCTAGATCCAGCTTCTCTAGCAACTGATTTAATTTCAATAACACCATCAGCAATTTCTGGAATTTCTAATTCAAATAACTTCTTAAGTAATCCTTCATTTTTTCTAGAAATCACTATTTTAGGGAATTTGTTTGTTTTTTCTACTTCAGCAACGTAAACTTTTATTCTTTCTCCAACTCTATAAACATCAGCTGGAGATTGCTCAGCAGTAGTTAAAATAGCTTCACATCCATCAAACTCAATGAATATATTTCTTTTTTCATCAATTCTTCTGATAATACCTGTGATAATGTCATGCTCTTTAACTTTGAATTTATCGAAGATATTTTGTCTTTCAGCTTCTCTAACTTTTTGGATAACAATTTGTTTACCGTTTTGTATAGCGTTTCTTCTGAACTCTTCACAGTTAACCTCAAGTTTAACAACATCTCCAACTTTAACTCTTTTGTGACCAGCTTCAACAGCATCTTCAACAGAAACTTCAAGAGCAGCATCATATAAATCTTCAGCAGTAACAACAGTTTTTATTTCAAAAACCTTAACCTCTCCTGTTGATCTATTGATTTCTACCTCAACATTCTCTTCTTCACCATAATGCTTCTTATAAGCTGCTAACATAGCTTGTTCTACTGCTTCAAGAAGACTTTCCTTGTTTATTCCTTTTTCTTTTTCAAGCTGCTCAAGAGCTTCTAAAAAGATTTTTCCATCTTTACTTTTCATAATGGGTTTTCCTCCTAACTATAACTAAATAAATAATTAAATATCACTAAAATCAAAGACAATATTTGCTTTTTTAATCTCTTTAAAAGGTATTTCAAGAATTTCACCTTTTATATTCAAGAAAAGTGTCTCATCTTTAAAATCTTCAATAATACCTTCAAAATTTTTGTTATCATTAAGCTTGTGCTTTAAACTAACCTTAATTTTTTCTCCGTTGAATCTAACAAAATCAGTTTCTTTTTTTAAAGGTCTTTCAACTCCAGGAGAAGATACCTCTAAAAAGAATTTGTGAGGAATTAAAGCATCAATAGCTTCGTCAATTTCGTTGCTAAGAGAACCACAATCCTCAAGAGTAATATCACCTTCAGGTTTCTCTATAAAAATACGTACATATAAATATCCACCTTCTTGAAGATATTCTAAGTCAACTAAATCGACTTCTCTTTTTTCAATAGCTGGAATAACAACTTTCTCTATTTTTAAAAGAGTTTCTTCCATCTCTCTTTTATCAAGTTTTATCATAAAATTTCACCTCTTTCCAAATAAAAACTATAAAGAAAGAGTGGGATTTCCCCACTCTTGTCAGCTCTAGTATAAATTATCCAACTAGAGTATAGCATAAATATAAAAAAAAATCAATGAAATCATATGATTCTATATAGATAGATATATTAATGTAGGAAAAAAATAAAATAGGCAGTTTGAAAGTGAATAGTTATAATATATTTTATAAATAGTTGAAAAATCAACGATATAAATTTATTATTTCTGTTGTGTTTTTTTAAAACGTAGTGTATAAAATATATTATAAAAGTTTGTTTTTTATAGGAAAAAAAATAGTGAGGTGTTATTTTCAATGAAAAATGGAAAGAAAGTAGTAATTGGTGTAATTGGTTCTGACTGTCATGCAGTAGGAAATAAAATTATACACCATGTATTAGAGAGCAACGGATTTGAAGTAATCAATATAGGAGTTTTATCTCCACAAATTGATTTCATTAATGCTGCAGTAGAAACAAAGGCTGATGCAATAATCGTATCATCTTTATATGGACATGGGGAATTAGACTGTCAAGGAATGAGAGAGAAGTGTGAAGAAGCTGGATTAAAAGATATCTTACTTTATGTTGGAGGAAACATTGTTGTTGGAAAACAAGAGTGGTCAGATGTAGAATCTAGATTTAAAGCTATGGGATTCAATAGAGTTTACAGACCAGGAACTCCAATTGAACTAACAACAGAAGATTTAAAATCAGATTTAGGAATTTAATTATCTAAATCTAATAAACTTAAAGAAAAGAGATGATTTCTATGAAATGTTATCTAACTATTGACTTTGGTAGTACATATACAAAGTTAACAGCGATAGATTTAGTAGGAGAAAGAATTCTAGCAACTGCTAAAGATATAACAACTGTAGAAGATGATATAATGATTGGTTTTGATAAAGCTTATGAGAAACTTGTAAA
Source organism: Cetobacterium somerae (assembly GCF_022430525.1). Taxonomy (NCBI): domain Bacteria; kingdom Fusobacteriati; phylum Fusobacteriota; class Fusobacteriia; order Fusobacteriales; family Fusobacteriaceae; genus Cetobacterium; species Cetobacterium somerae. Next base: position 1,410,065 of record NZ_CP092519.1, on the reverse strand, counting down.
AGAAATTGAGAAAGAAGTTCCAATATCACAAGTTGAATTTGTGGACAAAATAGCATGTTCATCAGCAGCTGGTGGATTGAAAATGGTTGCAATCGGATTAGTTCCAGAACTGACAGCTGAAGCAGCGAAAAAAGCAGCTTTAGGAGCAGGGGCAAGAGTTATGAAAACATACTCATACGAATTAAACTCTCGTGAGATGGAAGAGATTAAAAACTCTCCAATAGATATAATTCTTTTAGCTGGTGGAACAGACGGTGGAAACAAAGAGTGTATAATACATAATGCTAGATTATTAGTTGAGCATGATATAAGAAAGCCAATTATTGTAGCAGGAAATAAAGCAGCATCAGACGAAATAGAAAGAATTTTTTCTGAAGCAGGATTAGATTATTATATGGCTGACAACGTTATGCCAAAAATAAATAAACTTAACGTTGAACCAGCTCGTGAAGAAATAAGAAAAGTATTCATGAATAAAATAATAGAAGCAAAAGGAATGAAGAAGGCTGAAAGTTTTATCAGTGGAATATTAATGCCAACTCCAGCAGCGGTATTAAAAGCGGCAGAAGTGCTATCTGAAGGAACAGATGAAGAGGATGGAATAGGAGATTTGATAATAGTTGATATTGGTGGTGCAACTACTGATATTCATTCTATTGGAAAAGGTGATCCGTCTAAACCTGGAGTTCTGTTAAAAGGATTAGAAGATCCTGTTGCAAAAAGAACTGTTGAAGGAGATTTAGGAATGAGATATTCGGCAATCTCTTTATTGGAAGCAGCTGGAACTAGAAAAATAAGAAATTATTTAAATGATGTAGATAAAAAATGGGATGTAAAAGGTCACTGTAACTACAGACATGATCATATAAAAATGGTTCCTCAAACAAAAGAAGAAATTTTGTTTGATGAGGCAATGGCTAAAGTAGCAACAGAGTTATCGATGACTAGACATTGTGGAGTTTTAGAGTGTATATACACTCCTATGGGAACAATGTTTAATCAAAGTGGTAAAGATCTTTTAAATGCACCTTATATAATAGGAACTGGGGGAGTTATCGTTCATAGTGAAAATCCGAGAGGGATTTTAGAAGCAGGAAAATTTAATCCAGCAGAACCGATATATTTAAAACCAGAAAATCCAAAATTTATGGTAGATAAAACATATATTCTATCATCTATGGGATTATTAGCTCAAAAAGAGCCGGATTTAGCGATAAAAATAATGAAAAAATATCTGATTGAAGTATAAGTTTTGAGGAGGAATCTGATCAATGAATTTAAAATTTAAAAAATGGACTGATGAAGAGTTCTTTAAAGTAAGAGAAGAGGTTTTAAAGCAGTGGCCAACAGGGGCGGATGTAAATTTAGAGGAAGCTGTAGCTTATCATAAAGCTTTACCTGAGCACAAAAACTTCGCTAAAAAATTAATAGATGCAAAAGCAAAAAATATAACTTTAGCTCAACCAAGAGCAGGAGTTGCTTTAATTGAGCAACATATTGAGTTATTAAATTTCTTAGATAAAGAGGGTGGAGCTGATTTATTACCATCTACAATAGATTCTTACACAAGACAAAATAAATATGAGAACTGTGAAAAAGGAATTGAAGAGTCTAAAAAAGCAGGAAGATCATTATTAAATGGATTCCCAGGTGTAAACCATGGAGTTAAAGGTTGTAGAGAAGTTGTAGAAGCAGTAAACTTACCTTTACAATTAAGACACGGAACTCCAGATGCTAGATTATTATCAGAGATAATGTTAGCTGCTGGGTACACATCAAACGAGGGTGGAGGAATATCTTATAACATTCCTTACGCAAAATCAGTAAGTTTAGAGCAAACAATAAGAGATTGGCAATATTGTGATAGATTAGTTGGATGGTACGAAGAGCAAGGAGTTTCTATCAATAGAGAACCATTTGGACCATTAACAGGAACATTAGTTCCACCATCAATCTCAAATGCTGTTCAAATCATTGAGTGTTTACTAGCTGCTGAGCAAGGAGTTAAAAATATCACTTTAGGATATGGACAATGTGGAAACTTAGTACAAGACGTTGCTGCAGTAAGATCTATGATGGAGCAAGCTGAAGAGTACTGTAAAGAGTTTGGTTATGAAAATATGCAATTAACTTCTGTATTCCACCAGTGGATGGGAGGATTCCCTGAAGATGAAGCTAAAGCCTTTGGAGTTATTTCAAATGGAGCATCAGCAGCAGCATTAGCAGGAGCAACAAAAGTTATCGTAAAAACACCTCACGAGGCTATTGGAGTACCAACAAAAGAAGCTAACGCAATGGGAATCAGAGCAACAAAAATGGTATTAAACTTATTAAGAGGACAAAATTTACCAAACTCTGAAGAAGTTCAATTTGAAAAAGATATGATAAAAAGAGAAGTTAAGCAAATTATTGATAAAGTACTTGAGTTAGGAAATGGAGATTTAGCAGTAGGAACTGTTAAAGCATTCGAGCAGGGAGTTTTAGATATTCCGTTTGCACCATCAAAGTATAATGCAGGAAAAATGTTACCAGCAAGAGATAATAATGGAATGATCAGATATTTAAATGCAGGAAACTTACCTTTATCAGAGGATATAAAAGCTTTCCATACTGCTAAATTACAAGAAAGAGCAGATTTTGAAGGAAGAGAAATAAGTTTCCAAATGACAGTAGATGATATATTTGCTGTAGGAAAAGGAACATTAATTGGAAGACCAGCAACAAAATAATTTCTATAAAAATAAAAAAATATTATTTAAAATTTGATTTATTATAAAAGTTAGGGAGAGAGATCTCCCTCGTAAAAATCAGGAGGAATTAAAATGAGAATAGTTGATGTAGTATGTTCAGCAGGAAAAACAGGTTTTTACTTTGATGACCAAAGAGCTATAAAAAAAGGAGCAGGGCATGATGGATTTGCTTATGTAGGAGAGCCAGTAACAGAAGGATTTACTTCAATTAGACAAGCTGGAGAAGCAATCTCTGTACAATTAATATTAGAAGATGGTCAAGTAGCATTTGGAGATTGTGCAGCAGTACAATATTCTGGTGCGGGAGGAAGAGACCCATTATTCCTAGCTAAAGATTTTATTCCAGTAATTGAAAAAGAAATCGCTCCAAAGTTAATTGGAAAAGAGTTAGATAACTTCAAATCATTAGCTGAAGAGTTTGATGGAATGTTATTAGATGGAAAAAGATTACATACTGCTATAAGATATGGAATTACTCAAGCTTTATTAGATGCTGTAGCAAAAGCTAGAAAAGTAACTATGGCTGAAGTTATTCAAAAAGACTATAATACAGGTCTAGAAATTTCAAAAAGACCTATATTCACTCAATCAGGAGATAACAGATACGAGAATGCAGACAAAATGATTATAAAATCTGCTGATGTTTTACCACATGCTTTAATAAATCATGTAGAAACAAAATTAGGTAAAAATGGAGAGTTATTACTTGAGTATGTTGGATGGTTAAGAGATAGAATAATCCACTTAAGAGATTCAGAAGATTATACTCCTATTTTACATATAGATGTATACGGAACAATTGGAGCAGCATTTGATGGAGATACAACAAAAATGGCAGACTATTTACAAACATTAGTAGATGCAGCAAAACCATTTAAATTAAGAATTGAAGGTCCTATGGACGTAGAGGATAGAGATAAGCAAATTGAAGCTTTAGCAGCATTAACAGCTGAAGTAGATAGAAGAAACATGGGAATCGAGTTAGTTGCTGATGAGTGGTGTAACACTTATGAGGATATCGCAGCTTTTGCTGATGCTAAAGCTGGACATGTAGTTCAAATAAAAACTCCAGATTTAGGAGGAGTAAATAACATAGCAGATGCAATTCTTTATTGTAATAAAGTAGGAATTGGTTCTTACTGTGGAGGAACTTGTAACGAGACTAACAGATCAGCTGAGGTTACTACAAACATAGCTATGGCATGTGGAGCTCTTCAAGTTTTAGCAAAACCAGGAATGGGTGTTGACGAAGGATACATGATTGTATTCAACGAAATGAGCAGAGTAGAAGCTTTAGTAAACAGAAGAAAGTAATAGACTTTTAATTCTGGGAAAAGGTGGGGGTCTCCTACCTTTTCCTTTAATTTTATAGAAAATTCTAAGAGGTGAATAGAATGACAATAAATAAACCCGCTAAATGTGGAACATTAGAGTCTAATGATATATTTATAATGTTAACTCCAAGTGAAAATGGAATAAGTATTGAATTAGAAAGTGTTGTAGAAAAGCAGTTTGGAAATCATATAAAGATGGTTATTGAAGAGAAATTAAAAGAGATGGGAATTACTTCAGTTTTAGTAAAAGCTCAAGATAAAGGAGCTTTAGATTATACAATAAGAGCTAGAATTGAGGGAGCTGTTAAAAGAGGTTGTTAAATATTCCTTTTAAGGTGAGGTGTTAGTGTGAAATTAAGAAGAACAATGTTATTTATGCCTGGAAATAATCCAGGGATGCTACAAACAGCAGATACATTTGGAGCAGACTCAGTAATATTTGATTTAGAGGATGCAGTTGCTTTAACAGAAAAAGATGCAGCAAGAATATTGGTAACAGAAGCTATGAGAACGATGAATTATGGAGAAACAGAAGTTGTAATAAGAATAAATCCTTTATCATCTCCATTTGCAATGACAGATATAGATAAGATGGCTAGATTAAAGCCAGATGCAATACTGCTTCCAAAGGCTACTCCAGAAGATATGGAGATTTTAGAAAAAGAGTTAGAAAGAATTGAAAAAGAGGAAGGTTTTGAAGTAGGAACTATAAAAGTTCATGCTTTAGTAGAGACAGCTTACGGAGTGGAAACTGTTTATGAAACAATAAAGTCTTCTAATAGAATTCAAGCTGTTTTATTAGGTGGAGAAGATTTAGCAGCAGATTTAGCAGTAAAAAGAACTAAAGATTCGGAAGAGTTATTTTATGCTAGAACAAAGGTAGTAAACGCTTGTAAAGCATTAAAAGTAGATGCAATAGATACACCTTTTACTGATACAAATGATTACGAAGGATTAGCTGCAGATTCGAGAAAAGCTAAAATGTTAGGATTCTCTGGAAAGTTAGCTATAAATCCAAGACAAATAGATACAATTCATGAAGTGTATTCTCCAACAAAGCAGGAGATAAATCATGCTTTAAGAGTTATGGCAGCAAAAGAAGAAGCGGAAAAAGAAGGATTAGGAGTGTTCTCTTTAGATGGAAAGATGGTTGATCTTCCAATTATAAATAGAGCTATCCAAACTTTAGAAATTGCTGAAATGATTGGATTATTAGATTAATTTAGGGTGAGGTGTTCTAATGAAAAATATTTTAGGAAGAGAAATTCCTGAATTTATAGAAGGATATGGAAACGTAAAACAATATAAAGGGTATCTTTCAAATAAAGATGGAGTAATAAAAAAGGATTTTAAATTTAAAACTATATCTGTTCGAGATTCGAAATTACATACAGATTTAAATAAATTAATGGATAAATTACCATTGAAGGATGGGATGGTAGTTTCGTTTCACCACCATTTAAGAAATGGGGATTTTGTTTTAAATATGGTAATGGAAGAGATTGCAAAAAGAGGATATAAAAATATAACAATAGCAGCAAGTTCTATATTTCCTTGTCATAAAGGATTAGTAAAAATGATAGAAGATAAGGTGGTAACTCAAATATATGCAGCATATATATCTGGACCAGTAGCCGAAGCTATATCTCAAGGAAAGTTAGAAAGACCTGCTATAATGCATACACATGGTGGAAGAGCAAGAATATTTGAATCAGGAGAGAGAACTATTGATATTGCATTCATGGCAGCTCCTACAAGTGATGAATACGGAAATATAAATGGTGTAGATGGGAAATCAGCTTGTGGAGCATTAGGATATGCACATACAGATGCAGAGCTAGCGAATATAGTTGTAGCTATAACAGATAATCTAGTTGAGTATCCAAACACAACAATTGAAATAAATCAAACTTTAGTGGATTATGTTTTAGTTGTAGATGCAATAGGAGATCCGAAAGGAATTGTATCAGGAACAACTCAAATAACTAAAAATCCAATAGGATTAAAAGTTGCAGATTTAACAGCAAAATTTATTGAGGAATCTGGATACTTAAAGAATGGTATGAGTTTTCAAACTGGTGCAGGAGGAATATCTTTAGCTGTAGCAGCACAGTTAAAAAATATAATGAAGCAAAAAGAGATTTGTGGAAGTTTTGCATCTGGAGGAATAACAGGATATATTGTTGATATGTATAAAGAGGGATTGTTTAAAGCTTTGTTTGATGTTCAATGTTTTGACTTAGATGCTATAAAATCAGCTAAGGAAAATCCAGCACACATAACGATGTCAGCATCAATGTATGCTAATGCAAACAATAAAGGAGCAGTTGTAAATAAGTTAGACGTTGTTATTTTAGGAGCTACAGAGATTGATACAAACTTTAATGTAAATGTAACAACAGGATCTAATGGAGTTATAATGGGAGGATCAGGTGGACACTCTGATACAGCTGCAGGTTCAAAATTATGTATAATAGTATCACAGCTTGTTAACTCTAGAATATCTGTTGTAAAAGATAAAGTTACAACATTAACTACACCTGGTGAAACAGTTGATATTCTTGTAACTGAAAGAGGAATTGCTATAAATCCTTTAAGAAAAGATTTATTAGAAAAATTTAAAGATTCTAAACTTCCGATAAAAACAATAGATGAGTTAAGAGAAATAGCTAGAAATATGACTGGACAAGAGAATGAAATTGAATTTGAAGATGAAATAGTTGCAGTTGTTGAATATAGAGATGGTACTGTTGTAGATACAATAAAAAAAGTAAAATAAAGTTTGTGGAGAAATATTTCTCCACTTTTTTTATTCAATTATAGGAATAAAATATTCTTATATAAAAATAAAAAATAAAATAAAAAATTCTTGATTTTGGAATTGATATGTTGTAATATATGTCTGTAAAGGAGGATATATGATTGAAAATATTATAAAAAGTATGAAAAATAACTTATCTGAAAGTGAAAAAACAATTGCTACATATGTTGTTAAAAATAAAAATTTGATAGGAGAGATTACTTCGACAGAGTTAGCTAAAAAAATAGGAGTAAGTCAATCTTCAATTATTAAATTTATAAAAAAAATAGGATTTTCAGGATATATAGCATTTAAATTACAATTAGAAAGAGATTTAGAAAATAAAAAAAGTTCATCAAAAAATAAAATACATAGTGATATAGACTTAGAAGATTCTTTAGAAGAGGTTACAAAAAAAACATTAGCAGAAACTATAGAAGCTTTAAATAGTACTGTGGGAGTAATTGATTATAAAAATTTTGAAACTATTATAGAAAAAATTAGAGAAAGCGGTCGTATTTTAATAATAGGTGCGGGAATGTCATCTATTGTAGCTAGAGATTTAGAGTTAAAATTAATGAAAATAAAAATAGATACTGTTCACTATGATAGTAAACAGATGCAACTTATGAAACTTTCAACGATGAATGAAAAAGATTTAGTTATAGCAATATCTCATAGAGGAGAAACGCAAGAAGTTTTAGATGTTGTAAAAATTGCTAAAGATATGAAAGTTTGTGTTGTATCAATAACATCAATTGGCAAAAATAGTCTTTCTTCTTTAAGTGATTATAATATTGGGGTTGTTTCTAAAGAAAGTATATTAAGAAGTTCAGCAATTTCATCGAGAATGGCGCAAATGATAATACTAGATAGTATTTTTTTAAGATTAATGCAAAAAGATTATAGAAAAGTAAAAAAATATATAGAAAAAAGTAAAAAAATAGTGGGATGGGTGGAGAAATAAATGGAAAAGATATTGGAAGGAAAAACAACAGAAACAAGAAATTTAAAGAGTATGAACATGGATAGTATGAGTATAAAAGAGATTCTAACACTTATAAATGAAGAAGATAAAAGAGTTCCAGAAAGTATTCAAGAGGTTATTCCAAAGATTGAGAAAGCTGTAAAATTAATAATAGAAGCTTTTAATAATAATGGAAGATTGATATATATGGGAGCTGGAACAAGTGGAAGATTAGGGGTTTTAGATGCTGTGGAATGTCCTCCAACGTTTGGAGTAGATAAAACAAAAGTAATGGGATTGATAGCAGGAGGAGAAAAAGCTTTTGTAGAAGCTCAAGAAGGGGCTGAAGATTCTAAAGAATTAGCTATAGAAGAGTTAAATGAAATAGAATTGACATCAAATGATATAGTTTGTGGAATAGCAGCATCAGGAAGAACACCTTATGCAATAGGTGGAATTGAATATGCAAAAAAGTTAGGTTGTAAAACAATAGCAATTGCGTGTAATAAGAGAAGTAAAATTGGAGAGATAGCAGATGTGGCAATAGAGGTAGAAGTAGGTCCTGAAGTTTTAACAGGGTCTACAAGAATGAAAGCAGGGACAGCTCAAAAATTAATTTTAAATATGATTAGTACTGCTTCAATGACAGGGATAGGAAAAGTTTATGAAAATTTAATGGTAGATTTGAAAATTACTAACATAAAGTTGCAGGAGAGAGCAAAAAATAACGTGATGCAAATAACGGGGTGTAGTTATGAAGTCGCTCAAGAAGCATTAGAAAAAGCTAATAATCAAGTAAAAGTAGCAATTGTAATGGTTTTATTAAAATGTAATAAAGAAGAAGCATTAGAAAGATTAAATGAATCTAAAGGTTTTATAAGAGAAGCAGTAAAATAATATCAAGGGGAGAGTAAAATGGATAATCAATCAATTGCAAGAGAGATAATTGAAAAATTGGGGTCAAAAGATAATATAGTAGTTATAAATAATTGTATGACAAGAGTAAGAGTTTCTGTTAAGGATAACGATAAAGTAGATTTTGAAAACTTAGATGAAATTCCAGGAGTTATAAAAGTAATAAAAGATGATACTATTCAAGTAGTTGTAGGACCAGGAAAAAGTAAAAAAATAGCAGATGAAATGAAAAAACTTTGTGGAGAAATATCAGCTAGTAATGATGAATGGAAAAAAACAAAAGAGAGTGTAAAGTCAAAGCAAAGTAAATTCTCTTCAGTATTAAGAAGATTAGCAAATATATTTATTCCATTAATTCCAGCGATAATAGGAGCAGGTCTTTTAAATGGGATAGCAGGATATTTTCAAAATGTATACACGGCAGAAGGAATAAAAGATATGCCTATGTGGATAACATTTTTTCAAACTTTAGGTAGTGGTTTATTTGCATATTTCGCAATATTTGTGGGTATAAATTCAGCTAATGAGTTTGGAGCAACACCTGCTTTAGGTGGAGTTATTGGAGCAATAACAATAAGTGGTAATATAAATATATTTTCAAAAGCATTGGGATTATATAACGCAGAAGTACCGTTAAATAGTATTTTAATTCCAGGTAAAGGTGGAATAATAGGTGTAATAATAGGTGTTGCAATTTTAGCTTGGGTTGAAAAGCAACTAAGAAAAATTATACCAGATTTTTTAGATACAATTTTAACTCCTATGATTTCATTATTAATAGTTGGAACATTAACAATATTTGCAATAATGCCTTTTGCAGGAGTAGTTTCAGATGGAATTATAAAAGTATTTTCATTTTTTATAATGAGTGAAGGACCGATGGCGATAATAGGTGGATTTATATTAGCAGCATCGTTTTTACCTCTATTAATGGTTGGATTACATCATGGACTAATACCATTTTATATGGTTCAACTAACACAATTTGGAAGTATCTCGTTATTTCCTATACTTTGTATGGCAGGTGGAGGACAAATAGGTGGAGCTGCAGCAATTTATATAAAAGCAAAAAATAATAAAAAACTAAGAGATATAATAAGATCTGCAATGCCAGTTGCAATATTAGGAATAGGAGAACCGATGCTTTATGGAGTAACACTTCCGTTAGGAAAACCGTTCATAACAGCTTCAATAGCAGGGGGAATAGGTGGAGCATTTTTAGCAGCTACAAAAGTACAAACAATAGCATTTGGACCAGCAGGAATAACAGCTATTCCATTAGTTGTTCCAGGAAAAATTTTATATTATATAATTGGATTAGGAATATCTTATATAGCAGGATTTATAATAACGTATTTCTTTGGAATTCCAAAAGATATTGATGAAGCTATATAAAAAAATAAAAAAATAAAACTTTTTTTTAAAGATCTTTGTCTAAAAGATATAATAAAGAAAAAAGTGTTATAAAAATAAATAATCCCCCCGTATTAAAAGAACCTCTTAAAAGAGGTTCTTTTAATTTTTTTAATAAAGGAAATGTGATAAAATTAGAAAAGAATATATTGGGAGGGATTAGATGATTATAAAATTTATAAATAAAATAAAAGATTATATAAATGAGTTACAACTGACTCATTTTTATAGTCAAATGAAGGGAGCTTTAGAAAACTACAAAAGATCAAATTCAAACTTATGGGCAAATACCTTATGTTATTTTACAACATTATCTTTTATACCTGTTTTAGCGATAGCGTTTAGTATTGGAAGATGGTTTGGAATAGATAATTATTATCTTAAGCAACTAACGGAGAGTTCGCCGTTAAATGAGGAGACAGTAAATCTTATACTAGAAACAACTCAAAATTTGCTCCAAAATACTAGAAGTGGAATTATTGCTGGAGTAGGATTTTTATCATTAGGTTGGGTTATCGTATCAATGTTTTCTGTGATTGAAAAAGCATTAAATAGCATATGGGGAATTAGAAAAACAAGAGGTGTTTTTAGGAAAGTGACTGATTATTTTATTGTTTTTTTAATGTTACCAGTAAGTGTGATTGGAGCGAATATATTAACTAACCTAAAAACTGACATATTTTACAGCAAACATATAATACAATTAATAGCACCATATTTAGCATTGTGGATATTTTTTGTATTTTTTTATACTGTTCTTCCAAATACAAAAGTAAATTTGGTTCCAACTCTTTGGAGTAGTTTTATAATTTCATTTTTGTTAAATCAAAGTAATATGTTATTAGTAAGATTACAGATAATAATAACAACATATAATAAAATCTATGGAAGTTTTTCAGTTCTGTTACTTTCCTTAATATGGTTAAAAATTGTATGGTTTTTAATTTTAATAGGAGCACACTTTTCATATATTTTACAAAATAGAGATAGTTTAGGAAAAATTGGAATAATAAAAAAAATAAATTTTATTTCAAAGTATAAAGTTGCTCAAAAAGTATTACTAGCATTGATGGAAAATTATTTAAAAAATAATAAACCAATATCTGCTATAGAGATATCTGAAAGTTTAAAAATACCGACAGAGTTAACTAGAGGAATTTTAGATATGTTAAAAAAAATGGGCTATATTTCAACGATTGAATGTGAAACAACAGATGAAAAAAATTATAAACTAACAATGAGTGTAGAGATAATAACATTTAAAAAACTATATGAAGATATGGAAAATTTTGGAGAAAATTATGTGATAGATGAAGTTAAATTTAATGAAAATTTAAAAATAATTGAATATTTTAAAAATATTTGATTGACAAAGTTTTTAAAATGTAATATATTTTTCTTGCATAATATAATGTAGGAGGAATTTATGAAAAATAAAATAAACGAGATGCTGGTAAATGATGAAAAGGCTTCTTTAAATAAAATAGCTAAAGAATTAGATATTTCAATAATTGAAGTTTTAAGAGAGGCACCAACTGTAAAAAAATATGATACAGAAAAAATCGATGACTTGTTCGATATATTAAGAGGGTGGGAAAAGGTATTTTTATTAGTTGTTACTCCAAGTTTTGTATTAGAAATACAAGATAAGTTTCCAAAAGGATTTTATGCTCATGGATTCTTGAATTTCCACGATAAAAATTCAACAATAGGCGGACATTTAAGTGTGGGAAAAATAAAAGAGATTTTTTTAGTAAAAGATATAATGTTTGGAAGAGAGAGTTATTCTATAAAATTCTTTGGAGAGGATGAAAGGGAGATATTTGCAGTGTATGTTCCAAGAAATGAGAAGAAAGAGTTAATTGAAGAGTGTTTAGAAAGTTTTAAAAGTTTATAAAAATAAAAATAGGGAAAAGTTATATTAGCTTTTCCCTATTTTTATTTTATTTGTACTTAGAAATAATATCTAAACTAAATTCAGTAGCTTTATTTAAATCCAATTGATCTGGATGTGATTTAGCATCTTCCCATCTTTTTTTTCTTTCTTCGTTTGGAGACATTTTGTGATCAGATGGAAGTGTTGATAACCAAGAGATTAACTTTGGATCAATGGCTCCTTGACAAAAGTATCCGCCTAAAATATTGTTATTATTATTTTTTAATAGAGTTTCAATGTTGTTAACACAATCTTTAGCATGTTCAGAGTGTGGATAAGCACCTAAAGTAAAGAAGTATGCAACATTTTTATCAAAAATTTGTTTAGCTAAAGTTAATGCTGTTTGATCAAAAGTGGCCCTGTCAATCCAACCTCCTACAAAAATTAAATCATAATCTAAGTTTACAATTTCAGAGATAGGTAAAAGGCTAGCAGTTGGAATACCTTTATGAATAGCTTGAGCTATTTTTTCTGTATTTCCAGTTTTTGATGAATATGTAATAAGTATTTTCATAAAATTAAAATCCTCCCATTATTTTTGATTAAATTTAAATTCTTTATAAAAGTATAGTTTTATTGGTTTGTTATTTAAAGTTACAGTAGTTAATTTCCACTTATTTAAAGTTTTTTCGACTTCTTTTTGGAAACCTAAACTATCTTTATCACTGTAAAATTTAATATCTTCAATTTCACCATTTAATCCCACAAGAAATCTAACCTTAATAGAAACTTCTTTAGTGTATGATACTCTTTTAGCAGCTAAAGGATACTCTGGATCAGGTTGAGAAATAAAAGAATATTTAAGTCCTTGGACCCCTTGATTTTTAGCAGCAAATACACCTTGTGAGAGCTCAATTAAATCAGTATTAGTATTTGTAGGTGTATTTGTATTTTCTGATTGTTGAGATTTTTTAGTGAGTTCGTTTTTCTTTTTTTCTAAAACTTTTTTAGGTTTAGAATTTTTTTTATTCTCTTTCTTTATAACTTCTCTTTTTTTCTCCTCAATTTTAGTTTTATCTATTTTTTCTTCTACCTTTTCTTCTAAAACCTCTTTTAGAATTTCATCTGATGACTCAGTTGGTTGCAATTGTGGAGTTATTTGCATTGAATTGAAATTAACAGAGATAGATGGAGTACTAAAATCATTCCCAATATTATTAATTTCAAAACTTTTATTTGAATCTAAAGAAAAACCAAAAATAAATATAAATATATGTAAAACTATTGAAAAAATAAAAAACTTCATAATTCCTCCAAAAAATAAGTAGTAAATTCACAATGATTATAACAAAAAATATTTTAATTATCAAATTATTTATAAAAAAATACTTTGTTTGAAAAATATATTGACTATTTAGTACAAAATCATTATAATAACTTTGAATGTCAAAATATTTAATTTTAGGAGGGAATGTATGATAGATATAATCAAAGCAGGAGGACCATTAATGTCTGTAATAATATTTTTATCAGTAGCAGGTCTTAGTGTGATATTAGAAAGAGGATATTACTTCTTTAAAAATGAAAAAGATAACGGAGAACTTTTAATAAATCATTTAGAGAAATTTATTAAAAATAATGAAAGAGAAAGAGCTATAAAAGCATGCGATTGCTTTAAAAATACATCGGCAAAAGTAATGAAAACAATTTTAATAGAATACAATGGTGAAAAAATGAATTGTTGCACTTATGATTATTTAGAAGAGAAAGCAAGAGAGTGTGCTTTAAGAGAGATGCCAAAATTAGAAAAAAATATGTGGATTTTAGCTTTAGCAGCTAATGTAACTCCGTTAGCAGGATTATTAGGAACTGTAACAGGAATGATTGGAGCATTTACAGCTATGTCAAAACATGGAGCAGGAGATCCAACAGTTCTAGCTTTTGGAATTTCTCAAGCCTTAATCACAACAGCATCAGGTTTAATCGTAGCGATACCGGCTTTAATATTTTATAACTTCTATCAAAAAAAAATTGAGAAAGCATTAGTTGATATGGAAAAAAATGTAGTTGAATTTATAAATATTTTAAGAAAGATGTAGGTATAGAATATGTTTAAATCAAAAGGGTTTATGAATTATCAAAGAAAACAATTAACACCAGATTTAACTCCATTAATAGATGTAGTATTTTTACTTCTGATATTTTTTATGGTTGCTACAACATTTGATGATATGAAGGGTATCAAAATAGATTTACCTAAATCAGAGGTTTCTGAAATAATAGAATCTATTGATAAAATTTCAATTTTAGTTGCAAGTAATGGAGAGCTAAAAATAAAAATAGACAAACAAAAAGAGAGTTCCATAGTAGATATAAGAAAAGATGAATTGCAAGAAAAAATAAAAAATACAATTGTACTAATGGAAAATAAAAGAGTAGCAATATTAGCTGATAGAGGAATCGACTATGGAGATGTGGTAGATATAATGTCAGATATAAAGTTGGCTGGAGCACAAGCAATAGATATAGAGACTAAAGGGAAGTGATTAAATAATGCATTTTGAAACAAGATATAAGAGTCATCATAATTCTAGTGGATTGATAGGAAAGTATTATCCTCAAAAAAGAGTTACAGAGGAAGAGTTCTTAAACAGATTAAAAGAGGAACCTAAAGATGTTCCAAGAGCGATATATGTTCACACACCATATTGTGATAAAATTTGTTCGTTTTGTAATTTAAATAGAGAGCAATTAAGTGGAAGTTTAGATTCTTATGCAGATTATATAGTTAGTGAATTTGATAAATATGGAGATTATAGATATTTTAAGGAAAAAAGTGTAGATGTAATATATTTTGGTGGAGGAACTCCAACAGTTTATAAAAATAATCAATTGGAAAAAATACTTCAAAGTGTTAATAGAAATATAAAATTTTCTACAGAATACGAATTTACTTTAGAAACAACATTACATAATTTAAATGATGAAAAAATAGAGTTAATGAATAAATATGGAGTTAATAGATTATCTGTGGGTATTCAAAGTTTCTCAGATGAAGGAAGAAAATTTTACAATAGAACGTATTCGAAAAATGAAACAATAGAAAGATTAATTCAATTAAAAGAAAAATTTAATGGAGAAGTTTGCATAGATATTATTTATAACTATCCAACGCAAAAAATAGAGGATGCTATAGAGGATGCTAAGATTATAAAAAAGTTAGATTTAGGAAGTTCAAGTTTTTATTCATTAATGGTTCATGAAGGGTCAACATTATCTCATGACATAAAAGATGAAAAAGTTAAAGTTCAAGAGGATTTAAAAAAAGAGAGAGAGTTACATGATGCGTTTATAAAAGAGTTAACTAAAGATAGTGATTATTACGCATTGGAGTTAACAAAAATAGCAAAAAAAGGAAGAGATAAATATAAATATATAAAGACTAGAAACTTTGGAGGAGACACTTTTCCAATTGGAGTTGGAGCCGGAGGAAATGTTGATAATATATCTATTTTTAGAATGAAGAAAGAGATGTCAATGTTTGTTGAAAAAAGTGATTATCAACAAAGATTGGATAAATTTAGCGGATTATTTCAATTTCCACAAATAGATAAAAATATAGTAAAAGATATATTAACATCTGAAGAAATGATAGCTTTTGAAGAATTGCTATTTGAGTTAAAAGAGAATAATTTTATATTAGAAGATAAAGAACATTATAAACTAACTGAAGATGGCTTATTTTGGGGTAACAATATATCTAGAGAGATTTTAACAACAGTTGTTGAAAAAACTTTAGGGTTAATAAAAAAGTAATGGAGAGGGATTAAAATTATGAACAAAAGAATAGCAGTACTAAGTTTAATAGTAACAGCTTTAAGTTATTCAAATGATGATTTTTTCTATGAAGAAGCTAATAAAGGGGTTAAATTAAATGAAAGTGTGATTTCAACAACGGGGTTTGAAACAGCACAAAGAAATGTAACAAATACAGTAACAGTTATTACAGCTAAAGATATAGAGGAAAAGAATTATCAATCTGTATCAGAGGCTTTAAAAGATGTACCAAGTGTCAATTTAATAGGAGATCCAAAAGATCCAATAATTGATATGAGAGGGCAAGGAAGTAAAGCAACAGCAAATGTACAAGTTTTAATAGATGGTGTAAGTGTAAACTTATTAGATACATCTCATGCAAAAACACCAATTAATACAGTTCCAGTTGAAAATATTGAAAAAATTGAGGTTATTCCAGGCGGGGGAGCCATTCTTTATGGAAGTGGAACAAGAGGTGGAATAATAAATATTGTGACAAAATCAGGAGCAGGTTATACAGGAGGTTCTGTTTCAGGAGAGCTAAATACTTTTGGTGGGAAAAAAGGTGAGGTTTCTTATGGAACAACAGTTGGAGATTTAGGTATAAGTATTAATTATACTAAGAATGATTATAAAGGATTTAGAGATGGAGATGAATCAGATTCAGAGTATTTTGAGGGAAGTTTAAAATATAAAATTGATGAAAATCAAAGTTTTGTCTTTAAGTACTCGAGATATAAGGATGACGCAACATCACCTAGAGCTCTTACAAAAGAGATGTTATCAAATCCTAAAAGTAATGGTCTTGTTGGTAAATATGATGAGTTAATTGTTAATAATACTAAGAAAGACGAATTTACAGGAAAATATGAATACAAATTTAATGAAAAAGTAACTTTAGACTTAGTTGGATTTTATCAGAAAACAGATATATATAATGAAAATAATTATGAAAAAATGAGTTATAGTGTTAAAAATTATATGGATTATACTGATGAAAAGATAGGATTTAAACCAAAATTAAAAGTTAGTTATGGAGAATCAAGCAGTTTAATTTTAGGGTATGACTATATAAATAACAACTTAAAAAGAGATAGTCAAATGGATATGTTTAGTTCAGAAAAATATAAAAATGATTTAACTAAAGATACTCATAGTATGTTTATTTTAAATAGAAATGCAATTGGTAAACTTGAATTTACTCAAGGTGTAAGATATGAATATGCAGATTATAAAACTGATAGATCATATAAAAAAAGTTCTTTATCAAGTGGGACAACAACATCAGATACAAGTATAAATAGAAAAACAACTATGGAAAATATGGCTTATGAATTAGTAGGAAACTATTTATATTCAGAGACAGGAAATATCTATATTAAGGGAGAAAAGGGATTTACTTCTCCAACACCTTCACAATTAGTAGATAAAATAGATGGAGCATATATTAATAATGATTTAGATTCAGAAACATATATAACATATGAAACAGGTTTTAAAGATTATATATTTGGAAGTTTTATAAGTGGAGCAATATATTTAACTGAAACAAATGATGAAATAGCAACAGAAAATTATAGTGGAATGAATTTTAGAAATTATAATATTGGAAAAACAAGAAGATACGGTTTAGAGTTAAATGCAGAGCAATATTTTGGAAATCTAACAGTAAGAGAAGGGTATGCTTTAGTTAAGACAAAAATATTAAAAGATCAAGATAAATCAATTGAGGGAAATGAAATAGCAGATGTTCCTACAAATAGATTTAATATAGCATTAGATTATAAGATAACTTCAAAAGTTAATGTTATTTGGGATACAGTTTATTCATCAGGTTATTATTTAAGTAATAAAAATACAGAGGGTAAACAGAATGAAAATATTGTGACAAATTTAACATTAAATTATAGACCAATTGAAAATTTAAGAGTTTATACAGGAATTAATAATATATTTAATGAAAAGTATTATAACTCTATAAGTTCAGATGGTAAAGAGTATAATCCAGCTGCAGAGAGAAGTCTTTACGCAGGATTTAAATACAATTTCTAAAAAATAGGAGAATTAATATGAAAAAACACATATCGTTAATATTAATTCTGGGAATAATACTAACAGGAACACTTTCTATTGGTTTAGGAAGTGTTTCTGTACCATTGGAACAACTATTTTCCATAAGTACAGCACCAGATTATATAAAAACAATAATTTATGATATAAGATTACCGAGAATAGTAATGGCATTATTAATAGGAATGATGCTTTCATCAAGTGGAGTAGTAGTTCAAGCAGTATTCCAGAATCCACTAGCTGATCCATATATAATAGGAATTGCAGCAAGTGCTACATTTGGAGCTGTGATAGCATACGTATTTCAATTACCAGATATTTTTTATGGAGTACTGGCATTCTTATCATGCTTAATAAGTACGTTCATTATATTTAAGTTATCAAATAGAAGTGGTAAGGTTGATATAACAACTCTTTTAATAGTAGGAATAGCTGTATCAGCTTTTATAGGTGCTTTTACATCTTTTGCTATGTATTTAATAGGAGAAGAATCTTTTAAGATAACTATGTGGTTAATGGGATATTTAGGAGGAGCGACTTGGACAAAGGTATTTTTACTTATAATTCCATTAGTTTTTTCTTTAATATTTTTTTACTTACAAAGAAATCAATTAGATGCATTATTGTCAGGAGATGAAGAAGCTAACTCTTTGGGAGTTGACGTCCATACATTGAAAGCAAAAGTATTAACAGTATCAGCATTAGTTGTAGCATTTTCAGTTGCTTTTTCAGGAATGATTGGTTTTGTAGGATTAATTATACCTCATTCAATAAGAATGTTAGTAGGACCATCTAACTCTAGATTAATTCCTAACGCTGCCTTGGCAGGAGGATTTTTTCTATTAATTTGTGACACAATAGGAAGATTGTTTTTAGCACCTGTTGAGATTCCAATTGGAGTTGTTACGGCATTTTTTGGAGCTCCATTTTTCTTATACTTAGCATTTAAAGCTAAAGGAGGAAACTAATGGGTGTAAGAGTAAATAATCTGTCATTTTCTTATGGAGAGAGAGAGATCTTAAAAAAATTAAAAGTTAATATAACTAAAGGGAAAATGACTGGGATATTAGGACCAAATGGTTGTGGTAAATCAACATTTTTAAAGAATATATTAGGATATTTAAATCCAAGTGAAGGGGATATTGAATTTAATGGAAAGGAAACAAAGGAGCTTTCCAAAAAAGAGAAGGCAAGATTGGTTTCTTTAGTTCCACAAAAGTCAAACTTAATGACAAATATGTCAGTAAAGGATTTTGTTTTAATGGGGAGACTTCCTCATTTAAAATCTAGTTGGGCAGGATATTCATACGAAGATAGAAGAAAAGTTGAGGATAATTTAAAGTTTTTAGGATTGGAAAAATTTTCTGAAAGAGTAGCGATTAGTCTTTCTGGAGGAGAGTTTCAAAGAGTTTTATTAGCAAGAGCTTTAACTCAAGATCCAGAAATTCTATTATTAGATGAGCCAACTTCAGCTTTAGATTTAAATCATGCAGTTGAATTATTAAATAAGGTAAAAAGCTTAGTGGCTGAAAAATCTTTAACAGGAGTAGCAGTATTACATGATTTAAATTTAGCTGCCATGTTTTGTGATGAACTTATTATGATGAAAGATGGAGAGATAAAATATCAAGGAACACCATCCGAAGTTTTAACAGAAGAAAATTTACAAAAAGTTTATAATTTAAAGGCTAAAGTTATAAAAGATGAGAGTGGAATACCGTATATTATTCCATTAGTTTAGGAGGAAAGATGAAAAGAGTAATAACATTAATTTTTACTATTTTAATTAGTAATCTAGTTTATGCTTTAAAAATAGAAAATGATTTTATTATAGATTCAAGAGGTAATAAAATAGAAAAGAAAGAGTATAAAAAAGTTTTAATATTAGATCCGGCAGCAGTAGAAGCATTTTATTTAATTGGTGGAGAAAATAATATAGTAGCAATAGCAGACACTGCAAAAAATCCAATTTGGCCACAAGAAAAAACAAAGGATTTACCAAAAGCAGGAACAATAATGAAACCTTCAGTAGAACAAGTTTTAATGTATGGCCCAGATTTAGTAATACTAAATACTATGTCTGAAAGTTTTGGAGAAAGTTTAAAAGCAAGGAAATTAAACTTTATAATTAATGAAGCTAATTCTTTTGAACAAATCTTAAATAATTTAGAAATATATGGAGTTATAACTGGAAAGGAAGAAAATATAGATAGATTAATTGATAGTTATAATTTAAAATTAAAAATGATAAAAGAGAAAATAGCAGAAAAACCTTTAAATATAAAGGGAGGATTTTTATTTTCAACATCTCCAATGATGGTATTTAGTCCAAATTCATTACCAGGTCAAATTTTCGATACTTTAGGGATAGAAAATATAGCAAAAGGGTTACCAGGTGGAAGACCAATATTGTCGCCAGAATTTTTATTAGCAGAAAATCCGGATATACTTGTAGGTTCAATGGCTATAAAAAATAAAAATGATATTTTAAATAGTAATCCAGTTGTAAAACAAACAAAAGCGGGACAAAAAGGGAATATAATGATAATTGAATCAGATAAAATACTAAGAGGAACGCCTAGAGTGATTGATGCTTTAGAGGAGTTATACAAGGAGTTATCAAATGTTAAATAGTATTTTCAAGTACTATTTAAAAGAAAGAAAACTGCTAACTTATTTTTTAGTTAGCAGTTTTTTTGTGACCGTACTAGATTTATATGGACCGATAGTTGTCCAAAATTTAATTGATAACTCAATTCCCGAGAAAAATTTAAATGAATTTTTTATGTTCTCAGCTTTTTTATTAACACTTTATATTATAAGATTATTTTTATCAATTTACTCTAGTTCAAGAGGACAGTTGATGGGAAATAGAATAAAATTTTTTATGAGAGAAGATTTATTTAAAAAAATATTAAATCAACCAGATACATATTTTATGAAAAATCAAAGTGGAGATATCATATCAAGAGTTACAAATGACTTAGAAAATGTTTCAGCTCTTTTATATAGAGGACTAGAAGATTTTTTATTTTCAATATTATCAATAGCCGGAGCTATGGCTTTAATGGCTACTTTTAATTTGAAGTTAACTTTAATAACAATGATTCCATTACCAATAGCCATATATTTTACAATAATTCAAAATAAGAAATTAAAATATGGCTACATAGAAGTAAGAGAAAGATTTTCTAAATTAACATCAAGAATTCACGATTCGTTGAAAACTATATTCTTTATAAAAGATAATGTCCTAGAAAAAGATACTTTAGAGAAGTTTTCAAGTAAAAATAAAGAGTTATTAAGTGTAGAAAAAAATAATATATTTAATACATCAGCTTTAATGTCCGGTATTAATTTTTATAATCAACTTACTCAACTTATTGTTATATTTATAGGTGGATACATGCATATAAAAGGTGAAATAAGTTTTGGAGTTATTGTGAGTTTTATATTATTGACTAATAGATTTAGGGTGTATCTTTTAAGACTTATGGGACTTGTAGATGTATTTCAAAGAGGAGCTACAGGAATAAGCAGGTTTTTAGAAGTTATGAATATTCCAAATATTAAAGATGGAAATACAATTATAGAAAAAAATATAGATAGTATAAAGGTAGATGGATTAAATTTTGCATTTGATAAACAGGAAGTTATAAAAAATTTATCAATAACTATAGAAAAAGGAGAAAAAGTAGCATTTGTTGGAGAGAGTGGAGTAGGAAAAACAACAATATTTTCACTTTTAAAAAGAACATTTTTACCTGAAGAAAATACAATTTTTATAAATGATTTATGTATCCACGAGGTAGATAGAAAAAGTTTATTAAATAGAATAGCGATAGTCGATCAGAGAGATAGTTTAATGAATGAAACAATATTAGAGAATATAAAAGTGGTAAAAAGAGACGCAACAAAAAAAGAGATAGAAGAAGCATTGGAATTAGCTGAATTAAAAGAGTTTGTAGAAAGTTTAGAAAAGAAAGAAAATACAAAACTAGGTCAAGGTGGAATTGAATTAAGTTCAGGACAAAAGCAAAGGTTATCAATGGCAAGATTATTTTTAAAAGACCCAGAAATCATATTTTTAGATGAAGGAACTTCAGCCTTGGACAATATTTTAGAGAAAAAAATAATGGATAATATTCTACAGAAATTTGAAGATAAAATAATAATTTCAATAGCTCATAGATTAAATACACTTAAAAATTTTAACAAAATTGTAGTTTTAGGTAAAGATGGAATTAAGGAAATAGGCGATTTTCAAAGTTTAATTGATAAAAAAGGTGTATTTTTTAATATGTACAAAGCTGGAAACTTATAAAATACACAATAAAGGTATAAAATATTCTTGACAAAGTTTGTTAAAAAATATATCATATACCTAAATAGTTTGATTAGCAAAATTAAAGGAGAAAAAATAATTATGATGATGCCAATAAAATTTGATAAAGAACAAATAAAAAAAGAGGTAGAAGAGTTTAGAGGAGATTTTAAATCAGTTATATTAGGAACAAAATCTAAAAATGGGGATGTTGATGTGACATATGCTCCATACTTAGATTTCCAAGGAGAAGGATATATTTACATTAGTGAAATTGGAGATCATTTTGATAATTTAAAAGATAATCCTCAATTTGAAATTATGTTTTTACAAGATGAGAAAGATGCAGCTTCAGTTCTAGTAAGAAAGAGATTAAGATATAATGTAATAGCTGAATTTCAGGAAAGAGATGAAAAATTTAATACAATATTAGATTCTTTTGAAGAGAAAGTTGGAGAAGGAATGAAAGTTGTTCGTAAAATGCAAGATTTTCATTTAGTAAAATTAAATATAGTTAATGGAAGATTTGTAAAAGGATTTGGACAAGCATATAATTTAAAAGATGGAGATGTTGTTCAAATGACAGGAGATAAAAAATCTCATAGATAGTAAAAAAAGCCAATTAATTTTGGCTTTTTTTAATATTTTTCTAAATGAATTTTAGAAAAATCCATATCTTTATCATCATGTGGAGGTTTGTGTTCATTTGGATAACCCAAGGAAATGATAGAAACTATTTTTAAGTGACTAGGTATGTTAAAGTTATTTTTAATATACTCTTCTGATTCTGTATTATCGCTTGTTTTTCTATCTTTAACATTTATCCAACAGCTTCCAAGTTCTAGTTCAAAAGCTTTAAGTTGTATGCTGAAAGAAACAATAGAAGCATCTTCATTCCAAGTATTTGAAATTTCAGGATTACCTAAGACAATAATAGCTGCATTAGCTTCTTTTAACATAGCAGATCCAATAGATTTTGATAGAGATAGCTTATTTAATGCATTTTTTTCTTTTATTAGAATCAATTCAAATGGTTTTAAATTTCTTCCAGTAGGAGCAGTTAAAGCCACTTTTAGTATTTCATCTAATTTTTCTTTTTCAATATTTTGTGAAGTATATTTTCTAATTGATCTTCTTGATAAAAAATCCATAAATCCTCCTATTTAGATTAGTATTTTTTTAATATTAACATATAAATAAAAAAATAAAAAGGAAAATCAAAAAAATTTTGAACAATATTCAAGAAAGAATTCAAAGGAGGGATACCAATGGGTAAATCTATAAAAGGAACTAAAACTGAACAAAATTTATTAAAAGCTTTTGCAGGAGAATCTCAAGCAAGACAGAGATACACACTATTTGCAGATAAAGCTAGAAGTGAAGGTTATGAGCAAATTGCTGCATTATTTGAAGAAACAGCTTTAAATGAGCAGTATCATGCAAGAAGATTTTTCTCATATTTAGAAGGTGGACCAGTTGAGATAACAGCAACTTATCCAGCAGGAATAGTTGGAACGACTATGGAAAATTTAGAAGAAGCAGCAGCAGGAGAATATGAAGAGTGGGCAGAGTTATACCCTGGATTTGCAGAAGTTGCTACAGAAGAGGGATTTCCACAAGTTGCGGCAGCATTTAAAGTTATTGTAGAAGTTGAGAAATTACATGAAAAAAGATATCGTAAATTATTAAAAAATTTAGGTGAAGATCATGTATTTAAAAAAGATAATAATGTAAGATGGAAGTGTAGAAAGTGTGGTTATGTTCATGAAGGAACAGAAGCACCAAAAGTTTGTCCATCTTGTTTAGAGAAACAAAAAGAGTTCGAATTAGAGTGTATTAATTACTAGAATATCAAAGTGGAGAGATAAATTTCTTTCCACTTTTTTTATTGTAAAAAAAGTGTTTTTTAGTAGAAAAATAAGGTATACTAAAAATAAAGGGGTGAGAAATTATGAAGAGAAAATTAATAATAATTTTTACTTGTTATTTTTCAATTTTACTAGGAGAGGGGAGCGATAAAATCATGTTAAAAGAATGTCCAAGTACACCGAATTGTGTTTCAAGTGAGGCAAAAGATACAAAACATTATATTGAACCAATATCTATAGATGATAAAGAGGGAAATGTGAAAGAGAAACTTATAAAAGTAATACAAAAATTTCAAGGTAAAATTTTAGAAGATAAGGGAAATTTTTTAAAAGTAGCTTTTTATAGTAAATTTTTTGGATTTGAAGATATAGCAGATTTTGAGATAGAACCAGAAAATAATATAATAAATGTAAGATCAGCAGCTCAAACAGGATGGTATGATTTTGGGGTAAATAGAAAAAGAATGGAAAAGATAAGGAAAGAGCTAAAATAAGGGGGAATTAAATTGGGTGAAAGTTTAGCACTTGCTGCAGCATTCGGGTGGGTAGGAAGTTCTGTATTTTTAGAGAGAGCGAGCAAAGAAACAGGAACATTAGCAGTAAATTTAATAAGATTAATTATAGCTCTGTTATTTTTAGGAGTAATAACGTATGTGAAGAGAGGATTAGTTTTACCTTTAGATGTAACAAAAGAATCACTTAAATTTTTATCTATTTCAGGATTATTTGGCTTGTTTTTAGGAGACTTTTTTTTATATAAATCATATATTAAAATAGGACCAAGAATAACTTTATTGGTTATGACATTTAGTCCGGTAGCTGTTTCGATTTTAAGTTTTTTTATACTAGGAGAAAAAATAGAAGGATTTAAAGTTTTAGGAATGCTATTAACAATAATTGGAATAGCTATTGTTATATTAAAAAAGAAAAATGATAAAGAGTTTTCAAAAGTTGGATTTATATATGCCTTATTGGCAATGCTAGGAGAAAGCTTAGGAATCATTTTTACGAGATTAGGATCTATAGAGTATGATTCTTTCGCAACAATTCAAGTTAGAACAATACCAGCAATTTTAGCTTTTATAGTTTATATCTCTTTAAAAAAAGAATGGTCAAACATAAAAGAAGGAATTGTAAATAAAAAAGGTATGATATATATAGTTCTAGGAACTATTGTGGCAACTTTAGGAGTAACAGCATTAGTAGAAGCCATGAAATATGCAAATGTTGGAATTGTAAGTACTTTAGCAGCAACAAGTCCAATATTAATAATTCCAATATCAATTATATTTTTTAAAGAAAAAGTTAGTATATTAGAGGGGATAGGTGCTTTAATATCTTTTGTTGGAATTACGATATTTTTTATATTATAATCTTGATTTTTAAGTTTAAAAACAATATAATTATTTTTAATAAATAAAAAAGGAAGGGATATAAGATAGAGATACAGGTCTTGGTAGAAAATAAAAGTTTAAATAAAGATTTAGCAAAGGAGCACGGCCTCTCTTTGTACATAAAAACAAATGGGAAAAATATATTATTTGATGTAGGTGAAAGTAAAAAATTTTGGAAAAATGCAGAGAAAATAGGAATTAATCTAGAGGAAATAGATTATTTAGTTCTTTCTCATGGTCATAAAGATCATGGTGGAGGATTACCATACTTTTTAAAAAAAAATAAGAAAGCTAAAATATATTGTAGTGAGTATTATTTTGATAAACATTATAAAAAAATATTAGGAGCGTATATAGATATAGGTATACCTTATGAATACTTAGATGTTGAAAGATTTAATTTTATTCAAAGTACATTTAATCTAGAGAATATATATTTATTTCATTGTTTTGATAAGAAAAGTGATAATCCAATTAATGAAAATCTTTATATGAAAAATGAAAATGGTGAGTATGAAAAAGATAGTTTTAAACATGAGTTACATATGATAATAAAAGAAAATAATACTAATACTCTACTTGTTGGATGTGCACATATAGGAATAGAAAATATTTTAGAGCAATGTAAAACAGAAAAAGTAGAGATACATAGTATAATAGGTGGGCTTCATCTATCAAGTAGAACTAGTTTAAATAAAAATGAGAAATATATAGATGATTTGATAGAATACTTAAATAAAACAAGTATAAATACTATTTTTCCATGTCATTGTACTGGTGAATTTGGAATTAAAAAACTTGAAAAAAATAGTGGATTTCAAGTTTTTGAAATTCAAACAGGAAGTAAATTAGAAATTTAAAAAAATATATTTATAGAAAGCTAGTTCATAACGAACTAGCTTTCTATTGGTATTGATATTTTTATGGTTTGTCCCATGCAATTTCCAGCATTAACAATTACATCATTAAAGGTTTCAATAGAATCACCCAAAATTTTAAAGTTATTTTCATCTATAAATTTTAATAGTTTGAAGTAACTTTCACCTATTTTTTGAGTGAAGTCTTTATGATAAATTGAAACTACTAAATTGAAGTCAATATAATGATTAGAAACACTAGATGCAATAACTCCAATTCGATCTATTTTAAAATATTCATTTTTTAAAATGTCCTCTTTTTTTAAAATTGTTATTCTTTTAGCTTTTTCTAAACTATATTTTTTTCGAAGTTCATTTAAAGTATGAATTCCTTCAATGAGCTCTTTTTCAGATTTTGGTTCAGAAATTTCTATTTGAAAAACAAAGATATCGTTTAAAGTTTCAAGAAAAGGAGTGCAGCCATCTTGATTAGATATATTTTCAATCTCTTGAATTTTGTCTGAAATAAATTCTGCTGAATTTTGAAGAATTGATATTTTATCTTTAATTTGTTGTAGTTTTTTATTAAGCAGTTCAATACTATCAGATGTATTTTTACAGTTGATATAGTCTTTAATTTCTTTTAAAGAAAAGTTAGCTTTTTTTAACATACTTATAAAGTATAAATCAGAGATGTTTTCATCATTATAGTATCTATAACCATTCTCTTGATCAATATATGCTGGTTTAAATAAATTTATAGTATCATAATAGATAAGAGTTTCTCTGCTTATATTAAATGTTTTAGCAATTTCACTAATTTTATAAAATTTCAATAAATTACCCCCTTGACTATAAAGTATACTTTATACTATATAATTATAGCAGATATAATAAATATCTACAAATAGTAACACACAACAAATAAAAATGCATATAGGAGGAAAAATGAACACAAAAATTCAAGAAAAAGAAAGATTGTATAAGAAGATGGAAGAAAATTTTCCTAAATTTTTAAAGGATTTAGACAGAATAGTTTCAATTCCTAGTTTTTTGAAAGAGAACGATGATAGATTCCCTTTTGGCGAGGATATTCAAAAAGCTCTAGAAACAATGTTGGATATTTGTAAGGAGTTGGGGTTAAAGACGTTTATAGATCCAGAAGGATATTATGGGTATGCTGAAATTGGAGAAGGAGAAAAATTAGTTGGGGTTTTAGGACACTTAGATGTTGTACCTCCAGGAGATTTAAATAAGTGGGAAAATCCTCCATTTGAGCCAATAATAAAAGATGGTAAATATTATGGAAGAGGATCACAAGATGATAAAGGTCCAACATTAGCAGCTATTTATGCTTTAAAAACACTTTTAGATTGTGGTTTTAATTTAAACTATAGAGTAAGATTTATATTTGGAACGGATGAAGAAAATTTATGGAGAGACATGCCTAGATATGTTGAAAAAGAGGAGATGCCTACAGTTGGATTTACACCTGATTCTAAATTTCCTTTAATATATGCTGAAAAAGGATTACTACAATGTAAATTAACAGCAAAAAATCAAAGCGGAATGATATTTAAAGGTGGAGATGCTTTTAACTCGGTTCCTTCAAGTATTTTAGTTGAAAAAACAGCAGGATTAGCAGAAGCTTTGGATAACTTGAAATACGAGTATACAGAAAAAGATAATAAAATTGAAATTATAGGAAAAAGTGTTCATGCTCAAGTAGCTGAAACTGGAGTAAATGCTATAAATAGATATCTACATGCTTTGAGTTTAAGTGGAATAGAAACAAAATCAGGTAAATTTATAGTTGAGAATTTAATTGGACATAACTTTGCAGAGCCAATATTTGGAGAAGTTAAAGATGAACACTCAGGAGAGTTGAAATTTAATGTTGGTAAAATTGAATTTACACCAGAGAATGAGATTTTATGTATAGATATGAGAATTCCTGTTACTTATGATAAAGAAGTAATTGTTAAGACTTTAACTGAAAAAGCAAAGGAATATGGATTTGAGTATTCTCAACATGATTATTTAAAGTCTATATATACTCCTCTTGATTCAGAGTTAGTAAAAACACTAATGGGAGCGTACCAGGAAGTAACTGGCGATATGGAATCTCAGCCAATAGCTGGAGGTGGAGCAACATATGCAAGAGCGATAAATAATTGTGTAGCATTTGGATATGTTTTACCAAATAGTCCTAAGACGGAGCATCAACCTAATGAATATATAATTTTAGATGATATGAAAATGGCTATGAAAATATATATGAAAGCTTTTGAAAAATTTAGAGTTTAAAAAATATTGCTAGAGGAGATTGAGAACATTGAAAAAAGAAAGAAAGATGTTTAGTGCATATACTATTGTTTTTATATTTTTAGTAATAACAGGGGCTTTAACTTGGATAGTTCCACAATCAGTTGTTGTAAGTAATAATGGTGTAAAAGAAGTAATCTATAACGCTATTGTTAATGATGCTGGAGAAGTAGTAAAAGGGTTAGGTCGTCAGCCGGCAGGAATTTGGAATATTTTAATGGCACCAATACAAGGATTTGAAAAATCAAGTTCAGTAAGTATTGCAATTTTAATGGCTGGAGCTTTTTTAGGATTAATAAACTCTGTAGGTGCAATGGATGCTGGAATTGGAGCGTTGCTAAAAAAATATACAGGAACTACTTTAATAGCAATTTTAATGTTTGTTTTTGCTGTTTTTGGTAGTGTGTTTGGATTTTGGGAAGAGATACCTGCATTTTCAATTGTTATAGTACCTTTATTTGTTTTGGCAGGATATGATGTGATAACAGGATTGGCTGTTTTAACAGTTGGAGCAACAGCTGGTAATATGGCGAGTGTTGTAAATCCATTTTCAACAGGAGCAGCTATTGGTGCAATTGGAAATCCAGAACTTTCTTTAGGAAGTGGAATGGTATTGAGATTAATTTTATTTGTGCTTCTTTATGCCATTGGACTATTTTTTACAGTTAAGTATGCAAATGAAGTTAAAAAAAATAAAGAAAAATCTCTTGTAGCTGATGTTGATGTAAAAACTATGACTCACGAGCAAGGACATCTTCCTGAATTAACTAAGAAAAGATTTTGGTCAATTATGGTATTAATAGGAATTATAGTTTTACTAATATTAGGTTATATGCCTTGGTATGAAATCAAGTTTGCAGATGGATCTAACTTTCAGGATATTATAAATGCACCAATATATTTATTAGCAAAAATACCATTACTAGGAGATGTATTAGGAGCTAAGTATATAACTCCTCTTGGAGATTGGTATTTTGGAGAATTTTCTTTTGTGTTCTTTTTAGGATCGATTTTAATAGGATTTATAAATAAAATTCCTGAAGATAAATTTGTAAAAGAATTTGCATCAGGTGCGAAAGATTTATTAGGGGTTGTATTAGTTTTAGCAATAGCTAATGGAATATCTGTTTTAATGGGAAGTAAAACTTCAGGAATGTCAGTAACGTTTGTATATTGGATTCAATCAGCATTACAAGGAATCCCAGCGTGGGCATTCTCAGTTGCTACGATTTTAGCATATGTTGGAATTGGGTGTTTCTTACAATCAACAAGTGGAGTAGCAGGAATAACAATGCCTATACTTGGAGCAGTTGCAATGGCATTATTCCAAAATTCTAATGTAGGAGTTATAGGTGGACAGATAATGTTGATATCAGCATTTACGTTAGGTATAAATTTTATGTCTGGAATTTATCCGAGTGCAACAACTATGGGAACATTAGAATTATTTAATGTTCCATATGATAGATATTTAAAATTTGTATTAAAGATATTTATAACAATGTTAGCAGCAGGATGTATATTAATTTCAGTATCACAATTTTTAGGATTAATTTAATAAAAAACACAGAGGGTTTATCCTTCTGTGTTTTTTTGATTAAAAAATACTAGAATGACGGGTCATATTTTACACTAAAAAAATTTGACTTTATAATACTGAAAAGGTATACTTTGATTGAATATCAAATAAAATGAATTTTAGGAGGCAAAAGAGATGAGTAAAATAGTAGTAGTTGGAGCAAATCATGCAGGAACAGCAGCAATCAACACAATTTTATCAAACTATCCAAATGAAGAGGTTGTAGTATTTGATAAAAATTCAAACATCAGTTTTTTAGGATGTGGAATGGCGTTATGGATTGGAAAACAAATATCAGGGCCTGAAGGATTATTCTACTCTTCTAAAGAAAAATTAGAGTGTAATGGTGCTAAAGTTCATATGGAAACTGAAATTAAAAAAGTAGATTTTAAAAATAAAGTTGTATATGGAATAAATAAAGATGGTGTTGAGGTATCAGAGAGTTATGACAAATTAATATTATCAACAGGTTCATTACCTATAGATTTACCAATTCCAGGTAAAGATTTAAAAAATGTTCAATTTGTTAAACTATATCAACACGCTGAAGATGTAATAAAAAAATTAGAAAATCAAGATTTAAAGAACATTGTAGTAGTTGGAGCAGGATATATAGGTGTTGAATTAGCGGAAGCTTTCCAAAGATGTGGAAAAAATGTAGAGTTAGTTGATTTAAGTGATAGCTGTTTATCAGGATATTATGACTTAGAATTTAGAGAGATGATGAAAGAAAATCTTGTAAAAAATGGAATAAATGTAAATTTTGGAGAGAAAGTTTTAGAATTAAAAGGAACAGACAAAGTAGAAGAAGTAATAACTGATAAAAAAACATATAAAGCAGATATGGTCATTTTAGCAGTTGGATTTATACCAAATAATATTTTAGGAAAAGAATCATTAGAGTTATTCAGAAACGGTGCTTATAAAGTTGATTTAACTCAAAAAACAAGTTTAGATGATGTTTATGCTATAGGAGATTGTGCGACAATATATGATAATTCTATAGAAGATACAAATTATATAGCTTTAGCAACAAATGCAGTTCGTTCAGGAATTGTTGCAGCTCACAATGTGTGTGGAACAGAACTTGAAAGTATAGGAGTTCAGGGATCAAATGGAATTTCAATTTATGGATTAAATATGGTTTCAACAGGATTAACACTAGAAAAAGCTACAAAATTAGGGTATGATGCCGTAGCCACAGAGTTTGCAGATTTGCAAAAACCTGGATTTATAGAGCATGATAATGATAAAGTGTTTTTGAAAATAGTTTATGATAAAAACACAAGAAGAGTTTTAGGGGCTCAAATGGCATCAAGACAAGATATTTCTATGGGAATTCATATGTTCTCATTAGCTATTCAAGAAAAAGTGACAATAGATAAGATTAAATTATTAGACATATTCTTCTTACCTCATTTTAATCAACCATACAACTATATTACTATGGCAGCATTAGGAGCGAAGTAGAACATATAAATAGATAGAGTTAATAAAAATAATTTACTTTCTTGACATGTAACTAGAGATATTAGATAATAGAGTATAGTATCAGTTACAGGAGGAACAACAATGAGAAACAAAAAAATAATGGCTATGTTATTATTAACAACATCTTTATTAGGAGCATGTAGCTCGGCAACACCAACAAATAAAAAAACTAGTGGTACTGTAAAAGGTGCAGCAGCAGGTGCATTAATAGGTCAACTAGTTGGAAAAGATACAAAGGGAACTTTAATAGGAGCTGGAATAGGAGCTTTAGCAGGACTAGGATGGGGAGCATACAAAGACGCTCAATATAAAGAGTTCTTAAATGCTTTAAATAGCACAAATATAACGGTTACTAATAATAAAGATAATATAAATTTAAGATTACCAGGAGAATCATCATTTAAGAGTGGTAGTGCTGTTTTAAACGGTGGATTCTATGCACCATTAAATTCGATAGCATATATTATGAATAAATATCCAGAGACAAAAATTCAAGTTTCAGGATATACTGATAACACAGGAAATCCTAACTCAAATTTAAATTTATCACTACAAAGAGCCCAAAGTGTAGCTAACTATTTAGCAGCACAAGGTGTATCACCAAATAGAATTTCTAGCATAGGTTATGGAGATAGAAATCCAGTTGCTTCAAATGCTACTCCAGAAGGAAGAGCATTAAATAGAAGAGTAGAAATAAATATATACCAACAATAATTAAAGAAAAGGCTTTTTAGCCTTTTTTTAATTTGTAGAAGAAACTTTAAAAAAAATAGTAGATATATAAAAAAGAGAAGGTGAGTTAAATTGGAGAAAATAAGATTAATGTTAGAAAGTTATTTAAAAGCTCCCGGAATTATAAAAAAATTAAAGTTATCATGGGGATATTTAATAGGAGGAGTTGTAGGAATAATAATATTAATATTTTTTTATTGGCTTTCTGGTTATATTGGAGATTGGATTTTTAATAGAATAAATATTATTTTTGATGTTAAGAGTTATGCGGGATTATTTAGATGGCTTATTATTTTTATAATTAGAACAATAATGATAGCTATTGAATATTTCTTTTTTAAAACGATTCTTTTAGGGATACTAGCCCCATTTTTTAGCTATATTTCAGAAAAAATTGAAAATTATCAAGAAGGAACTGAATATAAATTTACTTTAAAAGAAAATTTAAATTTTATACTTAGGGGTATAAAAATAGCAAGTAAAAGCTTTGTAAAGGAAATAATTTATACTTTTATTGTAATTTTGTTAGGATTTATACCTATAGTAAATTTAATCGTTCCTATTTTAATTTTTTTAATACAAAGTTATTTTATATCTTATAACTTTGTAGATTACACTTTAGAAAGGCGTAGATTTTCTCCAGAAGAGAGTGCCAAATTTATGAAAGAAAACAGAATTGTATTTACTTTAGGAGGAGGAATATTTACATTGATATATTTTATTCCCGTTATAGGTATAGTTATAGGACCTATTATTAGTATTGTCGCTTTTACAATGACAACATTGAAAATTTTGAAGCTCCAAAATGTAATTAAGGAATAAAAAAAAGCTTTTTAAGTATTAAAATAATCATTTTATTCTAAAAAAGTTATTTTTTTTCTGAAACAGTATTATAATCTATTGTGAAAAGAAATAAAAAAAGGGAGGTTTAAAATGATTAGTTTTATAGGATCATTAATAGCTTTGATTTTAGGTTATGTAATTTATGGAAAGTATGTTGAAAAAGTATTTGGAGTAAGTGAAAACAGAGAAACTCCTGCAGTGCGTTTAGCAGATGGAGTAGATTATGTTGAATTAGATTGGAAGAAAGCTTTTTTAATTCAGTTTTTAAATATAGCTGGATTAGGACCAATATTTGGTGCAGTAGCAGGAGCTTTATGGGGACCAGCAGCATTTTTATGGATAGTTTTTGGATGTATATTCGCAGGAGCAACACACGACTATTTATCAGGTATGTTATCTGTTAGGCATGATGGTGCAACAATAGCAGAGATTGTAGGTCATTATCTAGGAGATAATGCAAAAAAAATAATGAGAGTATTCTCAGTTGTTTTACTAGTATTAGTAGGAGTTGTATTTGTAAATGGACCTGCAGGAATTTTAGCAAGTATGACAAGTATAAATACATTGACATGGGTAGCGGTAATAGTAGCTTATTATATGTTAGCAACAGTTCTTCCTGTAGATAAGTTAATTGGAAAAATTTATCCAATATTTGGAGCATCATTAATAATAATGGGAATTGGAATTGGTGGAGGATTAATTTTAAAAGGATATAATATTCCAGAAATTTCAATGGTAAATCTTCATCCAAAAGGTACATCTATATATCCATATTTATTTATAACAATAGCTTGTGGAGCAATATCAGGATTCCATGCAACACAATCTCCGTTGATGGCTAGATGTATGAAAAATGAAAAAGAAGGTAGAAGAATATTTTATGGTTCAATGATAGCAGAAGGAGTTATAGCACTAGTTTGGGCAGCAGCAGCGATGACATTCTTTGGAGGAACAGAAGGATTAATGAATGCTGGGCCAGCAGGAGTTGTAGTAAATACAATATCAAATAGTATTTTAGGTAAGGTTGGAGGAGCTTTAGCACTATTAGGAGTTGTAGCATGTCCAATAACATCTGGAGATACAGCTTTTAGAAGTGCTAGATTAGCTATTGCAGATGCAATAAATTATAAGCAAGGGCCTGTAAAAAATAGATTTATAATTGCAATACCATTATTTGCAGTGGGAATTGGATTATGTTTTATAGATTTTGCAATAATTTGGAGATATTTTGCTTGGGCAAATCAAACATTAGCTACAATAGCTTTATGGGCAGGAGCAGTTTATTTAGCAAATGAAGGAAAAAATCACTGGATTGCAACAATTCCAGGAGTATTTATGACAGCAGTCGTTACTACATATATATTAATAGCACCAGAAGGATTTAGATTATCAGAAACAATAGGATATGTAGTAGGTATAGCAGGAGCAGTAATTGCTTTAGGACTATTCTTAAAGAAAATAAATAAAAAAGAGGCTATTAAAGCATAATAAAAAGGAGCTTAAAAAGCTCCTTTTTATTATTTTATAGTTAAGATCTCTTTAAGTTCTTTAACTTTATTTCTACTAACAGGAATTTTAAAGTTACAGTTTGAAACTTTCAAGATATAAGTTCCATTAAACCAGGGTTCTACCTCAACAATCTTATCAATATTTACAATATAAGAACGATGCCCTCTGAAAAAGATATTTTCTGATAAAATATTTTCAAGTTGTGAGATTTTTAATTTAGACGTATACATATTAGATGCTGTAAAAATATGAGTTTCTTTTTCATCGGCTTCAATATAGAGTATATCATCAGTAGATAAAACAACCATTTTAGAATCTAGATTCACAGTTATTTTTTTGATATTAAAATCTTTAATTAAATTTTCATTATCATTTTTATTAAGTTCTTCTACTAAATTATTTAAAACTTTTATGATTCTTTCTTCAGAATAAGGTTTTAGAATATAATCAAAAGCTTTAATTTCAAAGGCATCTATTGC
This sequence comes from Cetobacterium somerae, assembly GCF_022430525.1. Taxonomy (NCBI): domain Bacteria; kingdom Fusobacteriati; phylum Fusobacteriota; class Fusobacteriia; order Fusobacteriales; family Fusobacteriaceae; genus Cetobacterium; species Cetobacterium somerae. The sequence goes on along the minus strand of NZ_CP092519.1, from coordinate 1,374,723 downwards.
AAAATCTTTGTATGCTGTTATAAAAACTAACTTTATATTTTTATTAAATCGATGTATGATTTTACCTAAACTCATACCATCTAATTCTGGCATATTTATATCTAAGAAAACGACATCAACATTATTGCCCTCAATATACTTTAAGGCATCTATGGGATTTTCAAACTCTTTATTAAGTTGGAAATTATTATTGTTATTAATAAAATATTTTAACTCCTCTCTAGCAGGGAATTCATCTTCGATAATTACACAATTAAGCATCTATTCCTCCTGATTTATATAAAATGATATTTTAGTTCCTTTTTCAAGTTTTTCAATTAATAAACCTTTACCATATATAAGTTTTAAACGATTGTGAACATTTTTTAGACCAATATTTTTTTCAATTTTTTTATTAATATTATTAATAATATCTTGATCAATTCCGATTCCGTTATCTTCGATGGAGACTAAACATTTCAAATAAACTTTTTTTATAGAAATTTTAACTATTCCACTCTCTCTTTGTTTTAAAATACCATGCTTAATACTATTTTCAACAAGAGGTTGAATTGTTAAACTAGGGATTTTTATTGTATCTAAATCTTCATCAAAATCATAAATAATTTCAAATCGATTATGAAAACGTGCTTTTTCAATATTGATATAAGCTTTAACTTGTTCTAATTCCTTTTTTATTGGAACTAAATTAACAGAGTTTTCAAGATTGTATCTTAAATAAGTTGATAAATCTATTATTATTTCCCTTGCTCTAGTTGGATTGAACCTTACAAAAGACGCAGTAGTGTTTAAAGCATTGAATAAAAAATGTGGATTTATCTGATTTTGAAGAGCTTTTAATTCAGCATCTCTAGCCATAGTTTTTAAATTTTCCATTTTACTAATTTCCAATTGAGTTGAAATTAGTTGAGATAAACCAATAGCTAAATATTTCTTTCGAGCTGTAATATTTTCTTCGTTTTTAAAGTAAATTTTTAAAGTTCCAGAAACTTTTTCATCTTGAAAAAGAGGAGCGATTATACAAGACTTGATGCCTTCTTCAGAATAAGAGAAATCATTAAATTCACTATTTCTATCAAAAATTAAAATCTCACCAGAACTTAAAACTTTTTTTGTGCCTTCACTTTGAATCTCTCTATCTTTAAGACAAAGATTGTTATTTTTAGAAGCATTAGCAATAATAACTTCTTTATCAGTTATAACTACAATCTCAGCTTTCAAAGACTCTAAAAGAATTTTACAAATACTATCTAGAGACTCTCCTTTTTTAAAGAAGGGCAAAGTTTTATTAGCAATTTCAAGAGCTAGTTTAGCTTGTGTTCCTGCCTCTCTTTCCTTCTCCTCTAAAATTTCTTCAGTAATTATAATTATAACAGCGACTCCAATTCCATTTATAAAGATCATAGGAAGGTATAAATTTTTTACAATATCCATAGCAAGAATTTTATCTTCTGCAAAAAGAAGTATAAAAAGCATACTTAAATTTTCTACAAAAACACCAGCAAAAAATCCCAAAAGAGATCTATTATTAGAGTTTGCTTTTTTATATAAATAGCTTGTTATAAATCCCCCAAGAATAGTAGCTATAGCACATGGAATAGCTGTTAGTCTGCTAACACCAACAGAAGCTCTATGGATACCAGCAACAATACCAGATATTATAGCAACTTCAGGACCCGCAAGCATCCCGCCAACGACAACACCAATATTTCTTGTATTGGCAATGGCTCCTTTGTAATCAACACCAATATAAGTTCCTAAGATAGCTAAACTAGAAAAAGTAAGTGAGAGTAGAAGCATATCTTTTTTTGTATATTTTTCTCTACTAAAAATACTACGAGCACTCTTAAATCGAGAGAAGAAAAAAGCGATAGCTATTATATACCCAAGGGTATTGAAAAGTTTATGAGCTAATTCAAACATTAAAACACCTCAAAATTATGATATTAATTATATCATATAAAAAAGAAAATTAACAAATGAGAGAAAATAATTGTTATAATAGATAAAAAAATATTTAAGGAGGAGCATTATGTTTTCAGTTAATTATAAAGTTACAATATCAGATATAAATTATGGAGGACATATGGGGAATGAAAGAGCATTACTGCTATTTCAACAATCTAGAATAGAACTTTTTAAAAGTTTGGGAGTAACGGAAATAAATGTTGGAGATAATGTTGGTACAATTCAAAAAGATGCACACGTTTATTATAAAGGGGAGGTATACTTAGGAGATGAATTAACAATAATAATAAAAAATATAGATATAAAAAAAACATCATTAAATTTTATATATAGTGTAGAGAAAAAAGAGGGAGGAATCGTATTAGAGGGGAGTACAATCATTGTAGCTTTTGATTATGGAAAGAAAAAGGTAGCAAGGTTCTCTCAAGAGTTTTTAAATGAATTAGAAAAAATCTTTTTATAATATAGATATTATGAGGTGTGCATATGAGTTTATTTAAAGATTCAAGAATAAAATATTTAAAAAATAATAAGAAAGTAGAAGGACAACATATAATATATTGGATGCAAGAAAGTCAAAGAACGAGATATAATTTTGCTTTAAATGAAGCAATATATTTATCTAAAAAAAATAAAATACCTCTTTATGTTGTATTTAATTATTTAAATAGTTATCCTGAAGCATCTAAAAGACATTACGATTTTATGCTACAAGGTTTAAAAGATGTTAAAGAATCTCTTGATCAAAAAGGTATCAAGTTTATTTTATTAGAAGGAGATCCTTTAGAAAATATAATTAAAGTTTGTAAAAAAGCAAAAGTTGTTATTTGGGATAAAAGTTATTTGAAAAATCAAAGGGAAGTAAAAGAGAGATTGCTAAAATGTATAGATAGTACAATTTTAGAGATTGAAAGTAATGTTGTCATTCCTGTGGAGTTGGTTAGTACTAAAGAGGAGTACAGTGCAAAAACTTTAAGAGATAAATATAGAAAAATAGAAACTTTTAACGAAGAAACTTTTAATGAAGAAAAATATTTTTTTATAGAAAATTTGGGTAATGTTCTAGAGGAGTTAGACTGTTCTGATAAATATATACCAAAGATAAAAAAAACTTTAGATGGAGGTTTTTTAGGAGGGGAGAGAGAAGCTGTAAAAATTTTAGAAAGTTTTATAAAAAATGATTTAAAATTTTATTTAAATAAAGGACCTGATAATGAAAGAAGTTCAAAATTATCACCCTATTTACATTTTGGGCAAATATCTCCTGTAGAAATTAAACATAATATTGAAAAATTAAGTAAAGAATTGATTAATGAAAAAAATAGTTTTTTAGAAGAAGTTATAATAAGAAGGGAATTAGCAATTAATTTTGTCTACTATAATAAAAATTATGATAATTGGCTAGGAATAACATATGAGTGGGCTTATAAAACATTAGAAAAACATGAAAATGATAAAAGAGAATATATTTATAGTGAAAAAGAGTTGGAAGAGTTTAAAACACACGATAAATATTGGAATGCGTGTCAAAAGCAGATGTTAGATATGGGATATATGGATAGTTATATGAGGATGTACTGGTGTAAAAAAATATTAGAATGGAGTGTTACTCCCCAAAAAGCATATGAAATAGCAATAAAGCTTAATAATAAATACTTTTATGATGGAAGAGATCCTAACTCTTATGCAGGAGTTGCTTGGTGTTTTGGAAAGCATGATCGAGCATGGAAAGAGAGGGAGATATTTGGTAAAGTTAGATATATGAATAGCGATGGATTGAAAAGAAAGTTTGATATAGAAAAATATGTAGAAAAATATTTAAAATAAAAAGGAAAAGTAATCTGTTTGAACAACAATAGTATATAACACTTTAAAATTTAAGGAGGAGTTAAAATGAAAAAAATAAAGTTGATTTCATTATTAGCATTAAGTGTATTTATATTAGCATGTTCAGGTGAAAAAGAAGAAGCAAAACCAGCAGCAACGCCTACAACAACAGAATCAACATCAGTTCCAGGAGATAAAGTTTCTACTGATGAAAATGCACAAAAAATGACAGAAAAGCCATCTACAGAGAATGCGGTTCAGGAAGCTGTAACAGAAAATGCTGAAAATGCAACTAAATCAGCAGTTGAAACTGTTGAAAAAGCAACTGATAAAATTGGGGAAGAGTTAGATAAGGCTGGAGATAAAGCAAAAGATAAGATAGATCAGGGTGTAGATGCAATAAAAGAAAAAGTTGCTAACTAAAATAGAGAAGGAGTAGATATTCTACTCCTTTAATTTTTATTTAAAATCTCTTCTAATTTTTCATAAGTGAAACTAACAATTTCATTACAACTAACATTTGATTTTTTCAAATCGACACAAAGTTCAGAATTAAACTTATTTTTAATTTCTTTTAATAAATCATTAGCCAAAGATCTAGCTTGATTCTCTTCTTGATAAGTTTCTCTACCCTTAAGATAACCAATAACAAGAACAGCGGCATTAACAGCACCACAAAGGCTACCAATAGTTACTCCAGTTCCCATACCACTTCCTAAAGCAACAGGAATTTCAGTATTGTTATTTTTATTAAATGAATCAATAATAGATTCAGCACAATTTAACTGTCCTTTAACATAAGTTACTTTTTTATTCATAAAACACTCCTTTAAAATAGAATACCTAATTGATTATATTATTCAAAAGTATTGGTGTCAATGATTAGTATAAATAAAATCAATTTGAAAAATAGTTGATAAAGGAGTAAAGTATTATAAATTTATATCATAAAGGGGGAAATTATGGTATTAAGAAAATATAGATTGGTTGCGGTTTCAATTTTTAGAATTTTTACAGAAATTTTATATGAGATTTTAAAAAAGTTCTCAGTTATTTATTATTTATTATTTGTTTTTGGATTATTATTTTCAATAAAAAATAACAATGTAACTAAAGAGGTTGTTATAGTTTCAACATTTTTTTTAATTTTTACATGGGGATACTGCAAGTTTTACAATAAATTACATAATTTTTTATATCGAATAGAATTGGAATTAACTTAAAAGGAGAACTATAGAGTTCTCCTTTTAAATTCTTAATATGTGTAAGTAAAAGCTTTTTCAGTTAAAACTTTAATCTTAGAATAATCGATATCTTCATCTTTAGAAGAACATCCCCCAGAAGAGCAACCACCTTTAGAAGAACATCCTCCAGAAGAGCAACCACCACAAGAGTTTTCTTCCTCTCCTTTTTCATAATCGGGATTTCTTTTAAGAAAATCCTCGTAATTTTCGAGATATCCTTGGTTAGTTAAAGATATATATATTTCTTTAAGTTCAGCAGAGCTAATACCTAAGTTTTTCATAATGGCACCATCACTATAAACCATTCCACTTTTTAAAAAGTCTAAAACATTTTTTTCTATATTATTCATAAATTTAATCACCTCATTTGTCTGAATAATACATTTTAGCACAAAAAAAAAGAATTGTTAATTTTTTTGCAAGCATGATATAATGGAGTAAAAGTCTATACTATATTGTTGGAGGATTAATGGAAGAAAAAGTTTTTGAAACAAAAAGAGAGATGGTTGAATACTCAATAAGAAGTACTTATAGAAAGAAGATATGGTCAAAATTTACAAAGGCAATAAAAGATTTTGATTTAATACAGGATGGAGATAAAATAGCTGTTGGAGTATCAGGAGGAAAAGATAGCTTGTTGTTATCAAAATTATTTCAAGAATTAAAAAGAGATAAAAGTAAAAATTTTGAAGTAGCCTTCATATCAATGAATCCAGGATTTGGATCTATGGATTTAGAGCAATTTAAAATTAATTTAGAAGAGCTTGGAATTCCATGTGAAATATTTGATGCAAATGTTTGGGAAGTGGCCTTTGAATCGTCTCCTGATAGTCCTTGTTTTTTATGTGCAAAAATGAGAAGAGGAGTTCTTTACAGCAAGGTAGAGGAGTTAGGATATAATAAATTGGCTTTAGGACATCATTTTGATGATTTAGTAGAAACTACTTTAATAAATATGTTTTATGCAGGGACTACAAAAACAATGATTCCTAAAGTAAAATCAACAAGTGGAAGATTAGAGTTAATAAGACCATTAATTTATATAAAAGAAAATGATATTATAAATTTCACGAAAAAAAATGAAATTATGGCAATGGCTTGTGGTTGCCCAATTGAATCTGGGAAAGTTGATTCAAAGAGAAAGGAGATTAAAAATCTACTATCAACTTTAGAAAAAACAAACCCTCAGATAAAGCAAAGTATATTTAATTCGATGAAAAATATAAATTTAGATTATGTATTAGGATATGTATCTGAAGCAAAAAAAGGAGAGTAGTGTGTTAAAAATAGATAATATAAAAGAGTTAAATGGCCACACATTTCAATCTTTTACTTTTGAAGTTAAAGAAAATATAGTTTTAATTAATAATTTAAAAGATGAAATAAAAATAGAGATAACTTATACTGAAAATAAAATAATAAAATTAATTGATAAAATTTATAAACAAACAGGATTAAAAATAAATTTAAATAAATTGGATGATAGAGAAATTTTATCGTTTATTCAAGATAAGGGATTTGAAAAAACATTATGGAGCCCAATAGGAAGGGCGATGCATGATTACAATATGATTGAAGAGGGCGATAGAATTGCTGTTGGAATATCAGGAGGAAAAGATAGTTTAACAGTTTTAAATGCTTTAATAAGAATAAAAAAAATATCGGGAATAAATTTTGAATTATTTCCAATTCACATTCATCCAGTTGAAGAGGGTGGAAAATATGGTGATATAAAAGACTACTGCTCTAAATTAGGGGTAGAATTACAAGTAATAGAGACATCAATAGGTGAAAGTATTTTGACTAATGAAGATTTAAAAAATCCGTGTTTTATGTGTGCAAGAGTAAGAAGAGGACTTCTGTATAAAGAGATGAAAAAACAAAATATAAATAAGTTAGTATTAGGTCATCATAAAGATGATATAATAGAAACGTTTTTATTAAATGTTTTATATCAAGGAAATATGGGGGTAATGAAACCTGCTTATCATTCAGAGGAGTATGGGTTGAAAGTTATTAGACCCTTAGCATATGTGGAAGAAAAAGAAACAATCAGATATGCAAAAAAATTAGGATTACCAATTTTGCATAATGACTGTCCATATGAAACAAGTGATAATTCAAAACGTTTAAAAGTAAAAAAGATGATAGAGGAATTGGCAAAAGATAGTCCAAATGTAAGAAGTGTAATGTTAAATAGTATAAAAGATCTATTTGTTTAAAGAAAACTTTGATTATTAAAGTTTTATCCTTGACAAATGTTATTTAGTGGAATATAATTCATGTATAAATAACAAATAATACTAGGAGGTTTATTCTATGACGCCATTAGTTTTTGCAGAACAAAATAAAGAGTTTGTTATAAAAGAGATAAAGGGAAGAGATAAAGATAAGAATAGACTAACAGAAAAAGGATTTTGTATAGGAAATAAAATATGCTTACTAAGAGATGATCAAAGTAACTATATAGTAAAAATAAATGACACTAAATATGTTTTAAATTTTGGATTAGCAAATAAGATAATAATTGACAATGAATAATATTAAATCACAGTTTTCTACTGTGATTTAAATTTTCCAAATATATTTTGAGTTTCAAAATATATTTATAACTAATAAGTTGGGAGGCTTGGAATGAAATTAACAGAGTTAAAAAGAGGAGAATCAGCTAAAATCGTCAAAATTGGGAAAATTGGCGAATTAAAAAAAAGGTTAGTTGATATGGGTGTAACAGCAGGAGAGATAATAAAACTTGAAAGAAATGCTCCTTTAGGAGACCCACAAGAGTTTATTGTAAAATCAACAAATATCGCTATAAGAAAACAAGATGCACAAAATATTGAAATAGAGATAGATGGATAGGAGATTAAAGATGATAAAAATAGCATTTACAGGAAATCCAAATGTAGGAAAATCAGCATTAATAAATGCAATAGCTGGTTCAAATTTAAAAGTAGGAAACTGGGCTGGTGTAACAGTTGAGAAAAAAGAGGCTGAGTTTGAATATAAAGGTGAAAAAATTCAATGTATTGATTTGCCAGGAGTTTATAGTTTAAGTCCGTATACTTTAGAAGAAACTATAACTAGAGACTTCATAATTAATGAAAAACCAGACGTTATAATTAATATAGTTGACTCTACAAACTTAGAGAGAAACTTATATTTAACAATGTTATTAAAAGAATTAGAAAAACCTATGATTATGGCCTTAAATTTTTATGATGAATTTGAAAAGTTAAATTATAAACTAGATGTTAAAAAATTTGTAGATATGATTGAGATGGATGTGATAATGACATCTGCAACAAAAAGAACAGGGGTTCAAGAGTTGCTTGATAAAGCGTTAGTTATAGCAAAAGAATCTAAAGAAAATAAGAAATACACACTATTATTTGATAAATGTTTAGAGGAAGCTATTGGAGAAGTTAAATGTAAAATAAATTGTGATGAAAAGTTACAAAAAGCTTCTGAAAAATTTGGAATGGACTTTCTAGCAATAAAATTATTAGAGCAAGATAAGCATTTATTAGAAATTTTAAAAACAGAGTATAAATATGAAGAGGATAGTAGTATATTAAAAATTACAAAACAGCTTGAAGATGATCATGATGAAGATATTGAAACTATATTTGCAGAAGGAAGATATGGAACAGTTAAAGGAATATTAGCTAAAACATTTACAACTTCAATAAAATCTAGATTGGATTTTACAGATAAGGTTGATAGAGTTCTATTAAATAAATATTTAGGGTTACCAATATTTTTCTTAATAATAGTAGGATTAATGGGAACTGTATTTAATGGATCAGCTCCTTTAATCGATTGGGTTGATGGGTTTGTAAATGATTATATAGGTAAATATGTAAGTATGTTAATAGATGAAAATACCCCAAATTGGTTAGCATCATTAGTTATGGATGGAATTTTAGGAGGAGTAGGAGGAGTAGTTGTGTTTGTTCCTCTTATGTTATACTTATATTTCTTCTTAGCAATATTAGAAGAAAGTGGTTATATGTCTAGAGTTGCTTTTTTAATGGATAAAATAATGACAAAATTAGGATTAAATGGGAAAGCCTTTGTTCCAATGGTATTAGGATTTGGATGTACAGTTCCAGCGATATATGCTACAAGAACTTTGGAAGATGAATCATCAAGAAGACTAACTGCAGCAATGGCACCATTTATGTCGTGTGGAGCTAGACTTCCAGTATATGGATTATTTACAGCAGCATTCTTTGGTGCTAAAGCTGGAATGGTTGTAATGTCTCTATACGTACTAGGAATTGCAGTAGCTATTTTAACAGGATTAGTTTTAAAGAATTTTGAAATGTTTAAAGCTGAAGGAAGAGCATTGCTAATAGAGTTACCCCCATATAGAGTACCAAGTTTAAGAGTAATTGTAAAATCAACACTAACTAGAACTGGATCTTATTTAAAAAAAGCTACAACAATTATAATGGGAATGTTAATGATTCTATGGGCATTAACATATTTTCCAAATAATGGTGATACAGCAAACTCTTATATGGCCAAATTTGGAAAAACATTCCAAGGAGTTCTAAAACCAACAGGATTTGCAGATAGATGGGAAACAGTTGCAGCAATACCACCTAGTTTAGCAGCAAAAGAGATTGTAGTAGGATTTATGGCTCAAGTCTTGGTAGGCGATAAAAATGCTGAAGAAATAGAAGAAGAAGTAAACCATGAAACAACATTTGTAGAGGATACAGTTGATCAATTAGCAGGCCTTGGAGTAGCTATAAAAGACTCAATAGTTGGGGTTGTTAGTTTAGACGTTAAAGGGTTGTTTAGTGTTCCTGATGAAACCGAGATTGAAGAGGAAGGAAGCGGTGTTGTAGCAGCAACAAAAATGTTATGGACAGATGAATTAGCTCCTTTAAGAGCATATTCATTTATGGTATTTATTTTATTGGTAGTTCCTTGTGTTGTAACTTTGGGAGCTATAAAACAAGAATTTGGATATAAGTTCACAGGATTTATAATAGGAATGTTATTAGTAGTTCCGTATGTTGTATCAACACTTGTATTCCAAATTGGAAAGTTATTCTTTTAACTTTTCTATTGAGGAGGCGAATATGAAAACTTTAATTTTGATAGGAATAGTTGCAATAATTGGAGGGATAGCCTTGAAAAGCTTATATAAAATGCTTAAGGGCGAAAGTGGTTGCAATTGTTCAAAAGGTAAAAATGGAAGTTGTAGTTTAAAAGATAAATGTAAACATTAGTTCTAAATAAAAAGGAGTAATTCTACGAATTACTCCTTTTTATTATTCTTCGTCTTTTAACCAATGGACTTTTTCGTTTGAATTATCTGGTTCAATATCAACACTCATCATATTATAAATAAAATCATCTAGAGGGCAAACTAAAACAGCCATAACTACATTATCAGGAAGTCCTATCCTAAAACCCTTTAATTTCCTTAAAAGTAAGTCAACTTTAGAACCTGAAACGATAAGGTGAAAAACAGCTTCGGAACCAGGCCAAACATGATTATTTAAATGTCTAATTCCATGCTCCCAGCTACCTTCAAGTTTTGATTGAATAGTATAGTAATGAAAACCAATTGAATGTAAAAATGATTGTAAATTATTTTTTTGAGAATCATTAATATATATAACTACTCTTTTTGCATTCTTTCTATCAATAACCATAAAAGACCGCCTCCTATAAAAATATGATTAATACTTTATTACTATATTTTTTTTAAAAAATCAATATCTTAATATAGTAAAAATTCTTACAGAATAAGAACATGTAAAAAAACAAATCATAACTAATAAATAAAAATTTAAAAAAAGTACACATTTTTATAAATCTATGTTATAATCTAATGAATGAATATAAATAATTTAAGGAAGTGAATATGGAAAAAATATTAACATTTAGAGATTTAGGTTTAACTGAAAAAACTTTAAAGCCTCTAGAAAAAAAAGGTTTTGAACAGCCAAGTCCAATACAGGCTTTAACTATACCAGCATTACTAAACGGAGATAAGGACATAATTGGTCAAGCACAAACAGGAACAGGAAAAACTGCAGCGTTCTCTTTACCAATTCTTGAAAAAATAGAGAAAAGTACAGGACATGTACAAGCTATAATATTAGCACCAACAAGAGAGTTGGCGGTTCAAGTAGCTGAAGAGATGAACTCATTAGCACACGGAAGAAAATTAAAAATAATTCCAGTTTATGGAGGACAATCATTAGAGCAACAAAAAAGACAACTTAACAAGGGTGTTGATATTGTTGTAGGTACTCCAGGAAGAGTAATGGATTTAATGAACAGACAAGTTTTAAAATTAAATAACATTGATTATTTCATATTAGACGAAGCAGATGAGATGTTAAATATGGGATTCGTTGAGGATATCGAGCATATCTTAACTCAAACTAACGAAGATAAAAGAATGTTATTTTTCTCAGCAACTATGCCAGCAGAAATTTTAAAAATAGCAAAATCTCATATGAGAGAGCATGAAGTATTAGCAGTTAAGAAAAAAGAATTAACAACAAACTTAACAGAGCAAATTTACTTTGAAGTAAAAGAGAAAGATAAATTTGAGGCTTTATGTAGAATAATTGATATCGAGTTAGATTTCTATGGAATTGTTTTCTGTAGAACTAAAAATGATGTTAATGAACTTGTAGGAAAATTACAAGATAGAGGATATGATGTTGAAGGATTACACGGAGATATCAGTCAAAATCACAGAGAAGTTACTTTAAGAAGATTTAAAAATAAAAACTTAAATATTCTTATTGCAACAGACGTAGCAGCAAGAGGTATAGATGTAAATGATTTAACACATGTTATAAACTATGCAATTCCTCAAGAGGCAGAAAGTTACGTACATAGAATTGGAAGAACAGGAAGAGCTGGAAAGCAAGGTACAGCAATAACATTTATAACTCCATCTGAGTATAGAAAGTTACTTCAAATTCAAAGAATAACAAAAACAGAGATTAAAAAAGAGCAAGTTCCAGGAGTAAAGGATGTAATCTTAGCTAAGAAAACTAGATTATTTGATAGTGTTAGAAACATTATATCAAATGGAGATGCAGAATCTTACTATGATATGGCAAAAGAGTTATTAACTCAAGAGACAACTCCAATTGAAGTTATAGCAGCTATATTAAAGAATTTCTATGATGAGGAATTAGAAGAAACAAACTACTCTGATATAGAGAGTGTTTCACTTGATAAAACAGGAAAGACAAGATTATTTATAGCTCTTGGTAAGAAAGATAAAATGACTCCTAGAAAGTTAGTTGATTTAATATCTAAAAAGACTAAAGTTCACGAATCAAAACTAAAAGGTGTAGAAGTATATGAGAACTTCTCATTTGTTTCTGTTCCATTCGTTGAAGCTGAAACAATAGTTGATATTTTCCAAAAAGATAGAAAAGGAAAGAAACCTTTAATCGAAAAGGCAAAACAATCAAGAAAGTAATTGAATAAAAATAAAAAAGCTGTAACTAGGGAAACCAAAGTACAGCTTTTTTCAACATAAAAATGGGAGAGTGTTATGAAAAAGAAAATCTTAATATTGTTATTTTTAATATTAACAATACCAGTGGCTCTTTTTAAATTTTATTCAATAAAAATAGAGGAGAAAAGAGATTATAAAGTTCAAATTAATCTAAAACAAGGTACAAGTTTAAGTAGCGTTTTTAATAAATTAGGAATTGACAAATCAATGATTTTTAAAATATTTTTAAAATATGAAAAAAATTCAGGTAAAAATATAAAAGCTGGATTTTATGAATTTGATGGAAAATATTCATATAAAGATATACTTCAAATGATGGAAGAGGGGAAAGTTAAGTATACTATTTTAACAATTCCAGAGGGATATTCAATAAAAGAGATAGGTAAATTACTTCAAGATAGAGGTATTGGAACAGAGGAAGGATTAAAAAAAGCGTTAGAAAATATAAAAGATTTCCCATATTTAACACCAAATGGGAACTATGAAGGGTATTTATATCCTGAAACCTACTATCTTTCAGTAGATACTAATGAAAATGAGATAGTAAAAGCAATGATAGGAGAGTTTTTAAAAAAGTTTCCTCCAGAAAAATATCCTGATAAGAAAAAATTTTATCAGGAATTAATTATGGCATCGATTATTGAAAGAGAAGCACAATTAAAAGATGAAAAGCCTTTAATGTCATCAGTTTTTTATAATCGTTTAAAAAAAGGGATGAATTTAGGTTCGGATGCAACGGTAAACTATATATATGATTATACTAAAAGAAGAATGTATTATAAAGATTTGAAGATAGATTCTCCATATAATACATATATGTATAAAGGATTACCACCAGGGCCAATATCTAATCCAGATTATAACTCCGTTATGGCAGCAATAAATCCAGCTAAGACGGATTATTTGTTTTTTGTGGTAACTAGTAATGGAAAACATACATTTACAAAAACATATAAGGAACATCTAGAGGTTCAGAAAAAAAGTAATAAGTAGTTAGGAGAGATATAAATTATGGAAAGAGTAGTTTTAGTTGGAATAAATAGTCAGTTTATTCACACAAACTTAGCAATTAGATATTTAAAGAATTACGTTGAAAAATATAGTAGTTTAAAAATAGAGTTATATGAAAGCAATATAAATAATCAAATTCAAAGTATAATAACAGATCTTTTTAGATTAAATGGAGATCACTATATTTTTTCAACATATATATGGAACAAGGAATATGTTTTTAGTATTATAAAAGAACTAAAAAAGATAATGCCTCACATAACAATAACTCTTGGAGGACCAGAAGTTAGTTATAATGCAAAGGAATCATTGATAGCAAATAAATGTATTGATTTTGTTTTAGTAGGAGAGGGAGAAAGAGTACTTTTAAATTTTTTAACTAATGAAAATAAGAATCAAAAAGGAGTAGCTTTTTTAAAGTCTGGAGAGTTTGTATACTTAGGTGATGAATTTCCAATAGAAGATTTAGATACAATACCATTTCCATATAATGATGAAGAATTAAAAGAAAATATAAAAATTTTATATTATGAATCAAGTAGAGGGTGTCCTTTTAGTTGTTCATATTGCTTATCATCTATAGATAAAGGTGTTAGATATCTATCTTTAGAGAGAGTAAAAAGTGACCTAAAAAGATTTTTAGATTCTGGGGTAGAATTAGTAAAATTTGTAGATAGAACTTATAATTTAAGAAAAGATAGATATTTAGGAATTTGGGAATATTTATTAGAGAATTATAAAGAGGGAGTAACATTTCACTTTGAAATAAATGCTAATATTTTTGATGAGGAAATAATTGATTTTTTAAAGAAAGTTCCAGATGGATATTTCCAATTTGAAGTGGGAGTTCAAAGTATTAACAAAGAAACAATGGATAGTATAAATAGAAGAAATCTGCTAGAGAGATTAAAAAATAATATTAAAGCCATATCTAAAAATATTCATTTACACGTGGATTTAATAGCAGGATTACCATATGATACATATGATACGTTTAAAGATTCGTTTGACTATGTATACGATCTAGATGCTGAAATGATTCAACTTGGATTCTTAAAAATTTTAAGTGGAACAAAAATAGCTGGTGAAATAGAGAAGTATGATTATAAATATATAGAATTTCCTCCATATGAAGTACTGTCTAATTGTTTTATAAAGTATGAAGAGCTAGTAAAATTAAAAAATGTAGAAAAAATGTTAGATTATTATTATAATTCTGAGAAATTTAAGTATTCGGTAAAGTTTATAATAGAAAATTATTATAATAGACCATTTGACTTTTTTGAAGATATTTCAAATTATTATGATAGACAAAATTTATTAGGATTAGGACATAAAGTTGTGAGTATTTTTAATAATTTAGTTAAATTTTTTGAAGAGAAAAATTTTCAAGGAAAAAATATTTTTATAGAGTATTTAAAATTAGATTATTTACTTTTAGGAAAGCCAGGGGTATATCCTGAATGGTTCATTTCTAATAAAGATAAAGAAAAATATAATAATATAATAATTGAAAAAAATTTTATATCTTCAAGAGAGGGATATAAAAAGACTGAGTTTGAAAAATTTAATTATGATGTATTAAATAACAAAAACGGAGAGATTGAAATATTTTTTAACTATGCAAAGAAAAAAACAATTTTAGAAACTTTTTAGTTAAAAATAAGAGGTAAAAAGAGTTTTAAAAAGAGGCTCTATATGGTATAATTCTATAAAATACTGTTTTAAAGGATAAAAATTATGTTAAAAAAAATTTTGAAAAAAATAAAAGATGAAAAATTAATAGAAGAAGGCGATAAAATAGTTCTTGGTTTTTCAGGAGGACCAGATTCAGTATTTTTATTAGAAGCTCTAAATTATGCTAAAAAAGAGATAAATTTTGAGTTTGTTTTAGCTCATGTTAATCATTTGTTAAGAGGAGAAAACTCAGATACAGATGAAAAATTTAGTATTGAATGTAGCAAAAGATTAAATATACCAATTTTTGTAAAAAGAGCTTCAATAGAAGAGATTGCTAAAGAGAATAATATAGGTTTAGAAGAAGCTGGAAGATTTATTAGGTATACATTTTTTAAAGATATATTGAAAAAGATTTCAGGTAATAAAATAGCAATAGCTCACAATTTAGACGATCAAATCGAAACATTTCTATTTAGACTTATTAGAGGTTCATCTTTAGAAGGTTTAGAAGGAATTCCAAATAGAGAAAATATTATCAGACCAATTAACGAGGTATATAAAAATAATATTTTAGAATTCTTAGATGAAAATGAAATTAAATATAGAATAGATGAAACTAACTTTGAAAATGACTTTACAAGAAATAGTATAAGATTAGATTTGATACCTTGGATTGAAAAAAGATACAATAATAATTTTAAAGATAAAATTTTTAATTTAATTTCAGAAATTAAAGAAGTGAACAAGATTCTAGAAATTGATTTAAAAAAATATGAAGAATTTAAAGATAATAGATGGGTTTTAAATATAGACTTAATTGAATTAGAAGAAAATTATATTCAAAGAAAGATAATTAATGAGTATTTAAAAAAATATAATTTAGAAGGTTCAAGAGAAAAAATAGGAAATATTATAAAATTATTGAATAGTAATGGAAGTAAGGTAATAAAATTAGAAAAAGGTTTTATATTGAAAAAACAATATAAAAATATTTGGATAGAAAAGGAAAAAAAAGATAAATTAGAAAAAGTTAATAAAGTAGTTACAGAAAAAATACCGTTTAAAATCATTTTTAATAGCTATATAGTAGAAGCTATGGAAGATAATAAAAGTTTTGGTAAAAATGAATTTTTAACAAATTTAAAAATAGGTGACACTATAGAGATTAGAATGAGAAAGGATGGGGATAAGATAAGACCTTTAGGAATGGAATCATATAAAAAATTAAAAGATATTTTTATAAATGAGAAAGTTCCAAAAGATTTAAGGGGAGAAATACCATTAATATTAAAAGACGATGAAATCGTTTGGGCTTCAGGCGTAAAAAAAAGCGAGAGTTTTAAGGGTGAAGAAAATAAAAAGGGAATTAAGCTAATCATAAGGAGGCAAGATGAAGAATAGAGAAGATAATGAAAAAATGGCATTGTATAACTTCATTGAAGAGGAGCCAAAAAAAGATGAAAGCGACGATGATGAAGCTGAGAAAAACAATGACAAAAAATCAAATGAGGAAAAAGAGAAAGAAGAGTTAGAGGAAAGAAAAAGAAAAATTAAAGAAAAATTAAAAGAGGGTATAGATAAGGGAAAACAAGATAAAGATTCAAATGATTCAAGAGAGTTAGGTGGAAGATTTAACTTGAAAGGATTTGTGATGTTATTATTCATAGTAACAATAATTTTATCTCTTCCAACAATGTTTTCTAAGTCAGATTCAACAAATGTAAAAACAATAAGTTATACAGATTTTTTACAAGATGTAAAAGATAACAAACTAGTTAGAGTAGATGAAAGAGAAGGGTATATATATGGATATACTGCTGAAAAAGATGCATCTGCAGTAAAAGCTAGAATGATAACAGATAGACTAGGTGGAGATTTACAACTAGTTGATTTAATAGAGAATAAAAATATTCAAATACAATCTTTACCACCACAAGAGTTACCATTTTTATTAAATATGCTAGCATCTTGGTTCCCAATGTTATTGTTAATTGGAATTTGGATTTTTATGCTTAATAAAATGAATAAAGGAAGCGGTGGAGGACCACAAGTTTTCAATATGGGTAAATCTAAAGCTAAAGAAAATGGTGAAAATGTATCTCAAGTTACTTTTGCTGATGTAGCTGGAATAGATGAAGCGAAAGTTGAATTAGAGGAAATTGTTCAATTTTTAAAAGAGCCTGATAAATTTAAAAATTTAGGTGCTAAGATTCCAAAAGGAGTTTTATTACTAGGTGCTC
Organism: Cetobacterium somerae; assembly: GCF_022430525.1. Classification (NCBI taxonomy): domain Bacteria; kingdom Fusobacteriati; phylum Fusobacteriota; class Fusobacteriia; order Fusobacteriales; family Fusobacteriaceae; genus Cetobacterium; species Cetobacterium somerae. The sequence goes on along the minus strand of NZ_CP092519.1, from coordinate 1,357,240 downwards.
CAGGAACAGGTAAAACTCTTTTAGCTAAAGCTGTAGCTGGAGAAGCTGGGGTTCCATTCTTTAGTATGTCAGGATCAGAATTCGTAGAAATGTTTGTTGGAGTTGGAGCTTCAAGAGTTAGAGATTTATTTTCTAAAGCTAGAAAAAACTCTCCATGTATAATCTTTATAGATGAGATTGATGCAGTAGGTAGAAAAAGAGGAAGTGGTCAAGGTGGAGGAAACGACGAGAGAGAGCAAACACTTAACCAACTTCTAGTAGAAATGGATGGATTTGGAAGCGATGAAACAATAATAGTATTAGCTGCAACAAATAGACCGGAAATACTAGATAAAGCTTTAATGAGACCAGGAAGATTTGATAGACAAGTAGTAGTTGATAGACCTGATATAAAGGGAAGAGAGGCTATTTTAAAAGTTCATTCAAGAAATAAAAAGTTTGCATCAGATGTTGATTTTGATGTAATAGCAAGAAAAACGCCAGGATTTGTAGGAGCGGATATTGCAAATATGTTAAACGAAGCGGCTATATTGGCTGCGAGAGCTGGTAGAGATGAAATAAATATGTCTGATTTAGAAGAAGCTTCTGAAAAAGTTACAATAGGACCAGAGAGAAAATCAAGAATGGCAGTTCAAAAGGAAAGAATTATAGTTGCTTATCATGAAGTTGGTCATGCTATGACTCAAAGATTATCACCACATACAGAACCAGTTCATAAGGTTACAATAATTCCTAGAGGAATGGCTGCTCTTGGGTATACAATGACTCTTCCAACAGAGGATAGATATTTAAAATCTAAAAATGAGTTTTTGTCAGAACTTGTAACACTTTTAGGAGGAAGAGCATCAGAAGAAGTTGTATTTGGAGATATAACTACAGGTGCTAGTAACGATATAGAAAGAGCTACAGCAATAGCTCATGCTATGGTAACTAAATATGGTATGAGTGATAAATTTGGACCAATAATGTTAGATGCTACTCGTGATGGAGATATGTTCCAACAAAAGCTTTATGGAGAAACAACTTCAAAAGAGATAGATGATGAAATAAGAAGATTAGTAACGACAGCTTATAATAAAGCAAAAGAGATTTTAACTGAAAATAGAGAAACATTAGAGAAGATAACTCAGGCATTGTTAAGATTAGAAACTATAACAGGTGAAGAGTTAGATGAGATGTTAAAAGGAAAAACTGTTGAAAGATTAGAAGAAGAAAACAGAATAGAAGAAAAATTAGCAGACTTAAAAGAAGAAGAAAATAAGTTAAGGGAAGAATTAAAGCAGAAAGCTTCTCAATCAGTTTTAGAAGATCAAAAAGAGGATAAGGTAGAAAATTAGACTTTACTAAAATAAGATATTGTGTTATAATAATAACAATCTATGCTAGGATTTACGATTAAGCCCCGTAAACCTTGGCTTAGATATTAAATATTCAGGAGGAAATAAAATGGCTATAAACAAAGCAGAAATCATCAGCGCTTACGGAAAAGACGGGAAAGATACAGGATCTACAGAGGTTCAAATCGCTATCTTAACTGCACAAATCAACCACTTAACTAATCACTTAAGAACTCACAAGAAGGACTTCCACTCAAGATTAGGATTATTAAAAATGGTTGGAAAAAGAAAGAGACTTTTAAGCTACTTAATGAGCAAAGATATCGAAGGATACAGAGCTCTTATTGCTAAATTAGGAATCAGAAAGTAATATTAAAACGAGGAAGTCTTCCTCGTTTTTTTTTATAAAATAAAAGGGGAGAGTGTATGAAAAAAATTTATATACTATTTTTAATAATATTTTCTATTGAAATATTTCCACAAGAAATAAATTATGATGATAAATATCAAACTCAAGAAGAGTATGTAAAAGGTAAAATTTTATATTTAGAGAGCACAAAAAAAAGTGGATATAGTGGACAAGATGGAATAAAGGAGATTGAAGAGTATAGGGTAAAAATTTTAGAAGGTGACGATAAAAATAAGGAGATTTTAATTCAATCACCAGTTTATTTAGAAAAAGCTTATAATATTTTTATAAGAGAGAATGAAAATGTAGTATTGTATAAAGAGCCTGGAGAATTAGGTGATAATACTTACTATATAGTAGATATAGATAAAAGAGACTCTATATTTTTAATAGTAGGTATATTTGTATTGTTAACATTTATAATTGCTAGATATAAAGGAATAAAAGCTATTTTATCTTTAGTAATTGTAGTAGGTATAATATATAATATTTTTTTACCAATGATATCAAATGGATATTCACCAATTTTGATTTCAACCTTATGTGCTTTATTATGTTCAACAATTACAATATTTTTAACAACAGGATTCTCTCAGAAAGGATTAGTAGCAATACTAGGAGCAGTTTCAGGAGTAGTAATAGCAGGAATAGTATCAATGTATTTTTCATATAAAATGGCTATGACAGGTTTTGTTTCAGTAGAGGCATTAAATTATTCAACATTACTTCAAGGAATAAAAATTAGAGAAATAATATCTGCTGGAGTTATTTTAGGAAGTATGGGAGCAGTAATGGATGTATCTATGTCAATATCATCAGCTCTTACAGAATTGAAAAAGAGAAGCTCTGATATAGCTAAAAAGGACATTTTTGAATCAGGTATGAGAATAGGTGAAGATATTATAGGAACAATGGTAAACACGTTAATATTAGCTTATATAGGAAGTGGAATATTATCAACATTATTTATATATTTACAAAAAGAACAATTTCCTTTAATTAGAATTTTAAATTTTGAATCAGTAGCAGCTGATATTATAAGAGCTTTTGCAGGAAGTATAGGTATTTTAGTTGCAGTACCTATAACTTCATATCTATGTTGTATTATATTTACAAAAAAAAATAGCTGAATCTCAGCTATTTTTTTATTGTTCTGTGGGAACAAAGTGATTAACTACATTATTCCATAAATTTTCTTTTTTTAAAATATATTCTATAAATTCTCTAACAGCTCCATCTCCACCATTTTTAGTTGAAGTAAAATCAGAAATATTAAGAATTTCTTCAACTGAATCTTTAGGTGCTCCTGTTAGTTTACATTTTTTCATAACTGCCAAATCAATTAGATCATCACCCATATAAGCAACATTATCATAAGAAATAGAATATTTTTCTAATATTAAATCAAGAGTTGCTATTTTATTTTTAATTCCTTGATGAATTTCTTTTATTCCAAGTTCTTGACAACGTTTGGTAACTATTTGAGACGTTTTTCCGGTGATGATAGCAACCTCTTTACCTTGAGAAATAGCTTGGGTAATTCCTAATCCATCTTTAACATTAAAAGCTTTCATTTCATCACCAAGATTTGTTACATAAAGCTTACCATCAGTAAGAGTTCCGTCAACATCTAAAACAATAAGTTTAATCATAAAGCCTCCTCAAAAATAAAAAATAAAACTGGGGATGTCCCCAGTTTTACTTTAATAGCATCGATTATAAAGCGTTAACTTTTGCAGCTAATCTAGCTTTTCTTCTAGATGCTGTATTCTTTTTCATAATTCCTTTGCTTACAGCTTTATCTAACTCTTTATAAGCTACTGATAAAGCAGCGTTTGCAGCTTCAACCTCTTTAGTTTCTACTGCTACTAAAACTCTCTTAAGCATTGTTTTTACTCTAGATTTTACAGCTTGATTTCTCTCTCTGTTTCTCTCTGCTACTAAAACTCTCTTTTTTGCTGATTTTGAATGTGCCAAATCAAAAACCTCCCTTTAATTTTAAATAAAATTTTCATAACATAATAACATAAATAACGCTTTATGTCAATACGTATATCGTACTCAGTATAAGTATTTTAATTTGACAGGTAAGCATAAAAAGAGACACAATATTTACAATGGACCTAGAATATTTTAACATATTTATTATAAAAAAAGAAGATAAATAAAAAAATAATTTATATTTTCTCAAAAAAAGAGTATTATATTATAGTGAGAATACGAGAAACAAAGAAAGGATAAGAATGAATATAGAAGAAAAAATATCTTTAGAAGCTAGAGAGAAAATGAAGCTAGAGATAGAAAAAGTCGATGGTAACGAAGTATTTTTCAGAGGACTTCCAGATGAAGAAGGAGTAGTAACAGAAGTCGAAGTATTAGCAAGAGGCAATAAATATTCAGTTCCTGCTATATTAAAAGGAATGAGAAAAGGTGAAGTAATAATACATAATCACCCATCAGGACACTTATATCCATCTGATCCAGATGTAGAGATTGCTGCAATATATTCAAATAAATTAGATGGAGGATCTTATATTGTAGATAATAATTTATCTGATATATATGTGATTGTTGAACTGATTCAAAAGAAAAATATAAAGATAGATATAAAACCATATTTTGAAAAACATGGTCTTTTAGCAAATGTATTTAAAGAGTTTGAATATAGAAATGAGCAGTTAGAAATGGCTGAAGTCATTGAAAATGGATTAAATACAGAAACAAAAGTAATTGTTGAGGCAGGAACAGGAACAGGAAAAACATTAGGTTATTTAATTCCTGCTATAGAGTGGAGTATAAAGAATAAAAAAAGAGTTGTTATAAGTACTAATACAATAAATTTACAAGAACAACTTTTAAATAAAGATATTCCAATAGCTAAAAAAGTTATTCAAGGAGATTTTAACTATGTTTTAGTTAAAGGAAGAGGAAACTATTTATGCAATAGAAAATTACATAATGTTGCTACAGGAGATATTGTAGATTTTGAAGAATATAGTCAAAGTCAAAAATCTCAATTTAAAGAGGTTTTAAAATGGGGTGGCAAAACTGAAACTGGAGATAAGGCAGAGCTTCCATTTGAAGTAGATTATTCAATTTGGGAACATTTTCAAAGTGAAAGTGATATGTGTGCAGGAAATAAATGTGCATTTAAATCAGAATGTTATTTTTTAAAAGCAAGAGATGAAAAGAAAAAAGCGGATATACTAATAACTAACCATCATATGTATTTTTCTGATTTAGCAATAAGAAAAGAAATAGGTTTTAATACAGAGTATTCAATTTTACCAGAATATGAATTAGCAGTATTTGATGAGGCACATAATGTTGAAAAAGTTGCAAGAGATTATTTTTCATATGAGATTTCTAAATATGGCTTTACTAAAACTATGAATCAAATATACACAATGGAAAAATCTAAAAAAAGAGGTACAGGAAGTTTAGATGTTTTTATAAATTATTTAAAAAATTGTGACTATGATGGAAAAAAAGGAATTGAGTCAGATTTAGAGAATGATATAAAATTGAGACATCGAAATTTATTTAACTCAGGTAGAGCATATTTTAATTTTATAATTGAAATTTTTTCTAAAGGACAAATGAGCAGCATAACTTATAGACTAAAAAAGAATGAATTTGAAAAAGCAGTTTTTTACAATCAATTAGATAATTTAAAAGACGAATTTGTTATAGATTTATCATCTTATTTAAAAAAAGTTAGAACAATTTTAGGAAAAATTAAAGATATAGAAGATAAAGAGGGATATATAAGTGATTTTTCTAGATATATAGATAGGTTGGATAGTTTTTTTGAAAATTTGAAATTTATAAATTCGCTAGATGATGATAAGTTTATATACTGGGCAGAAGTAAATGGTAAAAAAAGCAATTCAAAGTTAGTTGCTACTCCTTTAAAAATAGATGGGGAATTAGATAAAAATCTATATGCAAATTTGAAACAGATGATTTTTACATCTGCAACAATAGCAATAGGAAATGATTTTACTTATTTTAAAGAAAGTATAGGGTTAAAAGAAAAAACTCTAGAGAAGGTTATTCACTCTCCATTTGATTATGATAATCAAATGACGGTATATTTACCTAAAGATTTACTAAACCCAAGTGATCCTAAATTTATTGATAGTATTAAAGATTTTTTAAAAAATTTGATATTGAAAACTTCAGGAAAATGTTTTATACTATTTACTTCGTATAGTACCTTAAATTACATGTATTATATGATAAAAGATGACTTAGAAGAGGCTGGATTAAATTTGTTGATTCAAGGACAAGCTCCAAGAACTCAGCTTGTAAATTTATATAAAAATATAAAAAATCCTGTTTTATTTGGAACAGATTCTTTTTGGGAAGGTGTGGATATAAAAGGTGAACAGTTAAGTTCAGTAGTTTTAATAAAATTACCCTTTAAAGTTCCAAGTGATCCAGTAACAGAAGCAATAATTGAAAATATAACACAACAAAATAAAAATGCATTTGTAGAGTATCAAATTCCAGAATCTGTAATAAAATTTAAGCAAGGAATTGGAAGATTAATTAGAAGTAAAAGTGATAAAGGAATTGTTACAATATTAGATAATAGAGTAATAACAAAAAGTTATGGAAAATATTTTAAAGAAGCTATTCCTACTAAAAATATAAAGATACTAAGTAAAGAAGAGATTTTAAAAGATATTTCTAAAACCTAAAAGGAGTAACTAATATGAAAAAAATTGAGCTATTTGGTCTAAGTTTAACTTTTAAGATTAATAGGAAAAATGCAGACGATGCTGAATTATATACTAAGGATCATCATTTAAAAGAAAAAATATTTTATTTAATTTTAATGATAATGTTAATAGTTATTAGTTCAAAGAGTGGCTATATAGTAAATAGACAAAAGTATGATGTAGGTGATGTGGCAATAAATGATATTTATTCACCTAAAAGTATTCTTTTTAATGATAGAGATAAGAAGCAAGACATAATAAAGAATCTTATGGAAAATTCTAAAAAAGAGTATATATATGTACCACAAGCGGGAACAGTTTATATATCAGGAGCAGAATATCTATTTGATGAAATATTAAAGAAAAATTTCAAAAAAAACAAGTTATATTTAGATAGAGTTGAAGATATAATAGGAAAGCAGTTACCTCCAAAACTAATAACAGAATTAACACAATTAAACAAAAAAGAGTTATTAGAAGCAAAAGAAAGAGTTATTGGGTTTTTAACAAAAGCCTATGCAACAGGAATTATAAGAGAAAAAGGGAGTCTAACAATTTCTCCTCCTAATGACGAGTTATTTTTAGAGCTTCCAGAATTTGATAAGAAAATTGTTGAAAATTTTTTAACAGCAAATTATATATATGATGAAACTAAAACTAAAAACTCCATTGCAGAAAAGATCTCACAAATAGATGACCAAATTTTAGATATAAAAGCGGGAACTTTACTTGTCAAAAAGGGTGATATAATAACTGATAGTAGGGCTAAACTTTTAGAAGCTGTTGGAATTTATTCTTATAAAAAGAGTTTAGGTTTTTCTATGGCAAATTTTTTATATACGATTATTTTGACAGTTATATTCTATCCGCTATTAGCAAATAAATTTAAGAAAAATATATTAAATAAAAGTATATACAGAAGTTTATTTTTGATATTTACAATAGGCTTTTTAGCTTATAGATTTACAAAACCTGATCATATATATTTTGTTCCATTTGAAACAATGTACTTCTTAATGGCAATACTTTTTGCTAAAGATTTTGCTTTTTTAGCGACGCTTATGGCAACTACTTTTTTATTTCCAATTGTAGGCTATGATCCAGTATTTATTATTGTAACTTTCTTGGTTTGTTTAATGGGATCTTATCTAATAGAAAAAGTAACAACAAGACAAGAATTGATAGCTTTAGGAATGAAGCTAGCAGTAACAAAATTCTTTTTATATCTGTTATTAACTTATTTTATAGGAAGAGAACAAAATTTAATTGTACTCCAAAGTGGAGAAATAGTTGTTTCAGGATTACTTTCAGGAATGTTAGCAATAGCGGTGTTACCATATTTTGAAAGAACATTTAATATTTTAACAACATTTAGACTTTTAGAATTAGGTGACTTGTCCCATCCTCTGCTTAAGCTTTTATCAATGAAGGCACCAGGAACATTTCATCATTCAATGATGGTTGCAACTTTATCAGAAGCAGCAGCTGAAGCAATTGGAGCAAACGCTATTTTTGCAAGAGTAGCATCGTATTATCATGATATAGGAAAAATGAAAAGACCTAAATTTTATGTAGAGAATCAAGAAGGAGGAGAAAATCCTCATTCAAAGATATCTCCATTCTTAAGTACTCTAATAATAACATCTCATACTAAAGATGGTAATGAATTAGGAAGAGAATATAAAATTCCAAGAGAGATTAGAGATGTTATGTTTGAGCACCAAGGAACAACAATGTTAGCATATTTTTATAACAAGGCGAAGCAATTAGATCCAACTGTTATAGAGGAGGATTTCAAATATGGAGGACCAATTCCAAGAAGTAAAGAGTCGGCTATAATTATGTTGGCAGATTCAATAGAGGCAGCTGTTAGATCATTAGATGAAAAGACACCAATAACTATTGAAAATATGTTAAGAAAAATTATTAATTCGAAAATAGAGGATAATCAATTATCTGAAGCGGCATTGACATTTAAAGAAATAGAAATAATTATTAAAACATTTACAAAAGTTTTAATGAGTATTCATCACGTTAGAATAAAATATCCAGGACAAAAGTAAAAGGAGTTAATATGGAAGTAGTATTAGATTTTTCTCTAGAAATAGAGGGATATAATGAATTTATAAATGAGGAAGAAGTAAAAGAATACATTTGTGAAGTATTAAACGATGAGTTTGAATCAGAAAAGCCAGTTTATATGTCTGTAGCTTTAGTTGGAAATGAAGAGATTCAAAGAATAAATAGAGATTTTAGAGATAAAGATAGACCTACAGATGTAATATCTTTTGCATATCATGAAACAGAAGACTATATGATTGGTCCGTATGATACGTTGGGAGATATAATAATATCTTTAGAAAGAGTTGAAGAGCAGTGCAATGAGTATAATCATTCGTTTAGGAGAGAATTTTTTTATGTTTTAACTCATGGAATGTTACATCTTTTAGGGTATGATCATATAGAAGAAGAGGATAAAAAAGAGATGAGAGCTAGAGAGGAAGAAATTTTAGGAAAATTTGGTCATACTAGAGATTAAGGAGGAGTTGATGAGGGGTAAGGGAAATAATAAACAAGATGTAACACAAAGTTTTAATGTAGCAATAGAAGGAATAATAGAAACTATTAGAACAGAAAGAAATATGAAATTTCACGCATTTTGCACGATATTAGTTTTGATGATTTCAATTTTTCTAGGTGTAAGTAGAATGGAATTAATTGTGTTATCAATTAGTATGTCCCTTGTTTTAGCAGCAGAACTCTTAAATACTGCCATAGAAAGTTTTGTAGATTTAGTTTCACCAGAATATAATATTTTAGCAAAAAGAGCTAAAGATGTTGGAGCAGGTGCAGTATTTATAGCAGCTAGTAATGCTTTGATAGTTGGTTATTTAGTTTTTCATAAAAGAATAGCAGGCGAGTTTGATAACTTTTTTGATTTATTAAAAGAATCTTATGCAAATGTAATTGTATTTATAATTATATTTATAGTGGTACTAGTAATAGCAATTAAAAGTATTTTCAAAAAAGGAACTCCTTTGAGAGGAGGAATTCCTAGTGGACATAGCGCTCTCGGTGGAGCGCTTTTCATGGGAATATTTTTTTTAACACATGATGTTAGAGTATTTTATCTTTCTTTATTTCTTTTAATTTTAGTTTTACAATCAAGAGTAGAAGGAAAAATACACACAGTTTTAGAAACCATAATAGGCGCCGCAATAGGAATGGGTGTAACATATCTTTTTCTATCTCTATTAAAAATTTAGAATACTAGGAGGTATATAATGCAAAGAGCTAAAGATTATCTGTTGCTTAGTGTACTCTCTTATTGTAATTTTTCTCAAGAGGATTATAAAAAAAATTTAGATCAAATTTACAGAGAGAACGATTCATTAAAATTAGATAGCGATGGATTTTATTTTTCAAATTCAAACACTAGATATTTATTTTATAATTTTTTTAAGGATATTCTTCATAATTGGGAGATATTTTATGTAGAAAGTAAACGAGCTTCTGATTTAGAAAGAGATTCAACAGGATTTTATAGTGTAGTGTTTCGAAATATCAAATATGATAAATATGTAATTTCTTATAGAGGGAGTGAAAAATATCCAATAGAAGATGCTTATAAAGACTTTATAGAAAATGATTTAAAAATTGGACTAGGTGTTAAACCTGTACAATTTTATGATGGCTTAGAGGTATTTAATAAGATTTATGATGAGTTTAAAATTCCTAAAGAAAAGATATCAATAACAGGACATTCTTTAGGTGGTGGAATTGCTCAGTTTGTAAGTATTATGGTTGATAAGGAGAGGGGATTTATTCCATATACATGTACTTGGAATGCTGTAGGAATAAATAGAGATGGTATTATAAATCTTTTAGATTTTTTTAACTATGATAAAATTTTAGATAAACTTAATTTGGATGATATTGAAAAGCAATATTTTGTTGAGTTTAAAAATGAATATTTAGCATTTTTTTTAAAAGAATTAAAAAAAGGTAAGGTAATAAAAGATAGTAGTACTTTATTAATTGAAAGTAATGTTGAGATATCTCCTGAAATAGATGATGGATTTATAAAAAATTTTGTAAAGAGTACAAAATTTGAAAATTTATTAAGTAAATTATCAAATGATACAAAAAATACTTTATTAGATAATAATAGAGTTTTTAATGCCTTATTTAAAGTGGATAATTTAACGAATGAACTTTTCCAAGCAGATTATTTTATTAGAAAAATTAAGGCTAATAAAGTATATGAAGAAAATATAGTTAATTTTTGTCATTCTGAAGATTTGACAGTATCTCTTTTTCCTCATGTAGGAGCTGTATATCAAGTTGATAAAGGTTTTTTAAGAAAAGAGATAAAGAAAAAAACTATTTTTTCTAGTTTTTTATTTTTTACAAAATCAGTTCAAGATTACCACTACCAAGATATATTTTTACCTTTTATTGAAGTTGAAGGTGAAAGATGTGGAATGTTTAGTAAAAATTTATCAATTGGTTATTTAGGAACAATTGTGAGAAAAATATTAACTCTTGAATATTGTGTTGAGAAAGAGCTATTAGCAGATTATTACAGTTTAATTTTAATAACAGATTTAAACTATAAAAAAATAAAATCTCAAATTTTAAATGCGATAAAAAAATGTGGAGAGGATATTTTATATAAATCTCAAGCATATAATCAAATAAAAGATATGGATCAAGAAACTTTTTCGAAAGTTTGGGAAAATTTGAAGACAAAGCTTCCTAGTCCATATAGAATACAAGATATATATGATTTAATATTATTTTAAAAGGACATGAATTTCATGTCCTTTTATAATTTAAATATATTTACAATTAGTGGAACTAGTACAGGCACTGATGTAGTTAGAACAACGCCTGAAAAAAATGCGATAACAGATATATCAGAACTATTACTTTTATTTATAACTGGAAGAAGAGTGTCCATAGCTGTAGCACCAGCTGTAGATATAGACTCGAAACTTCCAATGGATTTAGCAATAAGAGGAATTGTTAAAATTGCAAGAACTTCTCTAAAAACATTACTTAAAAAGGCAACACTTCCAAGTTCAGGACTTATTTTAGTTAATTCAATGGCCGACAGAGAGTACCAGCCAAGACCAGAAGAAACAGCAAGACCTTCTCCAATAGAAATAGGAAGAAATAAAGAACCAATAACTCCACCTAAAAGAGAACCTAAAATTGTGGAGATAGGAAGAAGCCATATTTTTTTACCATATTTTTTTAAATCAGAAAATACAGAAGAGTTATCTCCAATATCGATTCCAACAAAAAATAAAAGTAAGCAGAGACCTAAATCGATAAAAGTATCTGATGAATTAGATAAAAATGGAGTTTGAAAAAATAATCCTATAATAACGCCAAAAATAATTGATAAACAAATTCCGAGCATCTATTTGTCACCTCTTTTTCTAAAGAAAAATTTAGTGATAAAAATACTTCCTAAGATAGAAAAAAATGCAATAACAATAGCTTGTAATCCAAGATTTGGAAATTCTTTTATAATTTTGTTATCACTACCAATTTTATAACCCATAACTCCTAATAAAAAGAAAAGAGAAAAGGATTGTAAAATAGCAGTTTTCATCTTTAATTTTAAAGGTATTAATTGGTATTTGCTCAATAAAAATCCACAGCTTATAATGAAAATATATAATAAAATTCTTATCATACTTCCTCCTAGATATTAAATATAGTAGGAGTTTACCATAAAGATTATATAAAAATCAAATTTTGTAAAAAATAAACCTTTAAAAGGTTTGAAGAAAATAAAAAATAAAAAAATAAAATTAATTAATTTTTTTTTATTAAAATTTATATAAAAAATAAAAAAAATTTTTTTTATTTTTAAAAATTAAATCATTACAAATAAGAATAGTTATTTTTATGTGAAATTAGAAAGAGTAAGAATTGTTATTTTTTTATAAAAAAACCATAAAAAGGTTTATTTTAAATATAGTCAAAGAATCTTTCTACATTTATAATGAAAAATATATTTTTAGCAAATGGAAAATGTTCTAAAATAAGCGTTATTGACATAAAAAAGAAAATAAAGTATATATGTTATTAACAAGAAAAAACAAATGAGGAGGAATTATTATGTCAAAAGGATTTGCACCAGAACCATATAAAATAAAAATGGTTGAAAATATGGCTATTATGACTAAAGAAGAGAGAAAAGAGGCTATCGAAAGAGCTGGATACAATACTTTTTTATTAAAATCAGATGAATGTTATATAGACTTACTAACTGACTCTGGAACTAATGCTATGAGTGATGCTCAGTGGGCTGGATTAATGTTGGGAGATGAAGCCTATGCAGGAAGCAGAAACTTCTACCATTTAGAAAAAACAGTACAAGAACTTTTTGGATTTAAATATGTAGTTCCAACTCATCAAGGAAGAGGAGCAGAAAATATTTTATCAACATTAACAATTAAGCCAGGGGACTATGTTCCAGGAAATATGTATTTTACTACTACAAGATTTCATCAAGAAAGAAATGGGGCGACTTTCAGAGATATTATAATAGATGAAGCTCATAATTCTCAAATAGATTTACCATTTAAAGGTAATGTAGATTTAAAGAAATTACAAGCATTAATAGATGAAGTGGGAGCAGAAAAAATACCATATGTTTGTTTGGCAGTTACAGTTAACTTAGCTGGAGGACAACCAGTATCAATGGCTAATATAAAAGCTGTTTCAGAACTAGCTCATAAACATGGAATTAAGATTATGTATGATGCAACTCGTTGTATAGAAAATGCTTATTTTATAAAAGCAAGAGAAGAAGGGTATGCAGATAAATCTATAAAAGATATTGTAAAAGAGATGTTTTCATATGGTGATGGATGTACAATGAGTGGAAAAAAAGACTGTTTAACTAATATCGGTGGATTCTTATGTATGAATGATTATGAATTATATCTACAAGCGACAGCTACAGTAGTTCAATTTGAAGGAATGCCTAGTTACGGTGGATTGGCAGGAAGAGATATGGAAGCTATGGCAATTGGACTTAGAGAGGCTGTAAATTATGAATATATAAGTCATAGAGTTAATCAAATAAGATATTTAGGAGAAAAGCTAGATGCAGCAGGAGTACCTATGGTAAAACCTTATGGAGGACATGCAATTTTCTTAGATGCGAGAGCATTTCTACCACATTTAACTCAAGATGATTTTCCTGCTCAAGCTTTAGCAGCATCTATTTATGAGCATTCTGGTGTTAGAACAATGGAAAGAGGAATTATATCAGCAGGAAGAGATGTAAAAACAGGAAAAAATCATTATCCTAAATTAGAAACAGTAAGATTAACAATTCCAAGAAGAGTTTACACATATGCTCACTTAGATTATGTAGCAGATACAATAATAGAACTGTATAAAAATAAAGAGCAAATAAAAGGATTAAAGTGGGAGTACGAACCAGCTTGTTTAAGATTTTTTACAGGAAGATTTTCACAGAAATAGATAATAAAAATTAAAATATCCTAAAGATAACTTTAGGATATTTTAATCTAGAAATACCTACATAAAACTTTCTACTAAAATAAAAATTAGGAGGTATGTGATGGGGTTTATAGATTCATTATTATCACCGTTGAAAACAGCAGTTAGTGCATTGAATGGGTTTTTATGGGGTGATATAATATTATTTAATGTTGGTGAAGCAAATATTGGTTCAGTTCCAGGAATGTTTTTAGAAATTTTTGAAGAGGCTTTTGGTGCTAGACAAATAGTTGCAGGAGGATTTGGAGCAGTATTAATGCAAGGAGTAAAAAGAGGTTTGTTTTCAAATGAAGCTGGAAGTGGTTCAGCTCCATGTGCAGCGGCAGCGGCAGATGGAGATCATCCCGTAGAACAAGGGTTAATTCAAGCTTTAGGTGTGTTTATAGATACTTTAGTTGTTTGTAGTTGTACGGCATTTACAATGCTTCTAGCACCACAATCAATTAGAGATGGAAAAATGGGGATGGATTTACTTCAAAGTTGTATGGATTATCATATAGGAAGTATTGGAACACCTTTAGTTGCAGTAATATTATTCTTATTTAGTTTTAGTACATTTTTGGGAATATTATTCTATGCAAGATCTAATGTAGCATTTTTATTTGGTGATAAAATGAAAGCTCAAGATGCATATAAAATTTTAGCATTAATTATGATGTTTGTAGGTGGAATGGCTCAGTATCTGTTTGTATGGGAATTAGGAGACTTGGGAGTGGCATTAATGACAGTATTTAATATCATTGCAATAGTTCCAATGTCTAAAATAGCATTAGATTCTTTAGATGATTATGAAGAAATTTACATTAAAAATAATAAAACAGTATTATTAGAAAAAGAGTAAAGTAATACCTTAGATTAGAGTTTGGACTAATCTAAGGTATTTTTTATTGTAAAAATATGTAAAATTTGATATTCTATAATAAACAGTTTTTTATTTTAAGGGGGAATAGTATGTTTTTATCACCAGGAGAAAAGATACTAAAATATAGAAAACATTATAAAATTAAACAAGAAGATATAACAGGGGATAAAGTTTCTAAGACATATTTAGGAATGGTTGAAAGTGGTCGAAAATCTTTAAGTAAAAAAATGAGTGTTATTTTTTATAAAAATTTAAAGAGAATAATTGAAGAGTTAGAGGAAGAGTTTACAATAACTTATGAAAGTTTTATAGAAACTTCTGAAGAACAAGCTAAAAAATATTTAGATAAAGTTATAAAAGATAGAGAAATAAATAATAAATGGTTAGTTGAAGAAGGAATTTTAAAGGTATCAAAAATAGATCAAATTAAATATATAATTGATTTAGCAGAGATGTATTTAAAACTAGAAAATACAAATGAAGCTAGAAGAATGTATAGTAAACTTTTTCAAAGAATTACAGAAATTAAAAAATATGAAAAAGAATTCGAAATTTTTATAAATTTATGTGCAAAACATGAAAAGTATGAGATAATATCTTTACTGTTTAATAAATATAAAGATGATATTTTAGCAAATCAAATTTTAAAGAGGAATGATAAAATATATTATCTATATCTGTTTTCACTTTATAAAGATAAAGAAAAAAACTATTTAAATATAGAGAATGAAATAAATGAGTATTTAAAAATTATAAAGAATAGAGTTATAAAAAATAATTGTCTGAATATTTTAGCAGAAATTTATATAGAGACCGATATAGAAAAAGGAATTGAATTATATTTTTTAATTTTGAAAAAAGTAGTAACTTTAGAGGAAAAATTACATACGCTCTATAGCTTAGGAAAAATTTTAATTAATTCTAAAAAAAATAATGAATTAAAAAATATTTATTTAAAATTAAATAAGATTTATGAAAAGAAAATTATTAAAAATAATGAAGAGAAATTTAAACTATTATATAATCTAGGGAAATTATCAGAGTACTTTGAGAAAAAAAATGAAAGTAGAACTTTTTATATAGAGGCACTTATAATAGGAAAAGGAATAGAAGTTCCTCTTAAAGAAGTAATAGATATAATTAATAGACTATTTAAAATGTTTGAAAAAAGTGATTATTACTCTTTAATTAGTATAGAAAAAGAGTATTTAAGAATATTAGAAAATTATGAGGATTTTAAACCTGTAATAAAACTTTTTGAGTATTATTATAAAAACTATCCTCATAAAATGGAAGAGAAATTTAATTTATTTGGAAACTATTTGGAGTAAAATAGTAAGGAGAAAGGTAAAATGGTAAAAGTAGGAAAAAGACAAACAATGAAGATTAATAACTTCAGCAGCAAAGGAGCACATTTAGATGCAGGAACAGGAGACTCAAAAGATAATATTCTTCTGCCTAACAATGAGTTAGAGGGTAAAGTTTTAGATATTGGTGATGAGCTAGATGTAATGATATATAGAGACTCGGAAGATAGATTAACAGCAACTTTAAGAAAAACAGCTTTAACAGTTGGAACAATAGGAAAGCTTTATGTAACAGATACAAATGAAAAATTGGGAGCATTCTTAGATTGGGGATTAAAAAAAGAGTTACTATTACCACATGCCCAAATGGTAGGAGAAGTTAAACCAGGAGATGAGGTTTTAGTTGGAATATATGAGGATAGTAAAGGAAGACTATCTGCAACAATGAAAATATATAGCTTTTTAATGCCAAATAAAGATTATCAAAAAAATGATTTTGTAGAAGGTACAGTATATAGAATTAATCCTGAGATTGGTGTTTTCGTAGCAGTGGACAATAGATATTTTGGATTAATTCCAAATAGTGAGTGTTTTAAAAAGTTCTACGTAGGTGAAGAGATTCAAGCTAGAGTTATCAGAGTTAGAGAGGATGGAAAGTTAGACTTAGCAATGAGAGAGCTAGCTTTTGTTCAGATGGATAAAGATGCAGAAAGTATTTTAGGAAAAATGAAGATATTAAAAACACACTTTAGATTTAATGACGATAGTTCACCAGAAGCTATAAAAGAGTATTTTGGAATAAGTAAAAAAGCTTTCAAAAGAGCTATAGGAAAACTTTTAAAAGAGGGGAAAATTGAAAAAACTGAAGAAGGATTCTTTAGATTAAAATAAAAGGGGATTTTATGGAAGGGAAAACTATACAATCTATCCAAAGAGCAATAGATATAATGAACTGCTTTAATGAAAATGTGCATGAACTTTCATTAAAAGAGATTAGTGAAAAGGTTAATCTAAGTAAAAGTACTGTACATGGAATTGTATCAACACTTTTAAAAAACTCGTATTTAGAGCAAAATGAAAAAAATAGCAACTATTCATTAGGACCAGCCTTTATAGAAAAAAGCTTTATTGTAAATGAGGATGTTTTAATAAAGAATATTGGGCATAAGTATTTAGTAAAGATATCAGAAGAGTTTTCAGTGACCGTGAATTTATTTTTATTTAAGAGAGAGCATTTAAAATTAATTGATAGAGTACAATCTGACTCGATGTATTATACAATTAGTACATCGATAACTAAAATTCCTTTAAATGCATCAGCTTCTGGAAAGTTGGCATTAGCATATTCTAAGGATGTAAATATTGATAAAATATTTAGTAAAAATCTATTATACAAATATACAAATAGTACAATAATAGATAGAGAAACATTGATAGAAGAGATTTATAAGATTAGAGAAGATGGATATTCTTTAGAGCGATCAGAGGTTGAATTAGGAATTTATTGTATATCAGTTCCAATTTTTAAAGTTAATAATGTTTTTGTTGGAACAGCATCAATAATGGCAACAAGAGAAAAATTAATGAATATTTTACCTAAATTGGCACCAAAGATGGTTGCTATGAGTAAAAAAATATCGTTCGAATTAGGAGCACGAGAGGAGTGAGAACTCCTCTTTTTTATTTTCCTATTGACAAAAAAATAAAAATAGTATATTGTTAATATAACAATTTTTTATTGAAGAATGACGTTCGACAATGTAGAACAAAAAAGGGAGGATTTATGAACAACATGCTGGAAATTTTTGGACAATTTTGCTTTACAGAGGATAAATTAAAAAGCAGAATACCAGAATCGTATTTTAAAGAGTTTAAAAAAGTTCAAAATGGAGAGAAAGAGTTATCTATAGAACTTGCTGACTCAATAGCAAATGCAGTTAAAAATTGGGCTACTGAAAATGGAGCTACACATTTTACACACTGGTTTCAACCATTGACAGAATTGACTGCTGAAAAGCATGATTCATTTATTTCTATGTCGTCTGATGGAACTTGTGTTTCGCAATTTTCTGGGAAGGAGCTTATAAAGGGTGAAGCTGACACATCATCATTTCCAAATGGAGGAGTTAGATCAACTTTTGAAGCAAGAGGATACACAGCGTGGGATTGTAAATCACCAATGTTTTTAAGAGGAGAGGGATTATCTAAATCACTATATATTCCAACAGCTTTTATTGGATATAATCAGATGGCATTAGATAAAAAAGTACCTTTATTAAGATCGATAGACTTTATATCAGAGCAAGCACTAAGATTAAAAAAGATACTAGACCCTAAATCAAATGTAACGTCAATAACGAACACTCTAGGATTAGAGCAAGAGTATTTTTTAATAGAGAAGAAATTTTGGGAAAAACGTCAAGATTTAATGCTTTCAGGTAGAACAATATTTGGATCTTTACCACCAAAAGGTCAAGAGTTAAATGATCATTATTATGGAAGTATAAAAGAAAAAGTTGAAAAAGTAATGAATGAGATAGATACGGAATTATGGAAAATAGGCATAATGGCAAAAACAAAACATAATGAAGTAGCTCCCAATCAGTTTGAAATTGCATTGATGTTTACAACAGCAAATGTAGCTGTTGATCAGAATCAATTGACTATGGATATAATAAAGAAGGTTGCAGATAGACATAAATTAAGTGCATTATTACATGAGAAACCATTTAAAGGAGTTAATGGTTCTGGAAAACATTGCAACTGGTCATTATCAACAAATTTGGGAGAAAACTTATTAGATCCATCTTCTTTATCAAAAAATAATCTTCAGTTTTTAGTATTTTTAACAGCAGTTTTAGAGGGAATTGATAGATATGAAGATGTCTTGAGAGCTTCTTGTGCGACTCCTGGAAATGACCATAGATTAGGTGGACACGAAGCACCACCTGCAATAATTTCGGTTTTCATAGGGGAAGAGTTAGAAGAAATATTAAAAAATATAGGAAAAATAGTTCCTGTAAACGAAGCACAAGAAAATATGGAGTTTGGTGTAAAAAACTTCACAAAAATACCAAAAGATATATCAGATAGAAATAGGACATCACCTTTTGCATTTACAGGAAATAAATTTGAGTTTAGAATGCCAGGTTCAAGTGCATCGGCATCGACACCAACATTTATAATAAATACAATTATTGGAACTATAATAAAAGAATATGCTGATTATTTAGAAGGAAGAGATTCTAAGAACTTAAAAAAGGATATAATCGAACTTATAAAAGATAGATATGAAAAACATAAAAGAATTATATTCAATGGAAATGGTTATGATGAAAGCTGGAGAATTGAAGCGGAAAAAAGAGGTTTGAAAAATTTAAAAAATACACTAGAAGGATTGAAAATATACAGACAAGAGAATATAGTAGAATTATTTAAAAATGCTAAGGTATTGTCGCCAGAAGAGCTGGAGGCAAGATATATGGTTTATTGTGAGCGTTATATTAAACAAGTTAATATCGAAGGAAGCTCAATGGTTAGAATAGCTAGGAATGAGATATATCCAGCTTTAATGGAATATGCAGCTAAGATATCAAATAGTATCTTAGCATTGAGAGAAGTTTTAGGAGATGACGAGTTCTTGATAGCTGATAAAGCTCATTTAGTAAAACTATTAGCTGGAAAAAATCGTTTAAAAGATTACTTAGCTCAATTAGAGTCACAACTTGTAGTAGCTAATGAAATTGAAGATTTATATGAAAAAGTAGTTTATTTAAATAAAGAAATAATCCCATTACTTAAATGTTTAAGAGATATTATTGATTTATTAGAGCATCAAGTTGAAAAGAAAGTTTGGCCTGTACCAACTTACGAAGATATGTTATTTAAATTATAATAAATAGAAAAGTCAGAGTAAAACTCTGACTTTTTTTAGCTATATTGTGCTTTTAAATTATGTTTCTTTAAAACATGTTTAATCGCTTCTAAGGCAGCAATTGTACCATCTGATGTAGCTGTAGTAACTTGTCTGATATGTTTAGATCTAACATCTCCAGCAGCATATATTCCTTCAATAGATGTATGCATAGCTTCATTAGTAATAATGTAACCGTGTTCATCTAAAGATGCTACTTCACCATAAAGTTCTTTAAGCGATTTTGTTCCTAGGTATAAGAAAGCAAATTGAGTAGGATAAGTTTCATGAGTACCATTGATTTTAACAATAACCTCCTCAACAAATTCATCTCCCTTAATTTCAACTAGTTCACTTGAATAATACATTTTAACTTTTTCGTTGGCTTTTAATGTTTCCATAAGAGCTTTATCACAACTGTCATCACAGTTATCAGTTATAAACATATGAATCTCTTTTGAATATTTTGTTAAAAATAAAGCTTCTTCAGCAATTTCTTTACCTTTTCCAAAAAGAGAAACAGTCATATTTCTTGTAAAAGCACCATCACAAGTTGCACAGTAAGAAACTCCTTTTCCTAGATACTTTTCTTCTCCAGGAAGTTTTTTCGATCCATTTTTTGCCCATCCACTTGCAATTATAACAGTTTTTCCTAGGAAATTTTCGATATCTGTTTTTATAATTTTATGTTCTCCAAATAAATCAAATGCTAAAAATGTAGCATTGACAAATTCAACATTGTATTTAAGTGTTTGCTCTTTCATTAGAGTATAGATATCTTTTCCAGTAGGTGATCCTAAAATACCAGGATAGTTTTCTATTTTATGGGCCATAAGAAGACTTCCAGTATTCGGCTTCTCAATAACTAAAACTGAAAGATTAGATCTTCCAGCATAAAGTGCTGCAGTTAGACCAGCTGGTCCAGCACCGATAATAACAACATCATAAACTTTGTTTTCCATATTAATTCCTCCTAAAACATTCCTTGGGATTTTAATACTCTTTTTTCCTCACCTAAAATAGTAGGTTCAGTATGGGCGCTATACACTATAGTATCTTCTGGATAAGTTTCACAAATCTTTTTTAAACTTCTTTGTAATTGTGATAAGTTACCAGTAGGTAAATCATATCTACCATAACTTCTTCTGAATAGTGTATCCCCAGAAATCATAAAATTAGATTCTTTGTTATAAAAACATTTAGAACCAATTGTATGACCAGGAGTATCAATAACTTCAAAACCAAAAATAGAATCTCCCTCTTTTATAGGAGTAAAATCACCTGTATATACAAAATCATATCCTTGAATAGCATAAGACAAGTTTAAGGATGCATCAGTTAAAAATTTTTCTTCCTCTTTTCCAATATAAATGTGAACATTAGGAAAAAGATGTTTTATTTCATTTATTCCACCAATATGATCACCGTGACCATGGGTAAGAATAACATTTTTTAGAGTTAAATTATGATCTTTTATAAAAGATACAATATTTTCTAATCTAGAATCACTACAATCAAAAAGAGAAGCTTCATTGTTGTCATTCCAAACCAAATAGCAGTTCGTCATATAGCTTCCCAAAGGAAAGGCTTTAATTTTCATTAAAAATACCTCCAATATATTCTTTTTCATAATTATACATTATTTTAGTATTTTTTTCTATGAAAATATTTTAATCTATTATAATATTATATTTTTTAGTAATAAAGTAATAAAAAATATATTGATGGAAAATTTACTTTTAGATATAATAGTATTTAGAAAAATAGCAAGAAAAATATTAAAGAAGGAAAGTATTTAATAGAAAAGTATAGTTTCTATATTATTGCTAAATTATACACATAAAAGGAAGTAACTATGGAAAAAGAATATAATGAAACCTTAAATAAAAGCTTAAAAATATCTATTTCTGTTTTCTGGTGTGTTTTTTTATTAAAAGTGTTATTTAATGTAAATCCATTTTATGCTGCTATAGCAGCAGTATCTTGCTTACAAGGGACAATAAAAGATTCTTTTAAAGTTGGTGTAGAAAGAGTAATCGGAACTATCTTTGGTGGTGTAGTAGGATTGTTTGCAATCTACTTTATAACAACAGAAGCTAATGATTTTAAAGGAAGTTTAATAATGGCTTTATCCATGATTATAATAATTTTTGGATGTACTTATATTTTGAAGAAGCCAGCGTCAAGCACAATAGCATGTATTGTTTTCTTAGGTATAGCAACTAATATGGAAGGGAGAGATCCTTACTTTTGGGCTGGAAAAAGAATTCTAACCACTATAGTAGGAGTTATTATAGCTTTGGTTTGGAATTGGATATTAAGTGGTGAGTACAAAAGTTTAAAAAAAAGAAAAAGAGTTTAAAAAAAGTAGGATTATTATAATCCTACTTTTTAATTAATTATTTACGAACAAGACCAATTCCATCTCCAAATGGAAGTAAAACGAAATTGTGATTTTTAGAAAGATAAGTTATAAACTCATCAAGTCTTCTTACAATTGTTTTAAATCTTTTTGGATATTCTTTATAAAGATAACCTCTAAACATTATATTATCAATAAAAATCATCCCATCATCAGTAAGTCTCTCAAAAGAATCAGTGAAAAATTCCATATAGTGTCCCTTAGAAGCATCTATAAAAATAAAGTCAAACTTTTCATTAAGTTTTTTAACTTCCTCAACACCATCTCCTAAAATTAGATTAACTGAATCTAAAAGCTCTCCTTTCTTAAAGTTTTCAAGAGCTTGATTATATCTAATTTCATCAATTTCGATAGTTGTTAATTTACCACCATTTTTTTTTGCAACTCTTCCCATAATAGTTCCAGAGTATCCAATAGCAGTTCCTATTTCAAGTATATTTTTAAAATTGTGACTAGAAGTTAAAAAATCAAGATATTTAGCAACTTCTTTTGTAACAATAGGTACATTATTTTCAATTGCAAAGGCTTCCATCTCTAAGATTAAAGGATCCTTTTCCTCTATTTTGCTAACAACATATTCATTAGCTTCTTTTAATTCGTCTAACATTATTCAAAATCCTTTCTTAGTTTAATAATATAAAAATTATCTAAAATTTCTTCAGTATAATCAATTAAGAAACCTCCAATTGAATCAAAATGTCCGTTTACATTTTGAGGAAGGTCAAATTTTAAAACAGAGAAATTTTTATGATTATTTAAAAATTTAATGATATTATCTGTATTTTCTTCAGAAAATATAGTGCAAGTACTATATACAAGTTCTCCGCCAACTTTTAATGAGAAAGCTGCAGAATCAAGAATTTCGTACTGTAGTGTAGATAATTCATGAACATTATTCATATTTTTATTATATAGTGCTTCAGGTTTTTTTCTAAGAACACCATATCCACTACATGGAGCATCTACAAGAATTTTGTCAAATTTTTGACCCTGCTCTTTAAGTTTACGAGCATCTAATTTAATTGGTTTTACATTACTAAGTCCTAGTTTATGTAAGTTTTCTTCTATTATTTTTATTTTGTGCTGATGAATATCAAGTGCAAAAATTTCTCCAGTATTATTCATAAGTTCCCCTAAAACTGCTGTTTTACTTCCAGGAGCACTGCATGTATCTACAACTTTTTCTCCAGGTAAAGGATTTAGAATTTTTGCAGCTAAATATGAAGAGCCATCTTGAGCAATGATTTTTCCATCTTTAAATTCAGGTGTATGCAATATAACTCCTGAATCAATATAATAAACAGTATCAACTTTTTTAATAATGTCAATTTTTAATTCTTTTAAAAGAGTTTCAAACTCTTTTTCAGAGTACTTTAGAATATTTACTCTAATACTCATGTATGGAACTTTTTTTAATGATATTAAAACTTGTTCAGTAGAATCTCCATACTCTTTTTTTATTTTCTCATAAAACCATCTAGGATAAGAGTATAAAATATCAAGTTTATCCTCGTCTTTTAATTTTTTTATTTCGTCCTCTTTATCTCTTAAATAACTTCTGATAACTCCATTGACAAATTTGCTAACAGGTATTCCAAATTTATTTTTAGTTAATTCAGTTGCTTCCCATGCAATACCTTTGTCATCGCTATTCATAAAAGTAGCTTGATAGATAGAGATTTTTAATAAATTTTTAATCCAATTT
Source organism: Cetobacterium somerae (assembly GCF_022430525.1). Lineage (NCBI taxonomy): Bacteria > Fusobacteriati > Fusobacteriota > Fusobacteriia > Fusobacteriales > Fusobacteriaceae > Cetobacterium > Cetobacterium somerae. Next base: position 1,333,007 of record NZ_CP092519.1, on the reverse strand, counting down.
TTTTTAATAGCTTTAGTTCTTTTTTCTAATTGGTAATTTAAATAAATATCATTTCTAATAACTCCATAGAAAACTTCAGTTATAAAACCACGTTCTCCTTTACTTAAATTATTTTTTGAAAAATATTCATTTAAAAGAATATTTGAATATTTTCCTTTTTCAAATTCGCTTAATAAACCAATAATTCTTTGTTTTATATTCAATATAACATCTCCTAACTATATAACTTTATATAACTCATCACTTTGAGGAGGCATAATTTCCAACCTCTTACCATTTTTTACAAGAACTTTTTCTTTAGAAGTAGTAAACTCTCCAATATCGAAAGCGGGAATGTTGTTTTCTTTCAATTTTTCAATTAAAGGAATAGCATTATTTTTTCCAACTACTATAAGCATAGTTCCACTTGATATAAGCTTTAAAGGGTTAATTTTAAAATAATTACAAATCTCTTTTGTGCATTTAGGTATAAATATTTTCTCATATGAAATTTCAACGCCTAAATTATAAAAACAGCTAGACTCCCAAAGCGCACCTAAAAGGCCACCTTCAGTCACATCATGCATTCCTTTTGAGAATTTATTGGCAATAATACCATCTTTTACAACACTAGTTAAATCTAAAAGTGCTTTTGCATCATCAACAAGCTCCTTAGAAAAAGTATCGAGAAGTTCACTTTCTTTTTCAAAGGCAATAATACCAGTTCCTTCAATTCCAACTCCTTTTGTTATAATTAATCTATCACCAGCAGTAATGTGCTCTCTTTTTTTAAAATTATCTTTTGTCCCAATACCAATTGAGGTAGCAGATATTATCGTTTTATTAACTGCAGCGGTAATCTCAGTATGTCCACCAATTATAGAAACACCAAGCTTATCAGCTTCTTGCTGAGCTTCTCTCATAATTTCAGCAATTTCCTCCTTTTTTGTTTCTGGAGGAGCTAAAATTGTAAGCATAATTCCAATAGGAGCGATTCCCTCTGTAGCAATATCATTACAGTTAATATTAATAGCCAACTTACCTAGACCACTATTACTACCTGTAATTGGATCAGTTGATAAATAAACAATATTATCTCCAACCTCAATAGCAGCACAGTCACTACCAATTTCTCCAAAAGAAAGTATTTTATCATTGTTATTTTTAATATTATTAAAAATTAAATCTTTTAAATCTGAAATAGTAAGTTTACCAATCTTCATATTTACTCCTCATATGTAGTAGAATTTTATAATATATTATACTATATTTTATAAAAATAAAAAACCCTTACTTAGTATTTAAGTAAGGGAAAATATTTTTTAAAATAATCCAGTTATAACACCATGTTCATCAATATCAATAAGTTCAGCAGCAGGAACTTTTGGTAAACCTGGCATATCAATAATTCCACCAGCCATAGCAATGATAAAGCCAGCACCAGCCGCTAATTTGATAGTATCAATTTCAACTATAAAGTTATTAGGTCTTCCAAGAAGATTAGCTTTATCAGAGATTGATTTTTGAGTTTTTGACATACAAATTGGAAGTAATCCATATCCAAGTTCTTCTAGTTGTTTTATTGTTTTATTAGCAGCACTAGAGAATGTAACTCCATTTGCTCCATAAATCTCTGTACATATTTTTGAAATTTTATCTTTTATAGGTAAATCTAGATTATATAGAGGTTTATATTTAGTATTATTTTCTTCTAATTTCTCAAGAACTAGCTTGGCAAGTTCTTCACCACCTTCACCACCTTTAGCCCAAACTTCACATAAAGCCACTGGAGCGTCCAAACTTTCACAGTGAGACTTAATTAAGCTAATTTCAGCATCAGTATCAGTAACAAATTTATTAATTGCTACAACAACTGGTAAATTAAATTTTTTCATATTTTCAATATGCTTGTCTAAGTTAGCTAAACCTAATTTTAAAGCATCTAAATTTTCTTCATTAAGAATTTTAGCACCACCGTGATGCTTTAACGCTCTAACCGTAGCGACAATAACAACACAATTAGGATTTAATTCACCCTTTCTACATTTAATATCTAAAAATTTTTCAGCACCTAAGTCAGCAGCAAATCCAGCCTCTGTAACAGCAATGTCTGAAAGTTTAAGAGCTAGTTTTGTAGCAAGTAATGAATTACATCCATGAGCAATATTAGCAAATGGTCCCCCATGAATTATAACAGGAGTATTTTCGAGTGTTTGTACTAAATTTGGTTTTATAGCTTCTTTTAAAAGTGCTGTAACAGCACCAGAAATTTTTAAATCATTTATTGTAAGCGGTTTGTCATTGTAATCGTAACCAAAAACAATTTTACCAATATTTTCTTTTAGTTCTTTTAAAGAATTTGAAAGGCAAAGTGTTGCCATAATTTCAGAAGCAACAGTTATTTGAAAAGAATCTTGTCTTGGGTATCCATTGGCTTTACCTCCAAGTCCAATAACAATATTTCTAAGATTTCTATCATTCATATCAACTACTCTTTTCCAAGTAATTTTAGTATTATCAATACCTAAAAAATTACCTTGAGTAATATGATTATCAATACAAGCAGAAACAAGATTATGAGCGACTCCAATTGCATGGAAATCACCAGTAAAATGTAAATTGATATCTTCCATTGGTATAACTTGTGAATAACCTCCACCAGTAGCTCCACCCTTCATTCCAAAGACAGGCCCTAAAGACGGTTCTCTAAGAGCTGCAACTGAAGAAATACCGATTCTATTTAAAGCTTGTGTTAAACCAACTGTAACAGTAGATTTACCTTCTCCTGCAGGTGTAGGTGTAATAGCAGTAACAAGAACTAGTTTTCCGTCTTTTTTATTAGAAAGTTCATCTAATAAAGAAAGATTAAGTTTAGCTTTGTATTTTCCGTAAGTATCGTAATAATCCTCAGTAATATTCAGCCTAGAAGCTATTTCAGAAATTTTTAATAATTTTGCTTCTTGTGCAATTTGTATATCTGTTTTCATAGACCCCTCCTTGAAAAATAAAGTGTTCTAAGATAAATTAGAAAAATATCTCATTAATACAATTGTACCCTAAAATAATGAAAAAAGAAAGGTCAATAAATTAAAATAAAAAATTGATTTTTTGTAATATTGGAGGTATATAAAATATGAAAGAGAAGTTTGTTATTATTATCTATATTAGTAGAAAATGTTGTTTAATTTTTAGGACAAGGGGGTACTATGATTAACAAAGAGGATATTTTATTAGCTAAACAAGGAGATATAGATTCCATAGAAAAGATAGTAACAGAATATAGAAATCTTATATATATAAGAAATAAAACTTTATTTTTAAAAGGTGCAGAGAGAGAGGATTTAGTTCAAGAAGGAATGATAGGGTTAATGAAAGCTATAAGATCTTTTGATGAAAATAGAAGTGCGTGTTTTAGTACCTTTGCATCTCTTTGTATAAAAAGACAAATTATAACGGCAGTAAAAAATTATAACTCTGAAAAAAATAAAAACTTAAATAGTGCAATGCAAGGAGAAGGGTATTCAGAATTAGAAGATTTGATAAGATATAGTAGTCCATCATTAAAATATTATACACCAGAACAAATTGTTATTGGAAAAGAGTTAATGAAACTTTTAAAAAAATTTTTAAAAGATAACCTAAGTGGTTTAGAAAAAGAGGTATTTAAATTTATGGTGAAAGGGTATGGATATTTAGAAATAGCTGAAAAGTTAGAAAAGGAGCCAAAAGCGATAGATAATTCTATTCAGAGGATTAAAAAGAAAGTTGTTATTTTTTTAGAAAAGTATAATAAAAGTTGACAGAAGTGGTAGAAATTGAATATAATATGTGAAATTTATATTTAAACTAAAGGGAGAAAGTAATGATATTAGAAACAATAAAGAGTCAAAAAATAACTTTTGAGCAAAAAGTTGTGACCCTAGCAAGATTAGCCGAAGGTAGTATAGAGGTTTTGAATAAAAGTGAAGCCTTAAAAAAATATATAGAAGATGGAATTATATGTGATTTATTTGAAGGTAATGCACCTTATAGACCAAGATATATTGTTCCAGATTATAATATTTTTATGGAGCAAGGAAGTAAGTTTTTAAACTTAGAAAAGCCAACAAATATATGGGAAGCTATACATGGTTTACTAATTCTTTATAAACACGTTCCATCGATAACGACTATGCCTGTTTACTTAGGGAATATTGACTATTTATTAGAACCTTTTATTAAAGATGAAGTGGAAGCATATTTAGCAATAAAATTATTTTTAAAACATATAGATTCAACAATAACTGATTCATTTTGTCATGCTAATATTGGACCGAAAGAAACAAAGGCTGGAATATTAATATTAAGAGCTATGAGAGAGCTTGAATTACCAACACCAAATTTAACAATAAAATATACTGAAGAAACAACAGATAAAATTGCAGTAGAAGCGATTAAAACAGCATTAGTAACAGCTAAACCAAGTTTTGCTAATGATAAAATCTTTAGAGCAGATTTTAAAGGAGAATACGGAATCGTTAGTTGCTATAATGGATTAAAAGTAGGTGGTGGAGCGAATACTTTAGTTAGGGTAAGATTAGGAGCTCTATCAAAGCTAGCTAATTCAAAAGAGGACTTTTTTGCAAGAGTTTTACCTGAAGTGTCAAAAGAAATGTTAGAATATATAGATGAAAGATCTAAATTTATTATAGAAGAAAGTGGATTTTATGAAAGTAGTTTCTTAATAAAAGAGGGACTTTTAGAAAAGGAAAAATTTACAGGATTATTTGGTTTTGTTGGATTAGCTGAATGTGTAAATAATCTTTTAGGTGCAACAGAAAAACAAGATAGATTTGGATATTCAGAAAAAGCAAATAAATTAGGACTTGAAATAGTAGAAGCTATGTCAAAACTAATAGCAGCTCATAAGACAAAGTATGCTGGAGAGTTCTTTGGAAATACTCATTTACTACACTCACAAGTTGGAATAGATACTGATAGAAATGAAAGTCCAGGATGTAGAATTCCAGTTGGAGAGGAACCAGAAATATTTGATCACATAGTTCAATCAGCTCCATTCCATCAATATTGTCCAAGTGGAATTGGCGATATATTTGTGTTTGATGAGACATATAAGTCAAATCCAGAGGCTATCTTAGATATAATAAAGGGAGCTTTTGAAACTGAAATGAGATTTTTCTCATTGTATAGTGATACTTGTGATGTAGTTAGAGTAACAGGATACCTTGTAAAAAAATCAGAAATTGAAAAGTTAGATAAAGGTGAGCAAGTATTAAGAGATACAACTATTTTAGGAAAAGGTGCTAGAGATAATGCTAAAGCTTTAGGAAGAAAATTGAGAAGTGAGTAATGTGGGATTGAAGGCAAAAATAAATAAAATTATAAAATTTTCCAATGTTGATGGTCCAGGAAATAGAATGGCTATATTTTTCCAAGGATGTAATTTTAATTGTGAATATTGTCATAATCCAGAGACAATAAATATTTGTAAAGAGTGCTATAAATGTGTTGAAGTTTGTCCATCAAAAGCTTTAGAAATATATAATTCTAAAATAATTTGGAATAAAAATTTATGCTGTGAATGTGATCAATGTACAAAAATTTGTAAATTTGATTCATCTCCTAAAGTAAATGAGTATACGGTTGAAGATTTGTTAGCTGAAATAGGTAAAGTAAAAGCTTTTATAAAAGGAATAACAGTAAGTGGCGGAGAAAGTACTTTACAGTATAAGTTTATAGCTAGACTTTTTTCTGAAGTAAAAAAGAAATGGCCTAATTTAACTTGTTTTGTGGATACAAATGGAAGTTTAAATTTAGATAATATTGAATATAAAGAGTTAGTAGAAAATACAGATTTTTTTATGTTAGATGTAAAAGCTTGGAATAATAGTGAACATTTACTTTTAACAGGAAAAGAAGTTAATTCAGTTATAAAAAACTTATATTTTTTAAGAGATATAGGAAAGCTATTTGAAGTAAGAAGTGTTATAGTTGAAAATAGATTAGATAATAGATTAATTGTTGAAAATGTTGCTAAAGCTATATCTAATAAAGATATTAGATATAAGATAATAAAATACAGACATTTTGGAGTAAGAGAAGAGATGAAGAGCAACTTATTCTCTCCAACTGGTATTGAATTAGAAGAATTGGAAAAATTAGCTCAAAAAAATGGAGCAAAAAACACCCTAATTATTTAGGGTGTTTTTTTTAATCAAACTTATATCCAAAGCTAAATTGGAAAAGAAAATCATGAGATTCTTGAGCTTTAGAAATGTTAAATTTAACAGGACCAATTAGACTTAAATAACTAAGAGTTATTCCGGCTCCTTGAGAATAGTCTTTCCAAAGAATTGAATTTTTATCATCATTAAAAACTTCATTGGCAAATTTATATGTTGCAAAATCCCAATTTGCTCCAATATATAAATTTTCTATAAGTTTTTGTTGAACTCCAAAACTTACTCCAAAAAGAGAAGATAAATATTTTTCTTGGAAATAATAACCGCTAAAAGCAAAAGTATTATGAGATAAATCGTCAGACAAACCACCAAGTTTGATGTATTTATCTGGAAGAATGTCATCGCCAGTAATATTACCGCCGAAAAATTTAGCAGTTAAACTTGTTGTTTCAGTTATAGGTAAATAATTTGAGGATAAATAATTAGTAGATAAAAAGTTTAAATTATCTTTTCCTAAATTTCCTCCCCATCTTTGAGAAACTTCGCCCTTAAAACCTTTTGTAGGAAATGCTATAGAGTTTGTTTTATCCCAATTAATATTAAGAAAAATATCGCCATAACTTTTTGAATATTGTATTGAGGAGTCAAATATATTTTTAATTTCAGGATCTAAATTAGCATAATTTAAAGAAGCTCCATATGAAAATAAAAACAAGTTAGAGTATTGTGTAACAAAAGCTCCTTCTAATTTTGTAACTTGACTTTTATAACTACCAATTTTATTTTTATTATGATATATGAAAAATGGGTTTTCTTCATAACTAATACTACTTAAAATTCCAACTTTATTTGAAACTCCATAATATGAAAAATTTTTCAAATCAAGACCAAGATAATCACCAAAAGTAGCTTCAATAGTTGATAAACTACCGATTTTACCAAATGAACTAATATCAGTTCCGATAGAGAAAGTTGTTCCATAATCAGTTTGATAATCTACTCCGAGACCAACTATATTAGTAGGATTTTCTTCTACTTGAAGTTTTAAAGTATTGTTTTTAAAAGAGTAATATATTTTATTAACAAAATTTAAACTATATGTCTTTAACATTAATTTTTCAAGTGTATCAGGATTTAAATTAGTTCCTATAGAATCCTTAAAGATTGATTCAATTATTTCTTTATGATTATTATTTTTAGTTTCAGTTAAAACATCAATATTTTCTAAAACAAAATTATTTTTATATTGAAGAGAGCTCTTTCTTTTATTTGGTTTAGGTCCAAAATCTAATATCTTTTGAAGTTGTTCTTTTGTAGCCGCTTCTCCTAAGGCTTCAATTTCTTTAAAATTACTAAAATCGGTTGTTTTAAAATTTGAAATATCAGGTTCAATTAATATTGTAGCTAGATCTCTCTGCTTTTTAGTAGAACCTGTACTTTGAATAGCAACGATTTGATCAGCAACGCTTAAAATATCATAGTCTTCTTTTTTTTGAAGAGAAGTTCCAACATCAACACCAATAACAATATCAGCTCCTAAGTTAAAAGCGTCTTCAACTGGAAAATTTCTAGATAAAAGACCATCTACATAATAATTATTTCCAATTTTTACGGGGTCAAAAATCGTAGGAATTGAAATACTTGCAGTAATAACTTGAGCTAAATCACCACTATTAAATGCTTTAGCTTTTCCTGTGTTTAAATCAGTTGCAATAATTTCAAGTGGAATTGGTAATTTTTTAAAATCTCTTGTTTGTTCAACATTCCAAAGAAGATTTTTTAAAGTAAGGTATATTTTTTGTGTATTCCTAATTCCTTTAGGTAGAGCAAAGTTTAAGGAATTATCATATTTTAAAGAAAGATTATAATTTTTCATCATTGATCTTTGATCTATAGAAATATCGGTTATATTAGGGCTATCATTGAAAGTTTCTTGCCAATTGATATCAAGAACTAATTTTTCAATTTGATTCGGTGTATAACCAGCGGAATATAAAGCACCAATAAGAGCTCCCATGCTTGTTCCTGTAATATAATCAATCTTAATATTGTTAGCTTCTAAAACCTTAAGAACACCTATATGAGCAAATCCTTTCGCACCACCTCCACTTAATACAAGTCCAATTTTAGGTTGCTTCTCTTCTTGTTTAAATTTTTCAATTTTTTTATTTTCAAGTTTTTTTATTTTGTTTTGAAGAAGTTTTATTTCTTGTTTTAATTTTTCAATTTCAACATCTTCAGGGGAGTGAGAAAAATTACTTGAAAATATATTGATAAAAGTTAATAAAAATAGTAAAAGAATCTTTTTAATCATCACTCCTCCTTATAAATCTTACTAAATTCTTTGAAGAAATTAGGAAATGTTTTAGAAACACAATCAGGATCCAAAATTTTTATATTTGGAACTTTCAGACCAATTAAAGAGAGAGACATAGCCATTCTATGATCATCATAAGTTTCTAAAGAGTTACCTTGATAATTTTCCAAAGATTTTGGAATGATTAAGAAACCATCGTTAAATTCTATAAAATCCCCATTAATTTTTAAAATTTCATTTTTTAAAGCTGATATTCTGTCAGTTTCTTTTATTCTCATATTCTCAACATCCCATACTTTAGTAGGTGATGTTGCAAAAATACCTACAACAGCTAAAGTTTGAGCTACGTCTGGAATATCATTCATACTCAATTCAATGCCTTTATATGTTGGAACTCCCTTTACAGTTATAGAAGTATCACTAAATTTTAATACTTTTAATCCAAGTTTTTTTAAAATATTTAAAAATTTAGAGTCACCTTGAATACTATTTTTAAAAAAATTATTTAATGTAACTGTAGAGTTACTAATTAAAGCCATTGCTAAAAAGTACGAGGCTGAAGACATATCACCTTCAACTAAATATTCATTTAGATTATATTCTTGTGGGGATATATATATTGAGTTATTCTCAAAATTATATTTAATTCCAAAATTATTCATCATAGCTAAAGTCATATTTATATATGGTTTAGATACAATTTTTCCACTTAATTCAATTTCTATAGGAATCTTAAAATTAGGAGCAGCCATAAGAATCGAAGATATATATTGACTACTTTTGCTGCCATCAATCTTAACATAATTTGTAAAAATTCCTTTAGAAGTTATACGAATTGGAGGATATCCTTCATTATTTAGATATTCAACATGAACCCCTAGTTGAAGTAAAGAGTCAACGAGGTCTTTAATAGGTCTTTGATTCATACGATTATTGCCATATAATGTAGCAGTTCCTTCTCCAGTTGCTAAATAAGAACTTAAAAATCTCATTGCAGTTCCAGCATTTCCAATATATAAATTTAAATTTTCATATTTGGGATTTTTATTTCCTGTAATTTTAAGAATCTTATTCACTTCATCAATTTCGATATTATTATTTAAAGCTCTTAGAGCATCGATCATATATTTAGTATCATCACTTAAGAGAATATTTTTTAAAACTACAGTTTTTCCAGAAAGAGCTGAAAGAATTAGAGCTCTGTTCGTTATTGATTTCGAACCGGGAATATCAACTGTAACATTGAAATTAGTTATTGGTTTTGGTTGGAAATAATTCATTAAAAATTTCAACTCCTTTAGTAAAATGTATTTAGATTATATCAATTTTTACATAAAATTAATACAAGAAAAATATTCTTTTTAGCGATACAAGCAAATTGACAAAATATTAAATAAGCGGTATAATTACTCTAAAAGTTTAATAAGGCTATATACTTATGTAGTTTGGAGGAAATATATGGAAATGAAAGATATTATAGAGATGGTTAATTATTTTTCTGATCAAGCAAAAAAGAGAGAGCTAACAGCTGAAGAGAAGCTTGAAAGAGAAAAATATAGAAAGTTATATTTAGAGCAATTTAAAGCACAAGTAAAACAAAAATTAGACAGCATCGAAATTGTCGATGAATCAAAGATGATATAGGGGGCAAATGATGAAACAATTAGTTAAAACTCTTTATAGAGAAACAGAGAAGTATTTAGACCAAGAAGTTGAATTATCAGGTTGGGTAAGAAAAATAAGATCACAAAAAAACTTTGGATTTATAGAATTAAATGATGGAAGTTTTTTCAAAGGTGTACAAATAGTATTTGATACAAATTTACCAAATTTTGACGAAATTTCAAGACTTTCAATATCATCGTCAATAATTGTAAAAGGTATAGTAGTTAAGTCTCAAGGTGCAGGACAAAATTTTGAAATCCAAGCTAAAGAGATTGAAATTTTCCAAAAAGCTGATTTAGACTATCCATTACAAAATAAAAGACATTCTTTTGAATTTTTAAGAACAATTGCACACTTAAGACCAAGAACAAATACATTTTCTGCAGTATTTAGAGTAAGATCGGTTTTAGCTTATGCAATCCATAAGTTTTTCCAAGAGAATGGATTTGTATATACACATACACCAATTATTACAGGATCAGATTGTGAAGGTGCAGGTGAGATGTTTAGAGTAACAACTCTTGATTTAAATGATGTACCTAAAACTGAAGAAGGAAAGGTTGATGTAACAAAAGACTTCTTTGGAAAAGAAACAAATTTAACAGTAAGTGGTCAATTAAATGGAGAGACTTATTGTTCTGCATTTAGAAATATCTATACATTTGGACCAACATTTAGAGCGGAGCAATCAAATACTTCAAGACATGCTGCTGAGTTTTGGATGATAGAACCGGAAATAGCTTTTGCAGACTTAGATGGTAATATGGAATTAGCAGAAGCAATGGTAAAGTATATAATTAAATATGTAATGGATGAGTGTCCTGAAGAAATGGAATTTTTCAATCAATTTATTGAAAAAGGATTATTTGATAAATTAAATAATGTATTAAATAATGATTTTGGAAGAGTAACATATACAGAAGCTATTGATATCTTAGTAAATTCAGGAAAGAAATTTGATTACCCTGTTAAGTGGGGAATTGATTTACAAAGTGAGCACGAAAGATTCTTATCAGAAGAATATTTCAAAAGACCAGTTTTTGTAACAGATTATCCAAAAGAAATTAAAGCTTTTTATATGAAGTTAAATGAAGATGGAAAAACAGTTAAAGCCATGGATTTATTAGCTCCAGGAATTGGAGAGATAATTGGTGGATCTCAAAGAGAAGATAATATAGATGTATTAGAAGAAAGAATGGCAGAAGCAGGATTAAGTGCAGAAGATTATGGATTCTATTTAGATTTAAGAAGATTTGGAAGTTTTCCTCATTCAGGATATGGATTAGGATTTGAAAGAATGATTATGTATGTAACAGGAATAACAAACATAAGAGATGTAATACCATTCCCTAGAACTCCAAATAATGCTGAATTTTAATTATTGAGGAATAAAGGATGATATTAGAAATACTATTTTTTCTAGTTTTTATTTCGTTACTTTTTTACACTGTAACATACCCATATAATTTTAAATTAAATAGAAAATTAAAAAGAGTTCTTAATTTTAATCAAGTTGAGAAAATTGCGAATCCTAAAATTAGGTATCAAGAATTTTCTCATAAAGAATTATTTGAAGAATTAATAATAGAAGAAAAATATTTAAAAACTAAATACACTACTGAAAATATGAGAGTATTAATCCTGAGACCTAAGGTAATATCTGAAACTCCATTATGTTTAGTTTTACTTCATGGAATAAGAGATAAAGCCGAAGACTGGATTTATAAAGCAAAATTACGTGAAAATTATTTAAGCTTAAAAAAAAGTGGAAGAGTAAAGGATATTATTTTTATTCTTCCGGACTCGGGATATAATGGCGAAAGTTGGTATACAAATTTTTATAAAGATCAGTCTCACCAGTATGAAGAATTTTTTTCAAAGGATTTAACTAATTTTATAGAGCGAGAATATCCTAATTCTAAAAAAGGAATTGGAGGATTTTCTATGGGTGGCTATGGTGCATTAAAAATTGGACTTAAAAATTTAGAATCATATGATGTTATAGCTAGTTTTTCAGGAGCTATAAGTTTAATAAGAATGAGTATAAATCGTAGAGTTATGAGAATTTTTAGATATTTATATGTGCCTCAATTTTTATTTAATGATGTAAATAAAGCTCATTTCATGAAAGTATTTAGTCCTTGGGGATATAAAATTTTAAAAAATGATCCATATAGTATTATAAAAAAGACTAATCCTGAAAAATATAAAGGGAAAAAGTTTTATTTAAGTGTTGGCTCAGAAGATAAAAAGCCTTACTTAATGCTTCAGCAATGGTTAGATGTTGTAGGTAGAGCTAAGAAGTATGGATTAGATTTTAAAGGGAAAATTTATGAAAACGAATACCACACATGGGAATATATATCAAAGGATATATACAATTTTTTAGTGTTTTTTACAGAAGAAACAAAAAAAAGGAAGTAGATATAATGAAATACTTATTATTATTGAGTATGTTGTTATTTACAGGATGTTTTTCTTTAGGGATAAAAGGAGAATATAAGAGTTATCAAAATGATTTTTATGATATGGTAGCAAAACCTTTTAGAGAAAAAGAAAGAGAAGAGTTAGAAACACAATTTAAAGACTTAAAAATAAAAGTTTCAGCTAGTGATTATTCAAAAAAAGAAAAAGAAAAATTAGAAAATAGTATAGAATATTATTTGATGGTTTTAGAAGACTTAAAAGATTAAGGCTTGAGTTAAAAACTCAAGCCTTTTTTTAGTTTATTTTGAATAAATGATTCATTTTTTCTCTTTTTGTTTTTAGATACTTAGAATTGCAACTATTTGAAGGAAATTCAATATGTGTTCTGTGATTAATTTTAATGCCATATTTTTCTAAATCATTTATTTTTTTAGGATTATTAGTCATTAAATCAATACTTTTTATATTTAAAAGTTTTATCATTTGAGCAGCAACAGCAAAATCTCTTAAATCAGGATCAAATCCTAGTAAAGTATTAGCCTCAACAGTATCTTTACCTTGAGCTTGAAGATTATAAGCTTTTATTTTATTAAGAAGCCCAATACCTCGACCTTCTTGTCTCATATATAAAAGTACCCCAGATCCGTGATTAACAATATTTTCAAGAGCTTTATCTAATTGGCTACCACAATCACATTTTAATGAACCAAAAGCATCACCTGTCAAACATTCTGAATGAACACGTAAAAGTACATTTTCTTGATTTGTAATGTCTCCATAAACTAATGCAACATGTTCTTTATAGTCAATAGTGTTTGAAAAACCTATTAGTCTAAATGTTCCATGTTTTGTAGGTAAAGGAGCTTCACAAACTAATTCAGTTTGGAACTCATTTTTTTTTCTATATTCAATTAAATCTTCAATTGTAATCATCTTTAGATCATGAAGCTTACAAAATTCAATTAAGTCAGGAACACGTGCCATTTCACCATCTTCTTTTATAATTTCACAAATAACACCACAACCGTTAAAACCTGCTAATTTAGCAAGATCAACAGAAGCTTCAGTATGTCCAGGTCTTTCAATTACTCCGCCATTTTTAGCTATTAGAGGAAATATATGACCTGGTTTTTTAAAATCATTGCCAGATTTAGAATTAAAAGCCAAATCTCTTATAGTATTATATCTATCTTCAACAGAGATTCCAGTAGTAGTTCCAGCTAAAGAGTCTACAGAAACTGTAAAAGCAGTTTGATGAGAATCACTATTATTAAAAACCATAGGAGTTAAGTCAAGTTCTTTAGCTCTTTTTTCTTCAAGAGGAACACAAACTAAACCTCTTCCATATTTTATCATAAAATTAATATTTTCTTTAGAGATAATATCTCCAACACCAACAAGATCTCCCTCGTTTTCTCTATCTTCATTATCAACAACGACTATTAACTTTCCATTTTTTAAATCATTAATAGCATTTTCTATTTTATTAAACATGTTAAACCTCCTTAATATTAGAAAAATCCATTTTCAGCTAAAAAACTTTTGGAAATATTTGAACTAGATTTTTCATCTGTTTTTTCTCTACTTAGGAGTAATTTTTCGAGATGTTTTGCAATTAAATCAGTTTCAATATTTATAATATCTCCAACATTTTTGAAACCTAAAGTTATAGATTTTTGTGTATGAGGAATTAATGAAACTGTTAAAGTTGAATCATTTAATGAGGCAACAGTCAAACTAGCTCCATCAATAGTAATACGTCCCTTATAAACAACATATTTCATGAACTCTAAAGGGATTTCAATTGTATATTTTTGTGCAAACCCATCATTGGATATTGAGATTATTTTTCCACAACAGTCAACATCTCCTGTAACAAGATGTCCGCCTAAATAGGATTGTAAAGTTAAAGATTTTTCCAAATTGACTAAATCTCCAATCTTTAAATTTTTTAAAGATGAAACTTTTAAAGATTCATTCATTATATTAGCTGTAAAAGTCGTATTAGATAGTTTAACAACAGTTAAACAAACGCCGTTTGTAGCAATACTATCTCCAATAGCTGCCTTTTGTAAAACTTTATTACATGAGATAGTTATATTTGCACCTTGTGGAGTTTTATCAATAGAAACAACTTTTCCAAGCTCTTCAATTAAACCGGTAAACATCCTTCCTCCTTATAAAACTCAAATCCAATATTATCATCATAAATGTTTATTTTAATATTTCTCAAAGTAATTCCTTCATCAATCATATTAGGAGAAAAACCATTTAAAAATGGTATAGCAAGATTATCTCCTAGTATTTTAGGAGCAATAATAATTTCTCCACCATCATAAATATCTTCTTTAAAAAAAGATGAGATTACTCCTGAACCACCTTCGACTAATATAGAATCAATATTATAAGAACCGATTTTTTTTAAAATATCTTCTAAGTTTTCATTTTCTGAAAAAGTTATAAATTTAATTAAAAATTTCTCTGAAAATAATTGAAATTTTTCTAGATGGATATTTTTTTCAGATGTAATAATAAAAGTTTTTTGATCCTCATTATTACTTATTATACTATATTTTTCTGAGATAATTAAATTTTTATCCAAAATTAATCTATAAGGATTACGTTTACCCAGAGTTTTGCATCTAAGAGATGGATTGTCTTGAATAACAGTATTTGCTCCAACTAAAATTCCAGAGAAAAAGTTTCGATATTTTTCTACTTTATTTCGGGCTAAAGAATTTGTAATCCATTGTGAAGAAAAAGATTGAGTGGCTATTTTACCATCAAGTGTTATCCCAGCTTTTATAAAAATATATGGAATTTTATTTTCTAT
Source organism: Cetobacterium somerae (assembly GCF_022430525.1). Taxonomy (NCBI): domain Bacteria; kingdom Fusobacteriati; phylum Fusobacteriota; class Fusobacteriia; order Fusobacteriales; family Fusobacteriaceae; genus Cetobacterium; species Cetobacterium somerae. Next base: position 1,317,604 of record NZ_CP092519.1, on the reverse strand, counting down.
ATACTTAAAGAAAACTTTATTTAAATTTTTAGCTTCATTTTCTAAGACTCCAATGATAACTTCAATACCAGCTTCCTCTAATTGTTTTGCACCTCGACCACTAACTAATGGATTAGGGTCTAAAGTTGCAATAACGCATCTTTTTATTTTGGAGCTAATAATAAGTTTAGTACAAGGTGGTGTTTTTCCATAGTGAGAACAAGGTTCTAAAGTAACATAGAGAGTACATCCTTCAGTGTCATTAGATTTATTTAAAGTATTAACTTCAGCATGTGGGCCACCATAAAACTCATGGTGTCCCATTGCTATAATTTCATTATCTTTAACTAGAACAGCTCCAACAAGCGGATTAGGGTTAACAGTGCCTATACCTTTTTTAGCTTCATTAATAGCTATTTCCATAAAGTAATTATGCATAATTATTCCTCTGAAATGCTTCTAATAAGATTAACAGTTTCAATAGCAGAAAGTCCAGCTTCAAATCCTTTATTTCCAGCTTTTGTACCAGCTCTTTCAATAGCTTCTTCAATTGAATTAACTGTTAATACACCAAAAATTACAGGAATTCCAGAATCTAAAGATATTGATGCTACACCTTTAGAAACTTCTGAACAAACATAATCAAAATGTGGAGTAGCTCCCCTAATTACGGCTCCAAGAGCAATAACAACATCAAACTTTTTAGTTTCAACCATTTTTTTTGCAATAAGAGGAATTTCAAAAGCTCCTGGAACCCAAGAAACATGTATATTTTCCTCGTTAACTGAATGTCTTTTTAAAGCATCAATTGAACCAGATAAAAGTTTAGATACAATAAATTCATTGAATCTAGCACAAACGATACCTACCTTTAAATTTTCACCTATAAAATTTCCTTCATAAATTTTTACCATTTTTAGTCCTCCTCAAATTTTTTATAAAAAAAAACCGAAGATAGACTTCGGGCTTAAAAATAAATAAATTAGAAAATTGTGCATAAAAAAAACACTTCTTCCATCCAGACTATACTGTCGGTTTTGGAGTTTCACCAAATCAAACCCGAAGGTTTCGCGGACTATCACCGCCGGTCGGGAATTGCTAATTAAAAGCTCACCCTGCCCTGAAGTTTATCTATCATATTTTATTGTTGTTGACTTGATTATAAAACATCAATAGTTATTTTGTCAATAAAATTATTTGTATTTTTTATTTAATGCCTTTATAATAGCAAAAGTTTCAAGATCAAAAACACCATCAACTTTTCTAGGTCTAAAGTGCATCTGGAATGCAGAAACCACTTTTTTACTTTGTAAATCCCAATTGTCAGTGGAATTAATATCATATCCATATTTACGTAATTCATCTTTTAAATCTTTAGTTGAATATGAATTAAAAAGATTTTGTGAATAAAAAGCATTAAAATCTTTTTTCTCAAACCAAGCACCAACACCATAATGGTCATAAAGATGTTTCCATGGAAATTTAGGACCAGGATCAAACTTTCTAGTAGGAGCAATATCAGAATGTCCTAAAATATATTTAGGATTAATCTTGTATTTAGCAGTAAGTTCTTTCAATAACATTCCAATTTTAAAAACTTGAGCATCATTATATGGATAAAACATAGTTGTATCAATAATACCCTCTTTTAAATTTGCTGTTTTTTGTTTGCTAGCACTTGAATAACCTAAATTAGAGATTTCAATTCCAATTGAATTATCGTTTAGATTTTTATAACCATCAAAGGAACTAGTTCCAGCATGCCAAGCTCTTTGAGTATCAGGAACTAAAGAGTAAACAGAATCATACCTTTCTTGAGTAACGAGATAATGAGAGCTAACATTATTTTTTGTTAAAGCAGTGATTGAACGTTCATCATTTAAAGCAGTGTAGTGTAAAATAACAAATCTAACTCTTTCATTATAAGATTTTGATTTGTATTTAGACGAATTAACACTGTATTTTAGCGATGTGCACGAAGATAAAACAAGGGTTAAAAACAAAAAAACTATTTTTTTAATCATATTAAGAACATCCTTTCCTTTGGTATGATTTGATTATATACCAAATTGTCAAAAAAATCCAAAAAAACCTAAAAAACATTTGAAATTAATTGGTTTATATGATATAAATGACTGTACTTAATTACAATAATAGAAGCATTTTAGGAGGAAAATATAATGACAAAAAAAGAATTCGCAAAAGTATTATTTGAAAAAGGTGTATTCTCTTCAAAAGCTGAAGCAGAAAGAAAGTTAGATTCAGTTCTAGTTACAATAGAGGAGACTTTACAAGCTGGAGAGGAAATCAACTTCATCGGATGGGGAAAATTTGAGGTAGTTGAAAGACCTGAAAGAACTGGAAGAAACCCTAAAACTGGAGAAGAGATTAAAATAGAAGCTAAGAAAACTGTAAAGTTTAAAGCTGGAAAGTCTTTAGTAGACAAAATGAACTAATATTTAGTTATTTAAGCCGAGATTAATTCTCGGCTTTTTTTATATGTTTTAGAAATTGCTATTGACTTATTAAGAAATATTAGCTATATAAGTACTAACGTAAAAAATCTCTTAAAATAGGAGGAACAATTATGATTAGTTATGAAATGAGTGAGATAAGAAATATAACTCTTTTGGGGCATCGTGGAAGTGGAAAAAGTAGCTTAGTAGAGGCCATGCTATACATATCTAATACAACCCCTAAAATGGGGAGTGTTGACTCTCAAACAAGTATATCAGATTTTGATAAAGAGGAAATGAAACAGGGATTTTCAATTAATACGTCAGTTATACCTCTTGAATATTTAGGACATAAATACAATATACTAGATACACCAGGATATTCAGATTTTTCAGGAGAGGTTTCATCAGCTTTGGCAGTTTCAGGAGGAGCAGTTTTGGTTATCAATGGTGCAGCAGGAGTGGAAGTAGGAACAGAGAGAGCCTGGAGATTGCTTGAAGAAGCTGGTATTCCAAGAGTTATTTTTATTAATAAGATGAATAAAGGAGTCCATAATTATGAGAAACTTCTTTATGATATGAAAGAAAAATTTGGTAAAAAAGTAGCACCATTTTGTATACCAATAGGATTTGAAGAGGAGTTTAAAGGTTTTGTAAATGTTGTGGATTTAAAAGGGAGAATTTTTAATGGTGAGTCATGTGAAGATGCTCCAATTCCAGAAGATATAGATGTGGCAGAAGTAAGAAATCTTTTATTAGAGGCAATTGCTGAGACTGATGAAAATCTTTTAAATAAGTATTTTTCAGGAGAGGATTTTACTGAGGAAGAAATTAAGCAGGGGTTACATAATGGTGTTGTTAGTGGAGAAATTGTTCCTGTTATCATTGGATCAGCAAGTAATGGAATAGGTGTTCGAACTCTTTTTGAAATGCTATATAACTATTTACCAACACCTTTAGAGGTAAATGGAGGTATTAAAATAGGTTATACGACAAATAAAAGTGAGATGCTAACAAGAAAAGTTGCAGTTGATGAGCCGTTCTCTGCAGTTATATTTAAAACGATAGTAGATCCATATATGGGAAAAATATCATTATTTAAGGTTAATTCAGGAGTTATTAAAAAAGATGATGAAGTATTAATTTCAAATAAAGGAGTAAAAGTTAAAGTAGGAAATATTTCGTTCTTTAGAGGTGGAAAACAATTACCAGCAGAAGAGGTAAGAGCAGGAGATATAGGTGCTATGACAAAGATTCAAGAGGCTCAGACGGGAGATACCCTATGTGATAAAGATAATGTCATTTTATATCAAGTAATAGAGTTTCCAAAGCCATGTTTATATATGTCCATTGTTCCAAAAGAAAAAAGTGATGATGATAAGTTAAGTGGAGCTCTTCAAAGGTTAATGGATGAGGATCCCTCTTTTTCAATAGGAAGAAATTATGAAACAAAAGAGCTAATAATTGGTGGACAAGGAGAAAAACATCTGAATATACTTCTTAATAAACTTGAAAATAAATTTGGTGTGAATGCTTTATTGAAAGAACCAGAAGTTTCCTATAGAGAAACAATTAAAAATAGTGTTGAAGCTCAAGGTAGACATAAAAAACAATCAGGAGGAGCAGGACAATTTGGAGAAGTATTTATAAAGTTCGAACCTAATAGTGATGAGTTTGGATTTTATGATAATATTCATGGTGGAGTAGTTCCTAAAACTTACATTCCAGCAGTAGAAAAGGGATTGTTGGAAGCAAAAAATAAAGGTAAATTAGCAGGATATCCAGTAATAAATATAAAGGCAACACTGTATGATGGATCTTATCATCCTGTAGATTCAAATGAAATATCATTTAAACAAGCAGCCATATTAGCCTTTAGAAAAGGAATGGAGACAGCTAAGTGTGTTATATTAGAGCCAATTGTAAAAATGGAAATAGTAGCTCCTGATGAATATATAGGAGATATTATGGGGGATATGAATAAAAGAAGAGGAAGAATTTTAGGAATGGAACCAAAAGCTTACTCTGAGCAGCTTTTAACTGTAGAAGTTCCCGAAAGCGAGATATTAAAATATGCAATAGATTTAAAATCATTAACTCAGGGTAGAGGAAGATTTGAATATAGCTTTTTAAAATATGAGGAGCTTCAAGAAAATTTAGCACAAAAAATAATAGAAATAAGAAAAAATAAGTAATAAAAGAGGCTCTGATTAACAGAGCCTTTTCAATTAAAATAGTTCTTTTTTAAATAAAATCCATGTTATTATAATTCCACAAGCAAATGCTACAAGTAGAACCCAAAGAAAACCATAGGTATCTGAAGCAAAAGGAACTCCACCTACGTTCATTCCCCAAAGTCCAGAAACAACGGTAGGAATAGCAAACACAATTGTAATAGAAGTAAGTTTTTTCATTACTATATTAAGGTTATTCGACATAACTGTAGAAAAAGCATCTCGAGTACTACTTAAAATACTTGAATAAATATTGGCCATTTCAATTGCTTGTTTAGTTTCTATTATAACGTCTTCAAGAAGTTCTAAATCATCTGGATATCTTTTTACAATTTCAGTTCTCATCATTCTCTCAAGAACTGCTTCATTTGATTTTAAAGATGTAGTAAAATAAACCAAACTTTTTTCCAATTCAAGAAGAAGCATAAGTTCTTGGTTTCTAAGATTATTTTTTAGTTGCCTTTCGATATTATCACTTATTCTTCCAATTTGTTTTAGGTAAAGTAAGAAATATGTAGAGTTTCTAAAAAGCATTTGTAAAATAAATCTTGTTTTTTTAAATGTAAAAAAACTTTTAATTCTTCCTTGAACAAACTCTTCAATAAGAGAGAGTTTGACAGTGGATACAGTTAAAATATGATCTTTCAATAAAATTATTCCAAGTGGAACAGTAGTGAAAGAACAACGATTATTCTCATCATGGATAGGAACATCAATAATAACTAATATAATATCATCATCAATTTCCAAACGAGCTTTTTCCTCTTCATCAAGAGCTGCTCGAATATGTTCTTCAGGAATATCAAAGCTATTAGTAACAACTCTAATCTCTTCCTCTGTAGGATTTGAAAGATGAATCCATGTATTTTTTTCAGTTAATTTTTCAACTTCAAGTGTTTCAGAAATTGAGAAAAGTTTTTTTTCTAAAATATCATTATGACTTTTGTAAATTTTTATCATAAAAAACCGCCTAAAATTGAGTGTTAGTCTCTTAGTGCAAGAGGCATTAAAATATATTTATAAGAACTGTTATCTCCTTCAGTAATTTCAAACATAGCTGAAGAAGTATTTCCTTTAATAAAAACATTATTATTTAAATTTTCAACAAATTCAAAAAGGAATTTTATATTAAGAGAGCATTTAAAATCATCTCCATTTTTAATCATATCAACTTTTTGATTAATTTTTGCTTTACCAGAAGAAGCAGAAATAGAAAGTTTTTTTCCTTTGAATTCTAAGATAGCGCCATTTTTTGACTCATTACTAGTTCTTGCCACTGTTAAAACTTTTTTTAAAGCACTTTTGAAATCATTGTAATTAAACTCCATCTCTTTACTGAAACTATTTCCACAAAGGATAGCATCAAAATTAGGAAATGGAAGAGTAGTTACTTTTGTAAGGAAGTAAGTATTTTTCCATAAGAAAATAAGGTTCTCACCATTTGAACCAATAGTTATATCCTCATTTAAATCTTTGATTAATTTACATAAAATATTAACAGATTCAAGAGGAATTGAAAAATCCTTTTCTAAAAGAGATTTGTTATCCGTTTTTAAATAAGTTAATCTATATGAATCTGTTGATACAAAAGAGATTCTATCTTCTCTAAAAAGAGTTCTAATACAATTGATTGCTAAATTTTCTGTTGAAGGAGCAACCGAAAATTTTGTTCTTTCAAAACTTTTATAAAGTTCTTGAGGTGAAATTTTTGCAATTTCATCAACAAGTGGAAGCTTTAAATTTTCAGGAAAATTATCGTTATATAATAAAGTAAACTCAGCTAAATGAATAGAAAGAATATCATTTTTAGACGATAGATTAATAGTTTCATCATCTAAAAGTTTAATATATTCTAAAGCTAAATTTGGTTTGAAAATAACTACGCCATCTTCAATTGTTTCACAATAGATAGTTTTTATATAGTTAATGTCAAGGTTAGTACCTGTAAATGTTACCTTACCGTTATTTGACTCTATTTTTAAACCAGAAATAATCGGTTTAATTGGATTATCTTTTAAAATATTAATAAATTCAGAGAAAATTTCAACTAGTTCATTTCTTCTAATATTAAAATTCATAGGGGGTCCTCCTAATTGTATTCTTTTCTAAAATTATACACTATAAATAAGAGTGTTACAAGAAATAAAAAAGTCTAACTTAAATTTTTAAGTTAGACTTTTAGGATTAATCAATAAGAATTTCTTGCCAATATTTACTTTGAAGATCTAGTGTATTTTTAATATCTCTTAAAATTTCAGTATGTCTTAAATCATCAATTGAATATAGAGGTTCAACAGTGATAAGTTCTCTAGCAGGAATATTTATAGATGGAATTCTTAAATGTTCTGCAATTAACTTATAATTTTCAGGTCTTTGTACAAAATCCAAAAACTTATATGCAGCTTCTTTATTTGGTGCAGTTTTTGGGATAACAAACGAATCAATATAAGCTGTACCACCTTTTTCTGGAATTATAAATTCAGTTGTTTCTAACTGTTCTGGAGTTAATTCGTTTAAAACATTATCAGGATAGCAATGTACAACCCAGAAATCACCATTAGCAAAGCCTTTACCAAAAGATTCAGAATCAAATTTAGCTATATTTTTTTTCCACTCTTTTACAAGATTAGCAGCTTGAGATATAGCAGCTTCATCTTCAGTTGTTTGAGGATATCCTAAAGTTCCTAAAGCAGAAGTCATAACCTCTCTCATATCATCTAGTAAAGTCATTTTTCCTTTATATTCAGCATTGTTATAAATTGTGAAATCTCTTGGAAAATCTTTAACGTATTTAGTGTTTACGGCTATAGTTGTAGCCCCCATTGCAAAAGGAAAAGCATAATCGTTATTAGAATCAAAGTACTGTAGTTTTTCAAATACCATAGGATCTATATTATTTAATGATGGCAATTTAGACTTGTCAAGTTTTTCAAGCATTCCATCATTCATTAAAATTTCAGCATAGTCAGTTGAAGGTGTTAAGATATCATATCCAGATCCTCCAGCCTTAATTTTAGCAAACATTTCTTCATTTGATGAATAAATATCTTCAATTACTTTAATACCCGTTTCTTTTTCAAAATCTTCATAAATTTTAGTGGGAATATAATCAGCCCATCCATAAAGATAAAGAACATTCTCATTTTTTTGTTTTTCGTTACCACATGAAAGTAGTAGGAAAACTAAAGATAATAAAGTTATTATTTTTTTCACTTAAACCTCCCTAAAATATAAATTATATAACCGCTAAAAATTGTATTATATTTTTTAAAGATAGTCAAGAATAATTACAGCTAAAGATTATTTAACTAGAAAATAGAACAAAATTAATGTATAATCTTATGTAAAATATAATTAGTTTTAGGAGATATAATATTGGATATAATAACAAGTAAAGATAATGAACTTTTCAAGAGTTTAAAAAAGTTAAAAGCAAAAAAATATAGAGAACTAGATAAATTATTTTTGGCAGAAGGAAGAAAATTTTTGGAATTTGAAGAGATTCCTAAAGTAATAATATTTAAAGAAGGAGTTTCAGAAGAAAGTATAAAATTATCTGAAAAATTTCAATGTAAAAAAATAATTTTAAGCGAAAAATTATTTAAAGAGTTAAGTTCACAAGAGAATTCTCAAGGAGTTATCATTTGCTATAATTCTAAAGAACAAAAATTGGATTATTTAGATAAAAATATTGTTGTCTTAAATAGAGTAGCAGACCCCGGAAATTTAGGGACAATTATAAGAGTAGCAGATGCAGCAGGATTTAAGGATATAATCTTAACTAAGGGAAGCGTAGATTGCTATAATGAAAAAACTGTAAGAAGCAGTATGGGATCAATTTTAAGTATAAATATATACTATTTAGAAGAGGAAGATACTGTACACCTATTGAAAGAGAAAGGGTATAAAATAATAGCTACAGCCTTAGAAAAAGATTCTATTCCATATACAAAAATGAAATTAAAAGAAAAAAATGCATTTATATTTGGAAATGAAGGTGATGGAATTTCTCAAAATATATTGTTAAAAAGTGATGAGAAAGTAATAATTCCGATTTATGGAAGTGCAGAATCATTAAATGTAGCTATGGCCACAGGAATTATTTTATATGATGTAAGAAATAGATTAGACAATAAATAAGTATTAGGAGAGATTTTAATGATAAAACTAGTTGTTACAGATATGGATGGAACATTTTTAAATGATAAAAAAGAGTTTTCAAATGAGTTTTGGGAAATTCACTCAGAGATGGAAAAAAAAGGAATTAAGTTTGTTGTAGCTAGTGGAAGACAATACCAAAATTTAAGAAAAAATTTTGATAGAATAAAAAATAAAATAGTTTTTATTGCGGAAAACGGGAGTTATGTTATAGAAAAAGAAAAAGAGATATACTCAAGAATATTATCTAAAGAGGTAATAAAAAAATATGTTGAAGTTGGAAGAAAGATATCTACGACAAATGTGGTATTATGTGGTAAGAAATCTGCATATATTGAATCAACTGAGGTAGAGTTTGTAAAAGAAGTAGAAAAGTATTATGAAGAAAGAAAGGTTGTTTCAAATCTTTTAGATGTGATTGATGATGAAATAATAAAAATTACTTATTGTGATTTAAGTGGAACAGAAAAGAATGTTTATCCTTATATAAAAGATGAAGTTGACTGTCAAATTGTAGTTTCAGGTGAAATTTGGCTAGATATAAGTCATTTAGAATCTAATAAAGGAATAGCATTGGAGGCTCTTCAAAAAGAACTAGGAGTGAAATATGAAGAAACTATGATTTTTGGAGATTATCTAAATGATTTTGAAATGTTAAAAAAGGGAAAGTATAGTTTTGCAATGGAAAATGCACATGAAGAAATAAAAAAAATATCGAATTTTATAGCAGGAAGTAATAATGAGAATGGAGTTTTAGAAGAATTGAAAAAAATTATTTAATTTTATTTTAAGGAGGGGAAATATTATAATGAATAAATGTATAAAAGTAATATTCATGCTAATTCTGACGGTAAATATTTTTGCTGAATATAAATTTCCAATGAAAAATCCATATGTAGCAACAATAGTTGGAAGCTCTAAGATTATGACTAAAGGAGTACCGAATGAAGTTCCAACTAAAGATTTTAAAATTATGTTAGAAAGAAGTAATAAAGTGCCTGCAAATATGTGGTTTGATAAAGGGTTCAATTTTTCATTGAGCAAACAAAAAGGAAAAGCACCTTTAATTTTTGTTTTATCAGGAACAGGATCAGCGTATAACTCTACAAGAACAAAAAACTTTCAGAAGATATTTTATAATGCGGGATATCATGTACTAACAGTGACTTCAGTATTTAATTCAAATTTTATATTGAACGTATCAAATAGTCAAGTTCCAGGAGTTTTAATTCAAGATGGATTAGATTTATATAATATTATGGGTGATATGTTAGATAAAGTAAAAAGAGAAGAAAAGGTTGAAGTAACAGATACTTATTTAATGGGATATAGTATGGGAGCAACACACTCAGCTATTTTATCTTATTTAGATTCACAAGGAAAAGATTTTAATTTTAAAAGAGTTTATATGGTTAATCCATCAATTAATTTATATTACTCAGCAACTACTTTAGATAATATGTTGTCAAAAAATATAGAAAATAAAGGTCAAATAGTGGAAATTATTGATGAAGTAATGGAAGTAGTAAAAAAGAATATTTCACCTAGTGATTTACAAATAACGGAGGAAGGTATATATTCAATTTTTGAAAAGCAAGAATTGTCTAATAAAGAGATGGAAAGATTAATTGGGCTTGCATTTAATTTAACATCAATTGATTTAAACTATATTGTAGACCAAATAAATGGTACTCATGTATATTCAAATACAACTCCAGGAAAGTTTTCAAAAATGTATCCTTATTTTGAAAGTATTAATTTTGCAAACTTTAGTGATTATTTAAATAAATTAGCTTATCCATATTACTTAAAAATATTAGGTGGAAATTTAACTTTTAATGATGTTTTAAAATATGGAGATTTAAGAATAATTAAAAGCTATTTGGAGAAAGAAAATAAAATAGTAGCGGTAACTAATGAAGATGATTTTATTTTATCTGATAAAGATAGAAATTTTATAAAAAATGTTTTTAAAGAAAGAAGTTTAATTTATCCTTATGGTGGTCATTGTGGAAATATGTTTTATCAAACTAACGTAGATAAAATGTTAGAGTTTTTAGAAAAGGGGGTATTCAACAATGAATTATAAAAAGCTAATTACAATTACAGGTTGTATATTTTTTATTAGTTGTTCTCCTTTAAAAACTAAAAATGATATTTCTGAAAAAAAGATTGAAAAAAAGGAAAGTTTAAACCAGCATACGCACCTAAAGAGTAATGAATACTTAAAGTTAGGAAATGGAAAAGAGGTTGTATATCAACCAGAGGGAATAAGAAGCGAAGTTGTAGAAAAGAAAGAAATAAACGGAACTAAGTTCATAGAAGTTTATGATCCGTTAGAGCCTTTAAATAGAAGAATATACTATTTTAATTATTATTTAGATAAGTATATTTTAATTCCTGCTGTTAATACTTATGAATTTATAGCACCAAAATTTGTTCAAAAAGGTGTGTCTAATTTCTTTTCAAATTTACAAGAAATTAATACGTTTATAAATTCAATATTACAACTTGAAGGAAGAAAAGCTACAATAACTTTTGTTAGATTTGGAATAAATTCAACAATTGGTATTTTAGGATTATTTGATGTGGCTTCTGCTTTGGAATTACCAAAAACATACGAAGATTTTGGATTAACTTTAGCAAAATATGGAGTTGGAAATGGACCATACTTGGTATTACCTGGTTTTGGACCATCCAATCTTAGAGATACAGCAGGGAAAGCAGCAGGAATAGTAAGTGTTTCAGAGATAAATCCATATGATCAACCTGTTGGTTTTGATGTTAATAACCCAGGAGTTACTACGATGGGAGCAATTAATGCAAGAAAAGAAAATCAGAATTTTAGATACTATGGGACTGGAAGTCCTTTTGAATATGAGTATGTAAGATATTTCTATACTAAATATAGAGATACATTAATAGATGTAAATGATGTAAAAGTAAAGGGGAGAGGTGAATAGTTTTGAATTTACAAGAGTTTGTACTAAATTACAAAGATGATGTTGTTAAATCAATTCAGGAGTCAGTTAGAATTAAAAGCGTGCAAGAGGCACCATTAGAAGGAATGCCTTTTGGAGAAGGACCTGCAAAGGCTCTAGAGCATATGTTAGATTTAGGAAAAAAATTAGGTTTTGAAGTTGAAAATTTTGATAATTATGCAGGTCATATTGATTTTGGTGTAGGTTCAGATGAAGAGATGATAGGGATTCTTGGACATGTGGATGTTGTACCTGAAGGAAAGGGATGGGATTATCCACCATATGAAGCAAAAATAGTAGATGGGAAAATGTATGGAAGAGGAGTTTTAGATGATAAAGGTCCTACAATTGCTGCCTTATATGCATTAAAAGCTATTAAAGATTCAGGAGTTAAATTAAATAGAAAAGTTAGAGTGATAGTAGGAGCTAATGAAGAAACTGGGTGGGGATGTATGAACCATTATTTTGGAAAATTAAATATGCCACAACCAGCAATGGCGTTTACTCCAGATTCGTCATTTCCTGTAACTTATGCTGAAAAAGGAATTTTACACTTAATGCTGAGTCAAGAGTACCAAGAAGAATTAAGTTTTTCAATAAAAGGTGGAGTAGCATTTAATTCAGTTCCAGATTCTGCTATAGGTTTATTCCCATTGTCAATGAAAGATGAAATATTTTTAAATTTAGAAAAATATAATAAAGGAAAAGAATTTAAGATAACAGCAACTGAAAAAGATGAAAAAATAGAAATAGTTTCATTAGGAAAAGCTTCTCATGGAGCTAGACCAGCAAATGGTTATAATGCAATATCAGCTTTATTTAGTTTCTTGTCAACTTTAAAAATTGAAGATGAAAAACTAAAAAATTTAGTAGAATTCTTCAATGAGTATATAAAGATGGAATATTCAGGAGAGAGATTAGGAATTAATTTTGAAGATGAACCGTCTGGAGTATTAACATTAACTATTGGTAAAATTGAGTGTGAAGGTAAAAATGTAATGTTTGGATTTGATATTAGATATCCAGTTACATTTACAAAAGAACAAGTAATTGATCAAGTAGAAAAAAGAGCAAAAAGTAAAAATTTAAATGTGACAGTAAGATCAGCAAAGAATCCACTATATGTTCCTAAAGATAGCTTCTTAGTGACAACATTAATGGATATATATAAAGATATAACTGGTGACGTAGGTGCAGAACCAGTTTCTATTGGTGGAGGAACTTATGCTAGAGCTGTAACAAATGGAGTTGCATTTGGAGCTTTATTAAAAGATCAAGAGGATAATATGCATCAAAAAAATGAGTATTTAGAATTAGATAAATTAGATACTTGGTTAAAAATATATGTTCAAGCAATATATGATTTAGCAAAATAAAAGTGTAAGAAAAAACTGCAGTGTTGCAGTTTTTTTATTTTTTGTAAAATCAAAAAATAGACAAAAATACTAAAAAAATAGTATGTGAGAAAAATTAGAATCTATATTAATAATAATTATATATGATATTAATACATACATTATAAAAATATATTTTTAAAAAAATACAATATAAAATATATTAATTCAAATAATAAAAATTAAAATAAAATTATTAGGGAGGGATAAGAATTTATGAAAAAAATTTTTTTAATTTTAATGAGTTTTTTATTATCAATAGTTAGTATGGGACAAGCACCATATCATATTGGAGTAATAACAGGGACAGTTTCTCAATCAGAAGATGGACTAAGAGGAGCTGAAGAGGCCATAAAATTATATGGAGCAGCAGATAAGGGTGGAGAGATAGTACATGTAACTTATCCAGATAATTTTATGCAAGAGATGGAAACGACAATATCTCAAATGGTAAGCTTAGCAGATGATCCTAAAATGAAAGCTATAGTTGTAGGAGAAGCAATTCCAGGAACAGTGGAAGCGTTTAGAAGAATTAGAGAAAAAAGACCAGACATTTTACTTTTAGCAAATTCACCGCACGAAGATCCTGAGATGATTGGTGAAGTTTCGGATTTAGTTGTAAATCCAGATAGTATAGCAAGAGGTTATTTAATAGTAAAAGCAGCAAAAGAGATGGGAGCAGATAAGTTTATGCATATTTCATTTCCTAGACATATGAGCTATGAGCTTTTGTCAAAAAGAAGAAATGTAATGAAAGTTGCTGCAAATGATTTAGGAATGGAGTTTATTGAAATGACAGCTCCAGATCCTGTAAGTGATGTAGGAGTAGCAGGAGCACAACAATTTATCTTAGAGCAAGTTCCAAATTGGATAACTAAATATGGAGATAAAACAGCTTTTTTTGCAACAAATGATGCTCATACAGAGCCTTTATTAAAAAGAGTTGCAGAAAAGGGTGGATACTTTGTTGAGGCAGATTTACCATCGCCTACAATGGGATATCCTGGAGCTTTAGGGATACAATTTACAGAGGATGAAAAAGGAAATTGGCCAAAGATTTTAGAAAAAGTTGAAAAAACTGTGGGAGAAAAAGGTGGAGCAAAAAGAATGGGAACATGGGCTTATTCATACAATTTCTCTGTTACAGTTTCTTTAGTTGATTTAGCAAAAGAAGTACTAGATGGAAAAGCTCAAATAGATGATTTTGATGCTTTAAAAGAAGTTTTAGCAAAAAATACTCCAGGAGCTCAGTGGAATGGAAGTAATTATGTAGATGTTAGAGGAGTAGAGCGAGAGAATTTCTATTTATTATACCAAGATACATATGTTTTAGGAAAAGGTTATTTAAAAATGACAGAACTAGAAGTGCCAGAAAAATATTTTTCAATAAAATAATTGAAATTTTTGACCACTAGACTTTACCTGACTAGTGGTCAAAATTTTTGATAGAGGTATAAAAGGGAGTGATATAATGCAAAAAGAACTTTTAAGAATGTCAGGAGTATCTAAGAGTTTTGGAGAAAACATAGTATTAAAAGATATAAATTTTACAATAAAAGAGGGAGAAATAGTAGGGCTTGTTGGAGAAAATGGTGCAGGAAAATCTACTTTAATGAAGATAATTTTTGGAATGTCTCTAATAGAAGAAACTGGGGGATATAACGGAGAGATGATTTTTCAAGGTAAAAAAGTACATTTTAAAAGTTCTTTTGATGCTTTAAATGCGGGAATAGGAATGGTTCATCAAGAATTTTCTTTAATTCCAGGATTTAAGGCTTCAGAGAATATAGTTCTAAATAGAGAAAGTTTAAAGAAATCTTTTGTAAAAGAGATATTTGGAGAAAGAATAAGTAAAATAGATTTTGAAAAAGATAGAGAACGGGCAAAGGTTGCAATATCACATTTAGGAGTTGATTTGAATGTAGATACTAAAGTTAATGAGATGCCTGTAGCACATATGCAATTTACAGAGATTGCAAGAGAAATAGAGAGAGAAAATGTAAGGTTATTAGTTTTAGACGAACCAACAGCAGTTTTAACAGAAAAAGAAGCTGAAATTTTGTTAAAAACGATGAAAAGGTTAGCAAGTGAAGGAATAGCAATTATATTTATAACTCATAGATTAAATGAAATTATGGATGTCTCAGATAGAATTATAGTTTTAAGAGATGGTATTATGATGAGTGAATTAGAAACATCAGAAACTAATGTAGATGAAATTACAAAATTAATGATTGGTAGAGAGATAGGAGAAAAAGCTAAAAAAGAAGAAAAAAAAGAGAATAACCCAGAAATTATTTTAGAAATGAAAAAGTTGTGGGTGGATATGCCTGGAGAAAAAGCTAAGAATATAAATTTAAAAGTTCGAAAAGGTGAAATAATAGGATTAGGAGGAATGGCTGGTCAAGGAAAAGTAGGAATAGCTAATGGAGTAATGGGACTTTATCCAGCAGGGGGAGAAGTTATATATAAAAATGAAAAAATAAATTTAAATAATCCCAAAATACCTTTGGAAAAGGGGATGTATTTTGTATCTGAAGATAGAAAAGAAGTGGGACTTATACTTGAAGAAAAGATAAGTATGAATATAGCTTATCCATCAATATATATAAAAAATAAATTTTTAAAAGAAAGATATTTTGGATTATTAAAAAGTATAGATGAAAAAGAAATAGATAAAAATAGTCAACACTACATTGAAAAATTAGAGATTAAATGTATGAGTGGAAGTCAAAGGGTAGGAGAACTAAGCGGTGGAAATCAACAAAAGGTATGCTTAGCAAAAGCTTTTACAATAAACCCAGACATACTTTTTATATCAGAACCTACAAGAGGAATTGATATTGGAGCAAAAAAAATTGTTCTTGAAACATTGAAAGAATATAATAAAAATAGTGGAATGACAATAATTTTAACTTCATCAGAATTAGAAGAGTTAAGAACAGTTTGCGATAGAATCGCAATAGTAACGGAGGGTGAAATTGCAGGTATTTTATCTCCAGAGGATGACCTGTTAGAGTTTGGAAAATTAATGACAGGAGTTAAGGGGGATAAAAATGAATGAGAATATAGTAAAAAAAATAAAAGAGATAGGATTACCAAGAATAATAATAGCTTTGTTTCTACTTTCTCTATATACACTAGCACCTTTTGTGGGAGTTAATTTGAAAGTAGCTTTTCAAGATACTTTAATTAGAGTAGGAATGAATATAATATTAGTATTGTCTCTTATTCCAATGATTCAAGGAGGGACAGGTCTAAACTTTGGTATGCCTTTAGGTGTAGAAGCAGGATTACTCGGAGCAGTTTTAAGTATAGAGCTAGGCTTAACTGGACTACTTGGATTTTTAGGTGCAATATTGATATCATTACCAATATCAATATTATTTGGTTATGGATATGGTTCTATATTAAATAGAGTTAAAGGTGGAGAGATGATGATAGCAACATATGTTGGATTTTCATCAGTTGCATTTATGTGCATTATGTGGCTTGTATTACCTTTTAAAAAGCCTGATATGATTTGGGCATATGGTGGAGAGGGATTAAGAACAACAATAAGTGTTGAAGGATATTGGAATAAAATTTTAGGTAAAATATTTTCTTCATCAGGAAATTTTAGTTATATTGGAGAGATAGTATTCTTTTTATTATTGGCATTTTTAATAAAAGAATATTTTAAAAGTAGAAATGGATTAGCTATGAAAGCTGTTGGAGCTAATGAAAAATTTGCTAGATCAATAGGTGTTGATATTAACAAAGCGAGAATAAATTCAGTTATAATGTCAACTATGATAGCAGGTATTGGAATAATTGTTTACCAACAAAGTTTTGGATTTATACAATTGTATTTAGCACCTTTTTATATGGCATTTCCCGCTATAGCAGCTATTTTAATTGGGGGAGCTTCAGTGAGAAAAGCTTCTATATTTAATGTTATTGTTGGAACTGTTTTGTTTCAAGGAGTGATAACAATGACTCCAATAGTAATAAGTGGATTGATAAAAACAGATATGTCAGAAACTATAAGGGTTATAATATCAAATGGAATGATAATCTATGCATTAACTAGAAAAGGAGGGGAAAGATAATGGAAAAAATAAAAAGTTTTTTACAAAAAAATATAGTTCCAATTTTTATTTTAATCTTTATTTCTTCAATAATTCCAATATCTAAATTAACTCCTCAATACCTAATTCAAGAGATGATATTAAGATTAGATAGAAATTTATTCTTAGTTCTATCGTTGTTAATACCAATAATAGCTGGAATGGGTTTAAACTTTGGTATTGTTTTAGGAGCAATGGCGGGACAAATAGCTCTTATTTTTATAACAGAGTATAGAATAATAGGGTATCAAGGAGTATTTTTAGCTATGATTTTATCAACTCCTATAGCAATGGCATTGGGATATTTTAGTGGAAATATATTAAATAAATCTAAAGGAAAAGAGATGATAACTTCCATGATTTTAGGATTATTTATGAATGGAATTTATCAATTAGTTGTTTTGTATGGAATGGGAAGCATAATAAAAATATCAAATCCAAAATTGATACTTTCAAGAGGAAGCGGAATAAGAAATGCCATAGATTTACAAGGTATTAGAAGAGGATTAGACAACCTATTAGAAATAGATATTTTAGGACAAAAAATACCTGTAGCAACATTTTTATTAGTAGGTCTTTTATGCATATTTATAGTTTGGTTTAGAAAAACTAAGTTAGGACAAGATATGAGGGCAGTGGGGCAAAATATTGAAATAGCTAGAGCAGCAGGGATAAATGTGGATAGAACAAGAGTTTTAGCTATTGTAATATCAACTGTACTTGCAGGATTTGGACAGATTATATATTTGCAAAATATAGGAACTATGAATACTTACAATAGTCATGAACAAATAGGGATGTTTTCTATTGCTGCTTTATTAATTGGAGGAGCATCAGCTGTTAAAGCAAGTATTCCAAATGCAATAACGGGAATTATTTTATTTCATATGATGTTTATTATTTCTCCTGTGGCAGGAAAAGAATTGATGGGATCAGCTCAAATAGGAGAGTATTTTAGAGTGTTTGTATCATATGGAATAATAGCTTTAGTTTTAGTGATGCATGAATGGAGAAGAGAACGAGAAAAGCGGGCAGAAAGAGCAAATGAAATCTCTGATAGCAAGGGGGAAACTATATGAGAAAAAAATTAAGCATATTGATATTTTTATCTCTTGTATGTTTAATTGGCTGGATTTTATATTCAACAGGTCAAGAGCACACTCTAATTGTAAATAATAATTATAAAAATAAAGATATGAGTACAAATATAGTGATAAAAATTTCTGGAGAGAAAGATAAAAAAATAGGGAAGAATAAAAAAGTAGTATTTGATTTAAAAGGGGTAACTCATAAATTTTCTATTCTAGTAAATGAAAAGCAAATTGATGGAGTTGTAAATTTTAAGATGAATAAGAGTGGAGAACTAGATGTGGAAAAGTTTTTAAATAATGAAGAAAATTGGTTAAAAACAATTAATCAATATTAAAAGGAGAGAATATTATATTCTCCCCTTTTTTAATTTATAAATGTGCTTTCTTTTAAATATTTAGTGTCATCACCAGCTATAAAAATTATTGAGTTGTTAGATAAAAGATCAATAACCTCTTTAGATAGTTCAGTTGGAATAGCGGGACATCCAAGAGTTCTTCCTAAAAATCCCATTTGATCAATATATTTTTTAGATGCGTAATCAGCACCATGTATTACAATTGCTCGATCATAAGCATTAGAGTTAAAACGATTTTCTAGGCCTTTTAATCTTAAAGAATAACCGTAATTTCCAAAATATGGCTTTGTATCAGTAATAAAAAATCCAAGAGAACTTTGGAAAGAGTTAGGTGCATTAGAAAATTTTGTAGCAAGAACTTTTCCACTGTTTTTTCCATGAGAAACATAAGTATAATAAAGTAACTTTTTTTTCTTTAAGTCAATAACTGAGAATCTTGGTTCAGTAGAGGGTTTAGTAAAGTCAATAACTGTTAAAAATTGAAAGGTTTTTCCTTTAATTTTAGAAGCTCCCTTTATAGCATGCTTGAAGACACTGTAATTCATTTTATCTTTTAGTTCCAATGATTTATAGAGAGATGAAGTAGAGCTAAAAACAGTCATATAAAGAATAAAAAATAATAATAATAATTTTTGTTTCATAAACCACTCCTGAAAAAATAGAATTTTGTTTTTTTTATTATAGCAAAAAATAGGTCAAAAAGTAGAGAAAAAAATAAAAAAATAGGAAAATTCTTACTAAGAATTTTCCTATTATATTTTATAAAGTAACAACAATTGATTTAAAAATTTTGTAAGTAACAAACCCAGGTTTAGCTCCTTTAGGCTTATTTAAATATTTAATTTGTGTGTAATCTACTGTAAGTTTAGTTCCTTTAGGCAACTTTGATTGTTGACCACAAAATACAGCAATATTATAAATAGATTTTTCAGATAATGATTCATTAGAATTTACAACAGCATGAGTTCCAGGCATATCTTTACAGTGGAACCACATATCTTCTCTATGAGAATACTTAGTTGTTAGAGCATCATTTTCTAAATTATTTCGACCATATCGAACTAAAATACCATCAATAGTAATTTCTCCAAAATTAAAAGTTTTAATAACTTGTTTTTTAATATTTTTTTTATGTTTTGTTTTAGAAGGAACTTTTAAATAACCTTGACTAGAAAGTTCTTCTTCAATTAACTTTAGATTTTCTTTAGAATCACTATTATTAATAAAAGATTCGACACCTAAAAAATATTTTAAATTATCAGATATTTCAATTAATCTTTTTTGATTATACTCCATACCTTTTTTTAACTTATTATATTTTTTATATATTTTTTCTAAATTTATCTGAGGTGTAACTAATGGATCTAAAGGAATTGTACACATACAATCATTATAGAAATCATAAAGTTCTACTTCAGTCATGCCTTTTTTTAAAGAATATAAAGAGGCAGCTAATATATCTCCAAGCTCTCTATATCTATCAAAGTTTTTTTTCTCTTCAAGATCTTTTTTTATAGAAATAATTACTTTTTCAGATTTTTTAATCTCTTTTTTTATACAAGATGTAAGTTTATCTTTTAAAATTTTAAAAGTATTAGATAAATTTTGATTGTTTAAATAAAAATTTATTAGTTCTTGGAATGAATTATATGTAATTACAGTGTCATATTCTTTAGGCGCTATATTTAAAACAGTAGCTAAGATAATTTCATTATGTTCATTAAAAAATATTTTAGGAGCTATTTCATCTTTTAAAATATTTTTTAGATTTTCAAATGATGTAAGTGAATTAGCAAGAGTTTTTCCAAGCCCTTCTATGTTTTTAAGAAGTGATTTTTCATTTTTCTCTTTAAGAAACTCCTCCTCGTTTAAGTTTAAGGGAGAAAGTTTTTTTTCAAGAGATGGTGTTGAATAATCAATTCCAGGGAATAATACTCTACTTGGATTCTCTTCAATAGAAAAACGTTTTATAGAATCTAGTACTTTATTTTCTTTCGTAGTAAGAATAAGATTAGAGTGCTTTCCCATCATCTCAAAATATAGATTATAAATTTTTACTTCTCCAAGTTCATTCAGTTTAGAAAAAGTAAAAATAAGAATTCGGTCATATCCTAATTGATTAATAGATATTAATGTTGAACCAACAATATATTTTTTTAAGTTTAAGGCAAAAGAACTATTTTCTTCTAATAAATTATCCTCTTTTGTATCTGATAGGTAGCATAATGAAAGAGAAGGGAAACAAGAGAGTATAAATCTCTGTTTCCCAAAATTAATACTTACAGCAAGGGAACTAGTTTGAACTACTTTATTCACACCTTTTCCTTTTAAAGAAGTTTCTAGCTCAGTTTTAATTTTATTTAAAGATATACCATCAAGGTACAACATTATTCTTCAACCTTTATAGCAATAAGATTTTTTGCATCTAAAAGATTAACTTTTAAAATAGAACCATCCTCTTTTTCAAGTGCTACCTTATCTTTTTCTTCAGATTCTACAATTTTTACTGTTGAGTAATGCTCAATTCCATTATTAGCAAAATAATCCTGTATAATAGGTGTTCCTTTAACCTCATTAATAGATACTACAGTTCCTACAGGAAACTCTGTAACAGAATGGGGCTTAAAAAATTCTGTTTTATCTTTTAAATTTTTTAAAATCAATTCAAAAGTTTCAGTAAAATGATTTAAATCCTTTTCTGGAATATTTTCTGTTATAGTTGAAATTATATTTTTGTGATAAGTATTATGATAGTTTAATGCTTCAATACCTTTTTTAGATAGAGAAACGTAAACTTTTCTTCTATCGGCATCAGAACGAACTCTATCAATGAATCCTTTTTCTCTTAGTTTTGTGATTGCAACTGTGGCAGTTCCCATAGTAATTCCAAGTCTATCAGATAGTTCATTCATACTAAGTGATTCTTTTCCAATAGCTTCAATTATGTGCAACTCGGTATGAGTTATACATTTAATACCTCTTTTTAATGCTAAATCTTCTGTTTCGTAGAAAAGCTTGTAAAAGTTTTCTAAGACATCATTTACTTTATTTATATTATTCATAATTATCTCTCCTTTAAAGATTTAATTCTCTCCTCATAATTACCAGAGAAAACATAAGAACCAGCAACAAAAATATTAGCTCCAGCATCTATACATTTTCCAATTGTTTCATTTGTTATTCCACCATCTACTTGAATATCAACAGTATTATTTAAATTACGAACTTCTTGAATTTTTTGGATTGAATTTTCAATAAATTTTTGTCCTCCAAATCCAGGATTAACAGACATAATTAAAACCATATCTAAATCATCGATAACATATTTTATCGCTTCAACAGGAGTAGCAGGATTTAAAGATACACCAGCTTTAACTCCAAAAGACTTAATTAATTGAATAGTTCTATGAAGATGTTTTGTAGCTTCAGCATGAACAACAATTATGTCAGCACCGGCTTTAACAAAATCTTCAATATATCTTTCAGGTGCTTCAATCATAAGGTGAACATCAAAAATTAAACTAGTTTTATTTCTAATAGCTTTTATAACAGGTGCTCCAAAAGTTATGTTTGGTACAAACATTCCATCCATAACATCAATGTGTATATAGTCGGCTCCAGCTTTATCAATTGCTATAACTTCATTTCCTAATTGACTAAAATCTGCTGAAAGAATTGATGGTGCTATTTTGATATCTTTTTTTATCATTTAAAATTTCACTCCTTTGTGTAATAGTTTAAGTAATAATAATTGCTCTAATATTTATTCCAAATTTCATTTTTAGATTTATCATAACAACGTTTGTAAAACTCATATCTTTCTTTTGTAATTTTTCCTGAATCAACAGCAGACTTTACACCACATTGAGGTTCATTTACATGAACGCAGTTATTAAATTTACATTCATCTCCAAATTGATGAAATTCAGGGAAAAGTGATATTAAATCTTGAGCATCGCTAGTAGGAGGTAAATCAACAGATGAAAATCCTGGGGTATCAATAACAAAGCCTCCACTCGGAAGAGTAAGAAGTTTACTATCTCTAGTTGTATGTTTTCCGGCTCTTAATCTTTTGCTTGTTTCTCCTGTTTTTAATTCTTTTGAATCTTGTAATAAATTTAAAATACTTGACTTACCAACTCCAGAAGGACCACCAAAAGCAGTAACTTTATCTTTTAAAAATGCTTTTAATTCGTCCATACCAAGATTTTTGTAAGTTGATATATAAAAAACTGGAATATCTATTTTAGATAGGTATTCTAAATTAGATTTAATTTCCTCTAATTCTTCTTCTGATAAAAGATCTATTTTATTGATTATTAATACAGGACTAATTTTATTATATAAGCTATTTAATATTAAAATATTTATTTTTTCATAGTCAATAGCGGGATCTTTAGCAGCAAATTGAATAACACCATAATCGATGTTCGCAACTAAAGGTCTTCTTAAAAGATTTTTTCTAGGCTTAACTTCAGTTATAAAGCCATCTGCATCAAAAACAACGTAATCTCCCACTGTACAATTTTCCCTTTTGTCCGATCTTTTTAAAATCCCTCTTAATTTACAAAGATATTCTTTTCCTTCACTTTCAATATTATAAAATCCTTGAATTTTATTGATAACAATTCCTTCGATAATAATTCACTCTCCTTCAATTAATAACTAACAACAATATCAATGATAGTTCCAGCAGGGACAGTTTCACCAATATGAGTAGTTTCAATAACAATTCCTTTTTCTAAATTAGGAATTACTTTTTCTTTAACAACACCAACAATAAGACCTTTTGAAATTAATTCGTTGGTAGCCTCTTCATATGTAAATCCTATTGTATCAGGAACTTCTACAGAAGCAACAGAATTAGAATTACTTAATAAAAGAGATACTCCTTTATTTTTTTGAGTGTTTTGGCCTAAAGATGGAGTTGTGGCTAAAACAGTATTGTATGGTAAGTTTGAAGATGTATAAGAAACTTTTTTTATTTTAACTCCTTCTTCTTGGAGTTTAGCTGAAACTTCGATAAGGTTTTTATTTGTAAAATCAGGCATAATATAGTCATCTTTACCTTTGCTTAACCAAACTCTAACAGTTCTTCCCTCTTTTACAACTTTTTCAGGAGCTGGATTTTGTTTGAAGATAGTTCCAATTGGTAAATCAGAAAAATCATTTCCTGCAACGATTACATTTACTTTATCAATAGATGGTATTTTTTCTATCTGTTTTAGATTCATTCCAACAAGATTTGGTAAAGAATAAAAACTTTTGTTAAAATATGTTTTTAAGAATATATTAAAACTAAAAAAACAGATAAAAACAATAAGTATACATGATAGCAAATATGCTAAATATTTTTTCATTTTTCCTCCTAAAGTGGTGCTATGAAATTAAATAATAAAATACTCTAAATACTTATAAAATAATATCATAGTGGCACTAAAATATCAATAATTACTTGATAAATAGTAG
Organism: Cetobacterium somerae; assembly: GCF_022430525.1. Taxonomy (NCBI): domain Bacteria; kingdom Fusobacteriati; phylum Fusobacteriota; class Fusobacteriia; order Fusobacteriales; family Fusobacteriaceae; genus Cetobacterium; species Cetobacterium somerae. Next base: position 1,293,377 of record NZ_CP092519.1, on the reverse strand, counting down.
CTTAAATGATAGAATATTTTGTAAACTATTATTTGAAAATTAGGAGGGTAAAATGGATTACACAATAGAGAAAATGATTTCTGAGGGTGATTTACAAGCTAGAATAAGAGAGGTTGCAAAAGAGATTGAAAAAGATTATGAAGGAAAAGATCTTATTTGTGTAGGTCTACTTAAGGGATCAATCATGTTCATGGCAGATTTACTAAAGAATGTAGAATTAGATTTAGCTATGGATTTCATGAAAGTCTCTAGTTACCATGGAGGAACTGATAGTACAGGTGTAGTAAAGATTTTAAAAGATGTTGATGAAGATTTAACAGGAAAAGATGTTTTAATTATAGAGGATATAATCGATACAGGTTTAACTTTAGAATCAGTTAAAAAATTCTTAATGTCAAAACAACCAAAATCTTTAAAAGTGTGTTCTTTATTAGATAAACCAAGTAGAAGAAAAGTAGAAATGGTTGGAGAGTATATTGGATTTGAAATTCCAGATGAGTTTGTAGTTGGATATGGTTTAGATTACGATGAGCTATATAGAAACCTTCCTTATATTGGAAAAGTAGTTAGAAAGTAAAAAAGTAAAAGGAGGAAAGATGTCCTTTAAACATAAGAAAAAATTTGGGCAAAACTTCTTAACAGATCAAAATGATGTTTTGAATAGAATTATGGAAGTTTCAGATGTTAAAGAAGATGAGCATATAATTGAAATTGGACCAGGAGAAGGTGCATTAACGGCTTTATTACTAGAAAAAGCTGAAAATGTAACATGTATTGAAATTGATACTGATTTAGAAAAGATACTTACAAAAAAATATGCATCAAATCCTAAATTTAATTTAATAATGCAGGATGTTTTAACAGTAGATTTAAAAAATGTATTAAGTAAAGGAAGAGTAGTTGCTAATATTCCTTACTATATAACATCACCAATTATAAATAAAATCATAGAAAATAGAGATATAATAAGTGAAATGTTTATAATGGTTCAAAAAGAAGTTGCAGAAAGAGTATGCTCAAAATCAGGAAAAGAGAGAAGTGTATTGACATTAGCCGTAGAGTATTATGGAGAAGCAGAATACTTGTTTACAATACCAAAAGCGTTTTTTACACCACCACCAAAGGTAGATTCGGCTTTTATGTCAATAAAGTTTTACAATGATAGAAGATATGAGGATCGAATTTCAGAGAGTCTGTTTTTTAAATATGTAAAAGCGGCTTTTTCAAACAAAAGAAAAAATATCATAAATAATCTAACAACTTTGGGATATTCTAAAGATTTTATAAGAGAAAAATTAGAAAAATTAGGAATATTAGAGACAGAAAGAGCTGAAAATTTAACAATTGAACAGTTTATAGATTTAGCTGAGATATTTGAAGAAGAATAAAACTTTTAATAAGTGAGGCATGGATAAAAGAAGGGGATTCCTAATTTTTGAAAGCCTCCTTTTAGCTTAAATAAGGAGTAAAAAATGGACAGTTATGAATTTAAAATAAAAACAAAGCGTGAAGATATAGATTTTATTAATAAAATAATGGAAGCATATGAGGGTGTTGGAATTGTAAGGACCAAAAATGCTGATGAAGGAGATTTAACAATAGTTTCTACGACAGATTTTAAAGATGATGTTAGAATGATTGTTGAGGATTTAAATAGAAAATGGGTAAAAGCTGAAATAGTTTGGGAAGGACCTTGGTCAGGAGAGTTATAAAAAAAAATTCAGGAGGATATATTTATGGAAAAATTAGAGTTATTAATTAATTATATTATAGGAGAATTAGTAGAAACAAAAGAGGAAATTAGAATAAGTTATGATTTAATAGATGATACTGTAACTTTTAAAGTGAGTGTTGCTCAAGGTGAAATGGGAAGAGTTATTGGTAAAAATGGGTTAACAGCAAATGCAATAAGAGGAGTTATGCAAGCAGCTGGAGTTAAAGACAGATTAAATGTAAATGTTGAATTTGTAGACTAAAATTTAAGAGAATTAAAGGAGAATATTAATGGAGTTATTATCAGTTGGAAGAGTTTCGGGAACTCACCACTTAAAGGGAGCAATAAAAGTTACTTCGAATATAGATAATTTAGAGATTTTAAGTGGAAATAAAGTTATGATTGAGCTACCATCAGGAGAAGTAAAAATTTTAACTATAAAAAAAGTGTCTAGTATGATAGATAAAAAATGGATTGTAGAATTTGAAGAGCTAACAAATAAAACGGATGCTAGCTTAATTCAAAATGGAGTTATAAAAGTAAGAAGAGATCTTTTAGGAATTGAGGAAGATGAGTTTTTAGCTAATGATGTAATGGGAATGAAAGTAATAACAGAGTCTGGAGAAGATATAGGTGAAGTTGTAGATATCTATGAAACTGCAGCTCATGATATATATGTTATAGAGGATGAAGAGTTTGAAACAATGATTCCAGATGTAGAAGTTTTTATAAAGAATATAGATTTCAATAAAAGAGAGATATTGGTTTCTTTAATTGAAGGAATGAGAGAAAGAAAGAAAGATTAAGGAGAATGTTGTGAAAATAAATATATTAACACTATTTCCAGAGTTTTTTAATTCTTTTAAAGAGCACAGTATTATAAAAAGAGCTGTGGAAAGAGAGCAAGTAGAAATTAATATAGTTAATATAAGGGATTTTGCTGAAGGGAAACATAAGCAGTGTGATGATATACCTTTTGGAGGCGGAGTTGGAATGGTTATGAAGCCTGAACCGTTATTAAGAGCTCTAGAAGAAAATAAAGGAAAAGTTATTTATACTTCTCCTCAAGGTGTAAAATTAAATCAAATGTTAGCATGTGAATTATCTACTGAAAAAGAGATAACTATAATAGCAGGTCATTATGAAGGGATAGATGAGAGAGTAATTGATAGTAAAGTGGATCTAGAGATATCTTTAGGTGATTTTGTTTTAACAGGTGGTGAATTGCCGGCTATGGTAATATCAGATGCAATAATTCGTCTTATTCCTGGAGTTATAAAAAAAGAATCTTATGAAAATGACTCTTTTTATAATGGATTATTAGATTATCCACATTATACGAGACCAGCTGAATTTGAAGGCTTAAAAGTCCCGGAAGTTTTGATGTCAGGTCATCATAAAAATATAGATGAGTGGAGATTAAAACAAAGTTTGGAAAGAACTTTGAAAAGACGACCAGAACTTTTAAAGAATAGAGAGTTTAGTAAACTTGAAAAAAAACTTTTAAAAGAGATAAAAGAGGAGCAAAAGATATGATATATAAATTAGGAGAGTTAGTTCCAAAAATTGGGAAAAATAACCTTATTATTGATAGTGCTACTATAATTGGAGATGTAGAGACTGGAGAAAATGTAAGTATTTGGTTTTCTACTGTTTTAAGAGCTGATATGAGTAAAATAACAGTTGGAAATAATTCGAATATCCAAGATAATACAACAGTTCATGGAGATACACCATATCCTGTAGTAATAGGTGAAAATGTGACAATAGGACATAACTGTATTATACATGGATGTGAAATAGGAGATAATGTCATAATAGGAATGGGGTCAATTTTATTAAATGGAGCTAAAATTCCTAAGAATTGTATTGTAGGAGCAGGAAGTTTAGTGACTGATAAGTTAGAAGCACAAGAGGGAGATTTAATAATAGGATCTCCTGGAAAAGTAGTAAAAAAACTTTCTGATAAAAATATAGATTATTTAAAGTACGCTAATAAAGTTTACTTAGAAAAAATAGAAATGTACAAAAAATTAGAGAGAATAGGGTAGGTAAGATTAATGAGAAAAGCAATATATTTAGGACTAGTTCACTCACCAGTTTACAATAAAAGAGGAGATGTGGTTTGTACATCGGTAACAAATTTTGATATACATGATATTTCAAGAACTTGTAGAACATACGATGTAAATCAGTATCATATTATAGTATCTGTAGATGCACAAAAAAAACTTACAGAAAGAATTATTGGATATTGGCAAGAAGGATTTGGAACAGGATATAATAGAGATAGAGAGGAAGCTTTTGGTAGAACAAGAGTTTATGAATCAATAGAAAAAAGTATTTTTGAAATAGAAGAAAGAGAGGGAAAAAAACCTCTAATAATAACAACATCGGCAAAAATATTTCCAAACTCAATAAGTTATAAAAATTTATCTGAAAAAATGATTAATGATGATCAGCCATATTTAATATTATTTGGAACAGGTTGGGGATTAATAGATGAAGTAATGGAAATGTCAGATTATATATTAGAACCGATTAGAGGAAATGCAGAATATAATCATTTATCTGTTAGATCAGCAGTTTCAATAATTTTAGATAGATTATTAGGAGAAAATTAATTGAGAAGAGAAATTAGAATAAGACCTCAAAGAAATATTTTTAAAGATATGGGGATTGAAAATATAGAAATAACAGAGATTGTTTTTAGTGAAAGAAATAAAAAAATGGATCTTATCTGTGTAGTTTCTACTCCTCAGGATTTAAAAGGATTAGATAAGGCTTATGAAAATTTAAAAAAGAAGTTTGGAAATGAGTTAGATATTAATTTTAAAATAGATTATTTGACGAAAGAGATTACAAAAGAAAATTTTTTAGAAATTATTGAAAGAGTTATTGAAAAATTAAAGAGAACTAATGCTATTTCAAAATCGTTTTTATATCTATATAGAATATCTATAAAAAATGAAGTAATTGATATTGAATTGAAAAATGAGATGGCGGTAGAAACACTGTATAGTTCAAATTTAGATATAAAAATACAAACTCTTTTAGAAAACTATGGAATTAGAGGGTTTAGAGTAAATTTCATATCAGGAGATTTTAATAGTGAGATAAAATCGATAGAAACTGAAATAGAAAATAAAATAATAACTTTAAATTCTAAAGTTGCTGAGAAAGTACCAACAGAAAAAGTACCAGCTCCACCAGTTGAAATTAAGTCAGCTGTGCCTATGGGAAGAGGTGGATTTAGTAAAAAGAAAGATATAAAAAGTCCAAGTATGCCAATATCAGAGTTTAAAGAGCTAATAGAAAATGAGATAGCAGTTGTAGAAGGAGAACTATTTGCTACAGAAGGAAGAGAGTTAAGAACTGGAAAAATTCTTCAAGTTTTAAGAATAACTGATGGAGAAGATTCAATAACGGCTAAAATATTTTTAAACAGTCCAGAAGATTTTGATGTTAAAGTTGGAGATTTTATAAAAATTAGTGGAAAGAAACAAATTGATAGTTTTGAAAATAATGAAGAGATAATTTTAGTAAATATATTAAATAAGTTAGATAAGGTAAAGTCTAAAAAAATAGATTCAGCTGATGAAAAAATGGTAGAACTTCATACTCATACAAAAATGAGTGAAATGTGTGGAGTAGAAGATGTAAAAGGGATAGTTGGAAGAGCTTTAGAATATGGTCATAAAGCTGTTGCAATAACAGATTATGGTGTTGTTCATGCTTTCCCATTTGCATATAAAGCAGCTAAAGGAAAAGATATAAAGATAATCTTTGGATGTGAAATGTATATGGTAGATGATACACAGCCAATGGTTCAAAATGCTAAAGATGTTTTGATAGATGAAGAAACATATGTTGTATTTGACTTAGAAACTTTAGGTTTAAATTCTCATAAAAATGAAATTATAGAGATTGGAGCTGTAAAGTTACAAGGAAGAAGAATAGTAGATAGATATTCACAGCTTATTAATCCAGGAAAAAAAATACCAAAGAAAATTCAGGATATAACAGGAATTGATGATGCATTAGTTGAGAATATGCCAACTATAGATAAAATATTACCAGATTTTATGGAGTTTATAGGGGATGCTACTTTAGTAGCTCATAATGCACCATTTGATATGGGATTTTTAAAAAGAGATATAAAAAAATATATGGAAATAGATTATAATCCGGCTGTAATAGATACCTTGCAAATGGCTAGAGACTTATATCCTGATCAAAAAGGATACGGATTAAAACCTATGACAAAATTTTTAAAAGTAGCTCTTGAAAATCACCATAGGGCTGTTGATGACTCGCAAGCTACAGCAGCTATGTTTGCTATATTCTTAGAAAAGTATCTAGAAAATGGAATTACAAATCAGTTGGATATGACAGGAGCTTTTCCTTTGAATTATAGAAAACAGGACATAAGAAACGTAATGGTTTTGGTTAAGGATTTAGTAGGATTAAAAAATCTATATAAATTAGTTTCACAGGCACATATTGATTATTTTGGAAGTAAAAAACCAAGAATTTTGAAAACTGTTTTAAATGAAAATAGAGAAGGATTGATTATTGGAGCTCCAACTTCAATTCATTTTTCTAATAGTGGAGAGTTGTCTGAAGCGTATTTTAGAAATGATCTATCAAAAGTTGAAAGATTAATTGATTTTTATGATTATATTGAACTTCAACCTAGGATTGGATTCTCAGAATTTTTAGATAATGATGAAACTGGAGCCATAGCTTCTTTCAAAGATGTTGAAAAGATGAATAGATATCTTTATGATTTAGGGAAAGAAAGAGGAAAGTTAGTTACGGGATCATCAAATGTGCATTATTTAGAAAAAGAGGATCATAAAATAAGATCAATACTTCTTTATGGAAGTGGAAGCGTATTTAGAGAAAACCAATATAGAGTAGACAATGGTTTTTATTTTAGAACTACAGATGAGTTATTAGAAGAGTTTAATTATTTAGGAGAAGATGTATCTAAAGAAATTGTTGTTGAGGCAACAAATAAGTTAAACGAGATGATTGAAAAAGTTCAACCTATTCCAAGTGGATTTTATCCGCCAAAAATAGATAATGCAGAAAATATAGTTAGAGAAATGACTTATGCAAAAGCTTATGAGCTGTATGGAAATCCTTTGCCTGAAAATGTTGAGGCAAGAATAGAAAGAGAGTTAAAAGCAATTATAGGAAATGGATTCTCAGTATTATATTTATCAGCTCAAAAACTAGTTAAAAAATCTTTAGATAATGGATATTTAGTTGGATCAAGAGGATCAGTAGGTTCATCAATTGTAGCCTACATGATGGGAATAACAGAGGTTAATGCCCTTTATCCACATTATTTATGTACTAATCCGGAGTGTAAACATTCAGAATTTATTGAAAGAGAAGGAGCAGGGGTTGACTTACCAGATAAAATTTGTCCAAAATGTGGGATACAAATGAAAAAAGATGGACATTCAATTCCATTTGAAGTATTTATGGGATTTAATGGAGATAAGGTTCCAGATATAGATTTAAACTTTTCAGGAGAGTATCAATCGGAAATTCATAGATATTGTGAAGAGTTATTTGGAAAATCAAATGTATTTAAAGCTGGTACAATTTCTACTTTAGCAGAAAAAAATGCTGAAGGTTACGTAAGGAAATTCTTTGAAGATCATAGTATATTCTCAGGAAGAGCTGAAGTCATGAGAATGGCCCAAAAATGTGAAGGAGCTAAAAAAACAACAGGACAGCATCCAGGAGGAATGATTGTAGTTCCTCAAGGTAATTCTATATATGAATTTTGTCCAGTTCAAAGACCTGCAAATGATCAAAATAGTGACTCAACAACAACTCATTATGACTATCACGTAATGGACGAACAATTAGTAAAGTTAGATATATTAGGACATGATGATCCTACTACAATAAAGATATTACAAGAGTATACAGGAGTTGACGTTTATGATATACCTTTAGGAGATCCTGAAACATTGAAGATTTTTTCAGGAACAGAGGCGTTAGGTGTTACTCAAGAGCAGATAGGTTCAGTTGTAGGAACATATGGAGTTCCAGAATTTGGAACAGGATTTGTTAGACAAATGCTAGTTGATACAATGCCGACAACTTTTGCAGAATTAGTTAGAATATCAGGGTTATCACATGGAACAGATGTATGGCTAAATAATGCTCAAGAGTTTGTAAGAGAAGGAAAAGCAACTTTATCTCAAGTGATATCGGTTAGAGACGATATTATGAACTTCTTAATAGATCAAGGTATTGAAAAAGGAACTGCTTTTAAAATTATGGAGTTTGTAAGAAAAGGACAACCAAGTAAAAATGTTGCACAGTGGAAAGAGTATTCTGACTTGATGAAAAGTCATGGGGTTCCAGAGTGGTATATAGAGTCATGTAGAAGAATAAAGTATATGTTCCCTAAAGGACATGCGGTAGCATATGTTATGATGGCAATGAGAATAGCTTATTTTAAGGTTCATTATCCATTGGCTTTCTATGCAGCATACTTAAGTAGAAAAGTTGAAGATTTTGATTTTGAATTAATGAATGATTTAGTAAAAGTTAAAGAAAAAATTCAAGAATTAAATAGAGAACCAAAGCTTGATGTTAAGAAAAAAGCTCAATTAGCAGTGTGTGAAATAATAGTAGAGATGCATGCAAGAGGGTTTGAATTTTTAAATTTAGATGTTTATAAATCTCATGGTTCTAAGTTTATAATAGAAGACGGAAAGATAAGAGTTCCATTAATGGGATTAAATGGATTAGGAGCATCAGTAATGGAAAATATAGTCAGAGAAAGAGAATTAGGAAGATTCATATCTTATGAAGATTTTAAAAGAAGAACCAAAACATCTCAAACAACTGTAGATAAATTAAAGGAATTTAATTGTATAGAGTCTTTAAGTGAAACAAATCAGACGACTTTATTTTTCTAGGAGGAAAAGTGTTTAATATAAAAAAGCAATATTTAGGAGCAGGGTTAGTTTGCTTAGCAGCAACAATGTGGGGATTTGACGGAATAGTGTTAACTCCTAGATTATATCAATTAAACGTAGCATATGTTGTATTTGTATTACATCTACTACCTTTAATAGGTATGAGTATTTTATTTGGGAAATCTGAAATTACAAATATAAAAAAATTGAGCAAAGAAGATTTATTTTTTTATTTTTTAATAGCTTTATTTGGAGGAACATTAGGAACGCTATCTATAGTAAAAGCATTGTTCTTAGTTAATTTTAATCATTTGACAGTAGTTACTCTTTTACAGAAATTGCAACCAGTTTTTGCTATAATTCTTGCGAGAGTATTATTGGGCGAAAAAGTAGGAAAAAACTTTATATTTTGGGCAATAGCTGCATTAATGAGTGGATATTTATTAACATTCCAATTTTCATTACCACATTTTGAAGTTGGTGATAATATTGGATTAGCAAGTATGTACGCTGTGTTAGCTGCCTTTTCTTTTGGTAGTTCCACGGTATTTGGTAAAAAAATATTGGCTCACTCTACTTTTAGAACGGCCTTGTATACACGGTATTTGTTTACATCAGTTATAACTGGTTTAATAGTGGTAGCTAATGGTAATCTAGAATGGTTTTTAAAAACGACTCCACATCAATGGATGATTTTTATTATTATAGGATTAACAACAGGAAGTGGAGCAGTACTTCTTTATTATATAGGTCTTAGATATATAAAAGCTAATATTGCTACTATGTGTGAATTGTGTTTTCCAGTTTCATCAATAGTATTTGATTATATTTTTAATGGAAGATTGTTAACATCGGTTCAGTTTATAAGTGCAGGTATATTATTATTTACAATATATAAAATTACAAGAAATCAAAAAAATTAAAAAATTCTTGAAAAAAATGTTCTAAAAATATATAATAAAGTTGTAAAAAGTTATATAATAATGAAATTTGGAGGGGTTAAACCGTGGATTGTAATTTTACCTTAGAAGATATATTAAAGGCTAATGAAACTATAAAGGATTCATTAAAAAGAACACCTGTAGTAGAGTGTCCAACTCTTAGAGAGATGACTGGAAATGCAGTGTATTTTAAGTTAGAAAATCTTCAAAAAACAGGTTCGTTTAAATTAAGAGGAGCTTTAAATAAAATAGCAAGTCTTTCACCAGAGGAAAGAGCAGCAGGTGTTATAGCTTCTTCAGCAGGAAATCATGCTCAGGGAGTAGCGCTAGGAGCAGCAGCTCAAGGAATAAAAGCTACAATAGTTATGCCAGCAACAGCTCCATTAGCAAAAATTGCAGCTACAAAATCGTATGGTGCAGAGGTAATTTTAGAAGGTGAAGTTTATGATGATGCTTACAGAAAAGCTTGTGAAATTCAAAAAGAAACTGGAGCCACTTTTTTACACCCTTTTGATGATAAATTTGTAATGGCAGGACAAGGAACAATAGGTTTAGAAATATTAGAGGATATCCCAGATGTAGATATTGTTTTAGTTCCAATTGGAGGGGGAGGAATTATTGGTGGTATAGCAAAAGCTATAAAATCATTAAGACCAGAGGCTAAAGTAATTGGAATTGAAGCAGCTCATGCAGCATCAATGGCAGAAGCTGTTGCTATGAAAGAAATCTGTGAAATTTCAACAAAACCAACAATTGCAGATGGAATAGCAGTAAGAAAAGCAGGATGTGAGCCATTCAAAATAGTTCAAGAATGTGTTGATGAAATTGTAACCGTAACAGAAGATGAAATAGCAAAAGCAATATTATTCCTTATGGAAAAAAGTAAAGTTGTAGCTGAAGGAGCAGGAGCTACTACAGTTGCAGCAATTTTAGCTGGAAAAATAAAAGCTGAAAATAAAAAGGTTTGTGCTGTAATATCAGGTGGTAATATTGATATTAATCTTGTTGAAAGAGTTTTAAATAAGGCTCTTATACTTGAAGGAAGAAGATTTGCATTTTCAATAGAACTTTCAGATAAAGTTGGAGAGATGGCAAAAGTTGTAGCTACTATTTGTGAAATGAATGCAAATATTTTAAGTATAAATCAAACTATGTATAGTCAAAATTTAGGAATAACTTCTCAAGAAGCAACTTTTGTATTGGAATGTTTCGATAAACAGCATCAAGAAAAAGTAAGAGAAAAATTAACAAATATGGGTTATAGAATGTATTAAAAAAATGGCTATCTTTTAGATAGCCATTTTTATTATTTTTATTATTTTAATAATTCTAACCATTTTTCAGTTGTTCTAGGAAAAGTTTCAAGTTGAGTATCATTGATGTAGAAAGTAGGTACAACGTCAAAATCAAATTCAGAAACTTCAGCATTTAGTTTTTGATGAGCTTCTTTAAATTTACCAGATAATAAAGCATCAGCAAATTCAAATTTTGGTATTAATAAATTATCAGCAATTTCAATTAAAACTTCAACGTTTCCGATATCTTTATTGTGTAGCCAATATGCTTCAAGAACTGCTCTAACATATTCGATTCCTTTGTCATATTTCTCTGCTGTATATATACCTTCAAAAGCTAGTGATGTTCTAGGCTTTGGATTAATTGTTGGAAAGTTAATTTCAATATTTTCCTCTTTTGCCCAATTAACTATATTTTTTTCAAAATATTCTTTGCTAGCTTCGTTAACTATTGGTTGTGGTTTTGGTTCAGGTGAAAGCTCATAAGGAAAAAATCTAAACTCTGGTTTTAAATTTTTTTCTTTTAAAGCTTTTTCTAAAATTTTTTCTCCAACATAACAATATGGACATACAAAATCTAAAATTATTGATATTTTCATAATTTCCTCCTTAAATAATTTCAATTATATTACTACTATTACAAAATATCAATCTAAATCCTTTTAAAAAATAAAAAATAGTTGCATAAAATTTTTATTTATAGTATACTCCTTCTAACAATAGAAGAGAGGTTAGTTCACTTCCATAAAAGGAGCCTAAGGCCGACGGCGATAATCTTTATGACCCTGTGAATTAAGTATTGTGACGCTGCCATAACAATACGCTTATTAGTTTGTAATTAAGTTCTCGAAGGCATACCAATTTTGGTATGTCTTTTTCTTTTGGGGTAGACATTAAAATTTGGGAGGATATAAATGTCAAAAACTTTTTTATTAACTTTTTTATCATTAACTACACTAGTACTTGCTAAAACTGAGTATACTGGAGGAAAATATCTTGGGAAAGATGTAATAACAAATTTAGATGTAGAGGATTTAGAGAATGGAAAAACATATGAATTTTTCTTTGAAGGAACAGAGAATAGTTTAGGAAATCCATGGTATATTCCAGTTACAGTAATTAAAGGAGAAAAATCTGGTAAGAAATTTTTGATTAATTCAGGTGTTCATGGAAATGAATTAAATCCGATTTTAACTACTTATAAGATAAAAGAGAAATTAAAACCACAAGATTTGAAGGGAACAATAACAATAGTTCATGGGATGAATATACCTGGATTGTTAAATAATAATAGAGGTTATACATTTGGAGGAGGTTCTGAAAGTACATCAGATTTGAATAGACAAATGGATTCGGGAAAGACAGCAACATCAGATCAAAAATATTCAACATTACTTTGGAATAATTTGTTATCAAAAAATGCAGATAAAGTAATAGATTTACATACAAGTGGAAAAGGAAGTAAATTCCCATTATTTGTTTATGCTGACTTCAGAAATCCAGATATTAAAAAGATGGCAGAATTAACAAGAGCGGATGTTGTAAAAATGGATAATGGTGAAAAAGGTTCTGTTGAAACATCTTTTGTGGAGTTGGGAATTCCAAGTATTACGTTTGAATTAGGATCTTCAGAAACACAAGAAGCTTTAATAGTAGAAAGAGCAACAAATGGAGTTATAAATAATCTTATTTATTGGGATAATTTAAGTGGAAAAAAAATTACACCTGAAATAGAAACGTTTTATGGAAATTCATGGAGTCGTATTCGAGCTGAAAAAGGTGGTTTTGTAGAAGCAAAAGTTAATGTAATGGATAAAGTAAAAAAAGGAGATATTTTATTTATTCAATACGATGCTTTTGGAAAAGTTTTAAAAAATTATGAATCACCTAATGATGGAATTGTAGCAAGTGTTAAGGATTATCCTTTTAGTGAACCTGGGGATTCTTTAGGAAGAGTAATAGAGTACGATTCAAAAGATAAAGATCAAATTTTAAAATAAATTAAAAATGGGCTAATTAGCCCATTTTTATTCCCAATCACCTTTTGTTTTCCAATAATCTGCAATCTCTTCAAGTGTTTTATCTTTTGTTTCAGGAAGAAATAAAATTATAATAAAAAATATTAACATAGATACAGAAAATATGATAAATGAAATTGAACCATGAAATTTTTCGGTTAAGTATATATTAGCATTTAGTAATGGAAAAGAATAAATTACAGTAGCATCAACAATCCAATTTATCATACCTGTAAGAGAACTTCCTTTTGATCTGATAACAGTTGGAAGAACTTCAGATATATATACAGTAAGCATGGCACCAGCAGATATAGTAAAGAAAAAATTGTAAATATATATAAAATAAGACAATATTATTCCTTCTTGGGAGTTATATAGAGAATAAGCTATAAAAGCTTCAGAAAAAAACATTCCAGCAACACCAATAAGTAAAAGAATTTTTCTCCCCATTTTATCAGCAAATGTAACTACAAAAATAGCACCTAATAATTCTGAAACACCAATAAATATACTTTGGAAATAAGCTAAACTAGGAGTATCACTAGAAATCGTTGCAAATATTTTTTGAGCATAATATGTGATAGCATTTACTCCAGAAAGTTGCCTAAATATTGGAAAGATAACACAAAGAGTTAGAGCGTAAATAAGACCACCACGAATTTTTATTTTTTTTCCAGATATTTCTGGAGAGTTATTGGTAAGCATTTCTGAAAAAACTATATTTACCCGTTCTTTCGAATCGATAAAAGTTTCCAAGCTTTTTTTCGCTTCTTCAACTCGACCTTTAATTATAAGCCAACGAGGACTCTCAACAAGAGTGAGCATACTAAATAGCATAATAATTAATAACGCAATTTCAATAAAGATTAGAACTCTCCATCCAAATTTAATATTCCATTCTAAAGAAAAATAATAGTTAAATATAAATCCAATAGTATAGCCTAATATTAATCCAAAAGCTAAAAGCAGTTGACGAATAGAGCCAGCTCGACCTCTTTTAGGAGCAGGTGCGACTTCTGTAATATACATTGGAGCTGCAACAAATATTAATCCAATAGAAAAACCAAAAATAATTCTTCCAATATAAAAAATAATAATAAATGGAGCGAATGAGGCAAATAAAAGGCCAATTATTCCAACGATAACTCCATAAATCATTGTTAGTTTCCGTCCAATTTTATCACTAAAATATCCTGCAAGTAAACTTCCGAAAAAGTTTCCAATAAGAGATATGGCAACAAGAATTCCGACTTGACTAGGACCTAATTTAAAATATGGTTGAATATATTTAACAGATCCTCCCAAATTAGCGGAATCATATACAAATATAAATCCAGCCATACCAACAATAGAGGCTACAGTATATATATTTTTACTCTTCATTTAATTTCCTCCTTAAAAAACCATAGAATTAAGACTAAAATATAATGGTTTTACAAGTAAAAACATATAAATCCTTGAAGAAGTAAAAATATATTTTAAATAAAATTATTAAGACGAACCTTATATTTAAAACTATTTCCTTTAACTATTGATTTTGTATATTCAATAATACTATTTTTTTCAAATGTATATCTTTCAAGAATCATACCACAATCGCCAGGAACTGCATTTAAAAATAAACTATCGTTTTCGTTTAAAATACATGGAGAAAAAGTCTCTTCTGCATATGAAATAGAAACATTATATTTATTTTTCATGAGATTGTACAATCCGTTTAATTCAATATCACTTTCTAAAATTTTTTCAAATCTCCATTGAGGCAAATATGTTGTTTCATACATAAGTGCTTCATTATTAGCTAAACGAACTCTATTTAAAATAAAAATTTTTTCATGAGGTTGAATATTTAACTTTGTAGCTATAGCATTTCCAGCTTCTTTTAAAATTAAATTTAAAATTTTATTCCCAGGAATTTTTCCTAATTTAATCATTTCATCACTAAAAGAATAAAAGCCATTTAAATCTTGATTTATCTTATGAGTTGACACAAAATTTCCTTTTCCATGTATTTTATAAATGTCTTTTTGTTTTTCAAGTTCAGATAAAGCTTGTCGAACAGTAGCTCTACTAATATTAAAAATCTCTGATAACTCTCTTTCAGATGGAATTTTCTCTCCTTCAGTGTATAGACCAGTTTTGATTTGTTCTAAAATTATTTCAACTAGTTGTAAATACAGTGGTATTGTAGAAGATTTATCAATCACTATACTACCTCCTTAATAAAGTTTAATTTTTTCAAATTATATCAAAGTTATGAGAATTTGTCTTGAAAAAATATTTATTAAATTTTTTTTTATAAAATGCTTATTAGTGGGGAATATAAAAAAATGACAAAATAAAAATAAAATCCAATATTGACAATGAAAAAAAATAAGGTATACTCGTACCAATAAAAGTGGTACGTACAAAAAATAAAAAAGAGGGGTGTTTTTATGTCAGAACCAAATATTGTTTTAGTGAGAATTGATAACAGATTAATTCATGGACAAGTTGCAACTGCGTGGGCTCAACATTCAGGAGCTAATCTATTATTAGTTCCAAATGATGATGTAGCACAAAATCCTACAAGACAAAGTTTAATGAACTTAGCCGCGCCTAAAGGAGCTCAAACAAGATATTTTTCTATCCAAAAAACTATAGATATTATTCATAAAGCTGCACCGAGACAACTTATAGCAATAATAGCTGAAACACCTCAAGATGTATTAAAGTTAGTTGAAGGGGGAGTGCCAATAAAAAAAGTAAATATTGGAAATATGCATATGGCTGAGGGAAAAAAACAAATATCTAAAGCTGTTTGTGTAGATGAAAATGATATATCAACATTCAAAAAATTATCAGAATTAGGTATTGAATTGGAAATTCAAAGAGTTCCAACAGAAGGAAAGGAAAATATTCTAGAATTGATAAAATAGGAGGGGTGTAGATGTTATTAAAAGCTTTTTTAGTTGCCATTTATGCAGGATTAGCTGGAATAGATTTATTTGATGGACTATCACATATTCATAGACCATTAGTAAGTGGATTAATAGTGGGGTTGATTTTAGGTGATATGAAAATGGGATTAATTGCAGGAGCAACATTAGAACTAGTTTGGATGGGAGCTGTTCCTGTTGGTGGAGCTCAACCACCAAATGTAGTTGTAGGAGGAATAATTGGATCAGCGTTTGCAATTATGGCTAAGCAAGATCCGACTGTTGCTGTTGGAATTGCCATTCCTTTTGCAGTGGCAGTTCAAGCATGTATAACACTATTATTTACATTTTTTTCTCCAGTTATGCATAAGGCAGATAAGTATGCAGAAAGTTGTAATACAAAAGGAATTGAGAGAATAAACTATTTAGGAATGGGTATTCTATTTATTTTTTACTTTACAGTAGTATTTTTACCAATATCAATAGGTGCGGAAGCAGCTCAAGGAATTGTTTCTTTATTACCACCGTGGTTAATTAAAGGATTTGGAGTAGCTGGTGGAATGATGCCAGCAATAGGATTTGCTCTTTTATTAAATATAATGTTTAAAAAAGAATATATAATATTCTTTGTATTGGGATTTATACTAGCAACATATTTAAATTTACCAGTAATAGCCATTGCAGCAATAGGATTTATAATAGCTATATATGATTATCAGAAGAGTAAAAGTGTTGATAAAATTAAAAAATTATCTTTAACATCTTCTACAGAGGAGGATTATAGCGATGGAATATAATAATAATGGATATGTAGATAGTAGTCAGGAAAAAGTTATAACAAAAAAAGATTTAAATCATATGGTTTGGAGATCATTTTTATTACAAGCGTCATTTAACTATGAAAGAATGCAAGCGTGTGGTTGGTTATATAGCATGATACCAGCATTGAAAAAAATTCATAAAAATAAAGAAGATTTATCTAGATCAATGAAATTACATATGGAGTTTTTCAATGTTCACCCATTTCTAGTAACTTTTGTACAAGGAATTGTAACTGCAATGGAAGAAAATAAAGAGAGTCAAGAGGCTATACGGGGAATTAAAATTGCACTTATGGGACCTTTAGGTGGAATAGGAGACGCTTTATTTTGGTTTACATTATTACCAATAGCTGCGAGTATAGGAGTTTCTTTATCTTTAGAAGGAAGTATAGCAGGACCTATTATTTTTCTATTGATATTTAACTCGGTTCATATTTTCTTAAGATTTTTCTTAATGCATTATTCTTATAAAATGGGAGTAGAGGCTATAGAAAAATTGCAAGGAGATACAGAGTATGTAACAAAAGGTTCGTTAATATTAGGATTAACAGTTGTAGGTGGATTAATAGCTTCTTTTGTTAGATTAAGTATACCGTACGTTATAGAAATGGGTAATACAACAGTAAATATTCAAACAGATGTAATTGATAAGATAATGCCAAATATGCTGCCTTTATTATATACTCTTCTTATGTTTTACTTATTAAAGAAAAAGAAAACACCAATAACATTAATTATGTTGACATTAGCTATTGGAATAATAGGAAGTTTGATAGGAATACTTTAAAAAATTACAGGGAGATGAATATGTTTAAAATTATTGTAAGTGGTCATGGAGAGTTTGCTTCTGCTATCGAAAAAACATTAGAGTATATTATAGGTAAACAAGAAAATATAGACTATATAAACTTTAATAATGGAATGGGAATTAAAGAGTTAGAGGAAAGATATATTGAATCTGTTTTAAAGAATGAAGATAGAGAAACTCTTTTTTTAACAGACTTAGCAGGTGGAACTCCGTTTTCAACAGCAGTAACTTTGTCTCAAAGTATGAAAGATATATATGTGTTAGGTGGTATAAATATTCCTACAATTTTAGCAGCGATAGAATATCGAGACCAAGAAAGTTTAGAAAAAACAGTAGGTGATATAATAAATCATGGAAAAGAATCTATAGTTACATTTCAAAAAAAAGAGCTAAATGATAATTTTCAAAACGATGATGGAATATAGTATTAAAAAGTCTTAGAAATTTTCTAAGACTTTTTTCATAAAAATAATTGACAAAATAAAAAAAATTAACTATAATCATCTTAACTGGTATGTACCAGTAAAAAAATATTGGGGTGGTACATAATGAAATTTTTTATAGGAATAGATAGCGGTGGAACAAAAACAGCTGTTTCAGTTATAGATGAAGATAAAAATGAGGTTTTGAGTTTTCAAAAAGGAACTGGTCATTATTTACAAATTGGTTTCAATGGATTAGAAGAACTATTGATATCTATATTAGAGGAAGTTTTAGAAAAGTTAAATATAACTAAAGACGATATAGGTTATATATTTGCAGGTATTCCAGGGTATGGAGAAATAAAAGAGGATCAAAAAATAATTGAAGATGTTGCTAAAAAATCATGGAGAAGTATAAAATTTCAATTAGGAAATGATATGAAAGCTGGTTGGGCTGGATCGTTGGGGTGTAACCCAGGAATTAATATAATAGCTGGAACAGGAGCTATTGGATACGGAATAAATGAATTAGGGGAAGAAGCAAGAACAAGTGGTTGGGGGCATGCATGTGGCGATGAAGGATCGGCTTATTGGATTGCTAAAAAAGGAATTGAAATATTTACGAAACAAGCAGATGGAAGATATCCTAAAACAACTTTATATACTACTATGAGAGATGAATTAAATTTAAAAGAAGATTTTGATTTAATAGATTTAATTTACAATCAATATTCTCTTGATAGAGGAAAAATAGCTCAATTATCAATGATAGTTTATAAAGCAGCAGAAAAAAATGATCCATATTGTATAGAAATATTTAAAGAAGCATCAATAGAAATCGGGCTTATGATAAAAGCTATATCTGAAAAAATAGATTTTATTGAAAAGCCAATAAAGGTTTCTTATGTAGGTGGTGTATTTAAAGCTTCGAAATATATTTTTGATAATTTAAAAAATTATTTAAAAAATAATAAAATTGATGCGGTAATACTTGAACCAAAATACACACCAGTTTATGGATCAGCACTTTATGCATTAAAATTATGGGAGGAGAATAAATAAATGAAAGATTTTTATACATTAAAAGAGATTGAACAACAAAAAAGATTATGGTTAGAAACAATAAATCTAGTGAAAGAAAAAAAAGAAGAAATCAAATCATTTTTAGATAAAAATGATTTTAAAAATAGAAAGATTATTTTTACAGGTGCAGGAACTTCAGAATTTGTAGGAAATAGTATAACTCCAGCTTTAGGAGGAAATGTTCTTTCAATAGCTACAACAGATATAGTTTCTAATCCAGAAAATTATTTAAAAAAAGAAGAAAAAGTAATACTAATTTCATGTGCTCGTTCAGGGAATAGTCCAGAAAGTGTGGCGACAGTTAAGTTAGCAGATGAGATAATAGATGATGTTTGTCATATTTTAATAACTTGTAATAAAGATGGAAAGTTAGCAACAAATAAAAAAGATGATAAAAAAGCACTTGTTCTTTTAATGCCAGAGGAATCTAATGATAAAGGATTTGCAATGACAAGTAGCTTTACTTGTATGTCTTTAACAGGACTTTTAATATTTAATTTAGAGTCTCTAGAAAAGATAGAAGATATAATGAAAAATCAAATAGAAAAGATAAAAGATGAAGATATGAAGTCATTAATTGATTCATTAATAACTTTAGATATATCAAGAATTGTATATCTAGGAAGTTCATGTTTAAAAGGTGTAGCAGAAGAGGCAGCATTAAAGTGTCTAGAGTTAACAGCAGGTCATATGAGTCTACACTATAATTCACCATTAGGGTTTAGACATGGACCAAAGTCAATTATAAATGATACAACAATGATTATTACATTGCTTTCAAATAATGATTATACAAGAAAGTATGAATTAGATTTATTAAAAGAAATGTACAATGAAAATAAGAAGAAAGTTTTAGTAACTTTAGATATGAAAAATTCAGATGAAGCTAGAAAAAATTCACATTACTACTACACATTTAATAATGATGACAACAATGCAGAAGATGTATTCAATATGTTTAGTTATATATATTTTGCTCAATTATTTGCATTTTATAAATCAAAAAGTTTTGGAATAAATCCAGATAATCCATGTCCAACAGGAGAAGTAAACAGAGTTGTACAAGGTGTTATAATATACGATTATAAGGGGGAATCACAATGTTAGTTTCAACAAACCAAATGTTATTAGATGCACAAAAAGGAGGGTATGCAGTACCAGCTTTTAATATTCATAATTTAGAGACAATTCAGGTAGTGGTAGATACAGCAAACGAGTTAAAATCACCAGTTATATTAGCTGCAACACCAAGTACAGTTAAATATGCAGGTATTGAGTATTTGATAAAAATGATAGAGACAGCAAGTGAAAAGTATGATATACCAATAGCATTTCATTTAGATCACCATGAAGATGTAAATAGTATAAAAGAAGCTATCTTATTAGGATGTAAGTCAGTTATGATTGATGCATCACACCATCCATTTGAAGAAAATGTGAAAATAGTAAAAGAAGTTGTAGATTTTGCTCATAGATATGATGTAAGTGTAGAAGCAGAATTAGGTAAGTTAGTAGGACAAGAGGATGATTTAATAGTTGATGAATCACAGTCTTCATATACAGACCCTAAATTAGCTAAAGAGTTTGTTGAAAGAACTGGGGTAAATTCACTAGCAGTAGCTATAGGAACAGCTCATGGATTATATAAAAATGAACCAAAATTAGATTATGATAGATTAAAAGAGATAAAAAAATTAGTGGATATACCATTAGTTTTACATGGAGCATCAGGAGTACCTTTTGACTCAGTTAGGACAACAATAGAAGATGGAATTTGTAAAGTTAATATTGCAACAGAATTAAAAATACCATTTGCAGAGAGTTTAAAAGAATTTTTCTTAAAAAATCCAAATGAAAGCGATCCGAGAAAATATTTAATTCCAGCAAAAGAAGCTATGAAAAAGGTTGTTGTAGATAAAATAATTATGTGTAAAAGTGATAACAGAGGATAATCATGATATTAACAATAACTTTAAATCCTGCAATTGATATAAGATATGAAATAGATAATTTTGAAATAAATAGTATTTTTAGAGGAAAAGCATCTAAAACAGCTGGTGGAAAAGGATTGAATGTTTCAAGAGTCTTAAGATTACTTGGAGAAAATGTTGAAGCAAGTGGTTTTTTAGGTGGAAATAGTGGTGAGTGGATAAGTAGTAAAATAGAAAGTATAGGAATTAAAGATAGATTTATAAAAACAGATGTAGAAACAAGAAGTTGTATAGCCGTATTAGGAAAAGGGACACAAACTGAAATATTAGAACCTGGAGAAAAAATTTCATCAAATTATATTGATAAATTTTTAGAGTTCTTTAAAAATAATTTTGATAGATTTGAAACAATCTGTATTAGTGGAAGTGCTCCTCAAGGAGTTCAAGATGATATTTACAAAATTTTATGTGAAATAGCTAATAATAAAAAAGTGATACTTGATACAAGTGGTAAATTTTTACTAAAAGGTATCGAAGGGAATCCATACCTTATAAAACCTAATAAAGAAGAGCTAGAAGGAATGTTAGGAAGAGAACTGTTAACTTTTTCAGAACTTTTAGAAGGTGCTAAAGAGATAAAAAATAGAGGTTGTAAAAATTTATTAGTTTCTTTAGGAAAAGATGGAGCTATTTTCATTGATGAGAAAAATGATATCTATAGAGTAAATATACCTACAGTAAATATAAAAAATCCGGTAGGAAGTGGTGACTCGACAATTGCTGGATTTGCATATGGTTTAAATAAAAAGAAATCAATAGAGGAAATATTAAAATTAGCAATGGCTTGTGGAATATCTAATGCAATGATGGATGAAACAGGAAATATTGATTTAGGTGTTGTTAAGGAATTATTTGATAAAGTAAAAGTAGAGAAAATATAAAAAGTATCCCTTAGAATTATTCTAAGGGATACTTTTTTAATATTTAATAATTTCAAAAGATGTAGTATTGTCACACTTTTTAATAAATCCAGTTTTTCCATAAAATAAAATATTATCAACTAAATAACTTTTTTTCTGATTGTTTATATCAATCATTGAGTTAAAAACAATGATTTTATTATTTGAAGTTAAAGTGATTTCAATTGCCTGAGCCTCATAAGAGGGAACAAAAGATCCGTCTCCTCTTAAAATGGAAGTCTCTTTGATAGTAAGTTCTTTAGAAGATATTACAGTAAATAGTGTTTTACTTTTATCGCTTTTTATAGAGCTAACTAATTGAAAATTAGAATTTTTTTTATTATATTCAGTAGAAAAAATACTATTTTTTAAATTTAAGTCTAAGTTTTTGTCGATCCAATACATGAAAAGATTGCTATTTTTTCCTTTAATAAAAGCTTTTTGATTATTAATTATAGTAGGTTTTTTATCTGGATAAAAATTAAAGATTTGAGAATATTCGTGAGCACCTTCAGTTAAAAATTCATCAATAATAATCCACAAATCATTTTTTAAATATAAGATTTTTCGATTAGTAACAACAGGAGATTCTAAAGAGATATACCCCAAGTGTCCACCTTCTACAAAATCAAAGTTTGTATTAAAAGAGTGGTGTGTATTTAGAGTTAAAGCAGATTCAACAATACCCCACGCTCCATTAAATTTACTAAATGGAAGATTGTCAACAATAGTAGTATTATGAGCAAAACAACTTTTTAAAAACTCTCGATCTCTATTGCCTTCAACATAAGTAAATCTTCCAGGATCACTTATAAAATCCTCTCCATTAGATACTAAATCAAAGTGTAGATGTTCTCCGTGTCCATGACCACTACCAAGAGCTCCACATCTAAACCAAAGATAATTACTATTCTCTTCAAAAGAGTCTCTTAGATAAAAGTTTCCACTTTCTTTTAGAGCGATTGAAGTAAAATTAGGTTTTTTAGTTGGTAATTCTTCATATCTAGAAACATTAGAGTCTCCAATATCCCAAATAGATTCAAAGTCTACAAAATTATATCCAAAGTATTTTAAATTTTGATCTTTTAAAATATAAGCTGATCGAGTAATAATATCTCTTAAATCTGTCTCATCACTATCTCCTTGCATAGGTTGATTATGATTTGGTTTTTTCATATAAGCATTACTATAAGCTAGTTTTTTTATACTAGATAGAATAAAAGTAGGTATATCTAAATTTAATTTTTCAAAATCAAATGCAACATCAAGTAGGCAATTTAAAACTTCATTTTGGTACATAGGGGATTGCTCCCAGTGAACTCCATCAGGCAAAATTTGAATTTTACATTGATGCTCCAAACGTTCTAATCCGATAACTAAGTGTTTCTTAAGAATAGGATATTGTTCTTGGTAATTTAAAGCTAGAGAAATTAATCCACAGTTTTGCATAACTCCCCAATTACTAAGAGTTCTAAAATCATCATAAGTTTTAATTAGAATTTCACATTGATATATAAGGGATTCAATCATTTTATTTTCAATAAAGTTTAAATTACAAGAACTATTTTTAAAAATTTTAATAGCTTTTATCCAATTTAAACATCGAATTCCTATTTCAATAGTTCTAGAACAATTGAAATATTCATCTTTGAAAACATCTACAGTGTTAATCCATGAGTTAACCTGTGAGATAAAAGTGTCGAAATATTTTTTTTCAGAGGTTAAAGTATAAGCTTTAGCTAAATAAATCCAAAATTTATGACGATTTAGCATAAATGTCCACTCAGGATCTTCAAAAGGAATTTTGTTCCAAATAATTTCTTCAGAAAAAGTATATGGAACTTTACAAACTTCCATATCCCACTTATGATTAAAAATAAATGTATTT